>CALVSO010000004.1 GCA_944359055.1 uncultured Bacilli bacterium | reverse complement strand
CAAAATTATAAAATTAAAACCAGCTTCGGCTGGTTCTTTTTTTGTGTTTGAGTATTAATTAAATAGTTCCAAATGGTTCATCTAATAATAGAATGTCTGGCTTAGTAGCAAGTGTTCTAATTAAAGCAACTCTTTGTCTCATACCACCAGATAGATTATTAGGATAACTATTAATAAAATCTTTTAATCCATAAGTGTTTAATAGTTTTAAAACATAATCTTTATTATCCATTTTATTTATTTCTAATCCTAATAAGCAATTATCTAAAACTGTTTTCCAATTAAATAAAGCATCTTGCTGTAACATATAACCTAATTTGATATTATCATTAATTATTATTTTTCCATCTGATTTACTATCTAAATTAGCTAAAATATTTAAAATAGTACTTTTACCACATCCGCTAGGACCTACAATCGCTACAAATTCATTATCATTTAATTCAAAAGAAAAATCATCAATGGCTTTTGTTTCAGAAGTTTTTGTATGATATATTTTACTTAAATTTTTAATTGTTAGGATACTCATTATATAAACTCCTTTCTCATTATTATATTCAAAAATAGTTATTTAGTTTAGGCCTATAATTTAAATTTAACAATTTTAATAATATATGATATAATACCGAGCGGTGGGGAAAATGGACAAAAAAATAAAAAAAACATTAGAAAAATTTTTAAAGATAATGAATAAGAATTTTTCACAAGAAGATTTAAAAATTCTTTCACGTAATATTAAGACTTTAAAAATAAGTGCTAGTGATTTTAAATTTGAGAATTTTTTTTCTCAAACAGCAACAACTGGTGCTTACTCTGTTAATAAAAATGCAATTATATTAGATGAAACAGAATATAAGGATACAATATATCATGAATTATTACATATGGCTAGTTCTTATTTTGAAGATGGAACGTTTTATTCTGGTTTTCAAAGATATGGTATATCATCTCAAATGAAAATAATTAATATAGGAATAGGAATAGATGAATGTTATACAGAATTACTAAATCGTAGATATTTTGTAAAAGATAAGGACATTACAGCTTCATATAAGTATCAAATATTTATTACTAGTAAATTAGAAGAAATAATTGAGAAAAAAAGAATGGAAAGCTTATATTTAAATGCTGATTTAGATGGATTAATTAAAGAATTAGAAAAATATATAAATAAAGAAGAAATTATGGAATTTATTTATGATATGGATTATATATATAAACATTTAAAAGAAAATAAAATTTTATTTTTGAACAAAAAAATTTCTAATACTTTAAATAGAATTAATTTATTTATTGTAAAAGTATATTTAAAAAAAACATATCAACAATATTTACAAAATATAATTACTTATGAAGAATTAATAAAAAAATCTAGTCATTTTATTTATTCTATTGCTTCTCAATTAACAATAGGAAAGAATAATTTTCAAATTTTTTCACAAGAAGATTTAAAATTGTGTTGTGCTTTTGCTTTTGAAAATAATAATATTACATTTGATTATAAAGAAAAAGTAAAAAAATATAAATAACTATGGATAATTGTGAATAAATATGTTAAAATTTATTTATAAATAGTAGGTGAATATATGAAAAAACTTTTATTAATTATTTTATGTTTACTAGCAATAGGATGTGGTAATGATAAAATATCTAATGAAGAATTAGATGCAATAAATAATGATATTATTATTTATTTATCAAATAATCAATATGATAATTTAATTTTTAATTATGTTGATTATGAAAATAAAAATGTTGTAGTAGGATTATTAGATAATAGTGTTGAAAAACAAAAAGATTTTAAAGAAAAAATAGTTGATTCTAAATATATTAAATTTGTACAAAGTGAAGTTATGAATGATGATATAAAAAAAGAATATACAATAAATATTCCTAATGTAGATGATATTACAAAAATAACAATTAATACAATGTCACAATATGATAATGTAATAGAAATTACTGATAAAGAAGATATAAAAAATATATATAATGTTTTTTATAATCGTACAACAACTAAAGAAAGTGTAAGTAAAAATCCTGATAATCCTGATGAACTATTTGATATTATTTTTATTGATAATGAAAATAATAATATTGGTATCTATATCTATACAAAAGATGATAAATGTTATTTAGAACAAACTAATAATGGTATATATGAAACATCTTTAAATGATTTTAATACAATAAAAGGGTATATAAAAGACTAATCAATTCGATTAGTTTTTTATTAAAAAATTCATTAATAAATCAATAATTATTTCTTTTTCTTTTGGATTAGACTGCGCTATTAAAATTGTAATAGCAACTAAAGTGTTGTTGTCTATTACTTGTTTGTTATCTTTATAAAGTAAATCATAATAATTTAAAAAATAAATAAATAATGTAGCACCGATTCGTTTATTACCATCGATAAAAACATGATTTTTAATTACTAAATATAATAGGTTAGCGCATTTTTCTTCGGTAGTAGGATATAAATCTTTACCACCAAATGATTGATATATATTACCAATAATTCCTTTTAATCCTTTATTTCTTTCTAACGCAAATAAATCACTATCATTATTAAATTTTAAATCATTAATAACTCTTAAGCATTCTTCATATGTTATTATTTTATCATCGTTTGTTCCTTTAGGTTTTTTAATAGTTTTATGATCATAATCATCTAATAAATTTAAAGCATTTGAATAATTATTGATTACTTTTATTATTTCTTTTGCTTCATTACTGTTTACATCTTCATCAATTCTACTAGCAATATCGATTAATTTAACCGTTTTTTCTAAATACTCTAATCTTTTATTATTGACAGCATAACCTTTTATAAGATAATCTTTTAATATTTTATTAGCCCATTTTCTAAAAATAATACCATTTTTTGATTTTACTCTATAACCAACAGATATAATCATATCTAAGTTGTAATGTTCTATTTGATATGTTTTACCATCTTTGGCAGTTGTCGCAAATTTTACGACAACTTCTTTTTCGTTTAATTCTTCTTTTAAAGCATTATTTATGTGTTTTCCAATTGTTTTGATATCTCTATCAAATAATATAGATAATTGCTCACGATTTAACCAAACTGTTTCATCTTTTAAATTCACCTCCAGTCTAACATTTTGGTCTTCAAATAATATAATTTCATTTTTCATAATATAACCTTCCTTTCATAAATATATTAACATAAAATTAACCAAATTCATACTAAAAATTAATTTTTTGTTAATTTCACATAATTTACTTTTAATAGTTTTTTTGATATACCATTATTAATAATGGTATTGAAAATGGTGATATTATAAATTATTTGTTTGCTTAAAGAGTATATAATTTTATATACTTTTTAATTGTTGCAAATTAAGTAAAATTATTATTAAGTATTGAAGATTTTATTATTATATTATATAATTATTATGTATTAATAGGAGGTTATTATGAAATATACAAAAGATGTAGAAAACATGTGTTGTGTAAAAAAAGGTGTTGATCATGGACCTGCACCTATTCCAGAAGAGGGCAAATGGGTTAAAGCAAAAGAAATAAAAGATATTTCTGGTTTAACTCATGGTATTGGATGGTGTGCTCCACAACAAGGTGCTTGCAAATTAACTTTAAATATTAAAAATGGTATTATTGAAGAAGCTTTAGTAGAAACTTTAGGATGTTCTGGTATGACTCATTCAGCTGCTATGGCAGGTGAAATATTAGTAGGTAAAACTATATTAGAAGCTTTAAATACTGATTTGGTTTGTGATGCCATTAATACAGCAATGAGAGAATTATTCTTACAAATTGTTTATGGTAGATCACAATCAGCTTTTTCAGAAGGCGGATTAGATATTGGAGCAGGCTTAGAAGATTTAGGAAAAGGTCATAGAAGTCAAGTTGGAACTATTTATTCAACTAAAGCTAAAGGCCCTAGATATTTGGAATTAGCTGAAGGATATATTGTTGAAATAGGATTAGATGAAAATGATACTATTATTGGTTATAAATATGTTAATTTAGGAAAAATGATGGATAACATTAAAGCCGGTATTGAACCTATGGAAGCAATAGAAAAAGCAAGTGGTAAATATGGCCGATTTGATGAAGCAGTAAAAAAAATAGATCCAAGAGAGGAGTAATAAAATGATTAGTTTTGAAAGTTATGATAGAAGAATAGATAAAATAAATGAGGTATTAAAAAAATATAATATCAAAGATTTAGAAGAAGCCAGACAAATTTGCTTAGATAGGGGATTTGATCCTGCTAAAATTACTAAAGATATTCAACCAATTTGTTTTGATGATGCATGTTATGCTTATACTTTAGGTGCATCTATAGCAATTAAACAAGATTGTAAAGATGCTGCAAGTGCTGCTAAAGCAATTGGTGAAGGGTTACAAGCATTTTGTATTCCTGGTTCAGTTGCTGAAGATAGAAAAGTTGGTTTAGGACATGGTAATTTAGCAGCCATGTTATTAAGTGAAGATACTAAATGTTTTGCTTTCTTAGCAGGTCATGAATCTTTTGCTGCAGCTGAAGGAGCTATTGGAATTGCTAAGTCAGCTAACAAAGTAAGAAAAGAACCATTAAAAGTAATTTTAAATGGGTTAGGAAAAGATGCTGCTCAAATTATTTCTAGAATTAATGGGTTTACATACGTTAAAACTGATTTTGATTTTTATACTGGTGAATTAAAAGTAGTAGAAGAAATAAAATATTCTGATGGTGAAAGATCAAAAGTATTATGTTATGGAGCTAATGATGTAAGAGAAGGCGTTGCTATTATGCATCATGAAAATGTTGATGTATCTATTACAGGAAACTCAACTAATCCAACAAGATTTCAACATCCTGTAGCTGGAACTTATAAAAAAGAAAGAATTGAATTAGGTAAAAAATATTTTTCAGTTGCTTCAGGTGGTGGAACAGGTAGAACATTACATCCAGATAACATGGCTGCAGGTCCTGCTTCATATGGTATGACTGATACAATGGGAAGAATGCATTCAGATGCTCAATTTGCTGGATCTTCTTCAGTACCAGCTCATGTTGAAATGATGGGATTTATTGGTATGGGTAATAATCCAATGGTAGGAGCTACTGTAGCTACAGCAGTTGCGGTAATGGAGTCAAAATAAAAATAAAAATAAAAAGGTTATTAAAAACCTTTTTTATTTTGAATATGAATTATTAACTAATTTATCAAATGGAGCTCTTTGATCTAATTGACCAGCGCTTTCAGCTATTTCTTGAATATGATTAAAATTTTCTTCAGTTATGTAAGTAGTTGTAAACCAAGAGTCAATGTTTTTATATCGATCAATAATAGTTTCTAAATCATTTTTAGAAATATCTGGGAAGTAATCTAAAATAATTTCAGCTATCTCTTTAGAATCATGACTATGAACATAATCTAATCCTTTTTGTATAGCTTTAGTAAACCCTTCGATTACATCAGGGTTATTTTCAATATAACTTTTTTTTGCATTATAAGCAGTATATGGCACAACACCACCTAATTCACCTAGTGAAGCTACTACATAACCATAACCTTGTTGTTCTAATTGTAAAGCGTTTGGTTCAAATAAAGATACAAAGTCACCAGTTCCTCCAATAAATGCGCCTGACATAGCAGCAAATTCGATACTAGTATCAATTGTTAAATCATTTTTTGGGTCAATTCCAGCTTCTTTTAGTGTATATTCTAAAGTCATTTCAGGCATTCCTGCTATTCTACCACCAATTATAGTTTTTCCTTTTAAATCTTCTAATGTAAAATTTTCTATTTTTTCTCTTGATACTATAAAACTTCCATCTCTTTTAGTTAATCCGGCAAAATTTACTAAATAATCTTCTTGTCCCTGATTATAAATGTAGATAGTAGCTTCACTTCCACAAAAGCCAATTTGAACATCTCCTGATAATACTGAAGCTGCTACTTTATCAGCACCTGGAACTAATAATAATTCAACATCTAAACCTTCTTCTTCAAAATAACCTAAAGCATGAGCTACATACTGAGGCGCATAAAAAATACTATGTGTAACTTCAGCTACTTTAACCTTTTTTAAATTACTTTCTTCTTTATTAAAAAATAGAAAAACAAATATACCAATAACTAAAATAATAATTATTGGAATAATTACTTTTTTCATCAAATTCTCCTTTCGATTTATTTTATTCTAAAAAAAATAATATGTTAATAAAAAAATTAAGATGTTAATCTTAATGTTTTTTGTTTTTCTAATTTTTCACATATTTCAAAATCGATTGTTCTAAATTCTTTAGAAGCGCTTAAAACTTTTATTCTTACATTGTCACCAATTTTAAATACTTGTTTGCTTTTTCTTCCTCTTACAATGTATGATTCAGGATCAAATTGATACAAATCTCCTTTAATATTATTTGTTTTTACTAGACCAGTTATATTATTTACTTCAACAAACAATCCACAACTAGTTATATTTATTATTTTGCCATTAAAATATTCTCCTATATGATTTTCCATATATTCAGCCATTTTCATCATATTAGCTTCTTTTTCTGCTGCTTCTGCATCTACTTCTTTGTTAGAAGCTTGATTACTAATATCAGATAAAATACTTTCTAATTTTACCAATTCATCTTGAGTAATATTTGGGTCTTCATATTTATCAATTAAAATATGTACCATTAAGTCACATAATCTTCTAATTGGTGAAGTAAAATGAGTATAATTTTCGAATGCTAAAGCAAAGTGATTTGAATTGTAATTTGAATAGCGTGCTTTTTTCATTCCTCGTAAAATGAAATTTGATATTATTTTAAAATTTTCATCATAAGTGTATTTTTTTAATATCCCTTGAATTATTTTTGGATTGTCAAAATTTTTAACATTTGGCATTTTAAAATTAATAAGTCTTAAAAAATCTAAAATACTTTTAAGTAAATCGTCATCGGGAATTTCATGTACTCGATAAATAAATGGCATCCAACAATAATTAGTAGCTACTGTTTGATTAGCTAATAACATAAAGTTTTCAATTATCTTTTCAGCTGTTCTTTGTTCATTTATTGTAAAATTTAAAGGAATTCCATTTTCATCTAATGAAATATTCAAGTCACTACTTCCAAAATTTATGTAGCCATTTGCTTGCATTTTTCTATTTAAAATATCATTTAATTGTTTTATTAAAAACAAATTATCAATGAAAGGTTCGTAAGATGGAACCATTTGATTATTTTCTAAAATTTTATTAACTTCAGAATATTTCATTTTTTTCTTAGAATTAATAACACTTTTAACAATTTTGTAATCAACGATGTTACCATATTTATCTATTTCCATAATACATGATTTTGTTAATCTATCAACATTGGGATTTAAAGAGCAAATCCCATTTGATAAATATTTATGAATCATAGGTATTACAGAGTTTAACATATAAACACTAGTTCCTCTTTGATAGGCATCTTTAAATAGGGCACTATTATATTTAATATAATGTGAAACATCTGATATATGAACTCCTAATACGTAATTACCATTTTCATTTATTTCAACACTTATTGCGTCATCCATATCTTTAGTATTATCACAATCAATTGTATATATTAATTTATCTCTTAAATCTAATCTACCTTCTAATTCATTATCGGTTACTTCATTAGGAATCGTTTCTAGTTCTTCCATTGCGTCTTTACTAAATTCCAAATAAAATGAATTACTTAAAGCGATTTGTTTTAAATCAATATCAGGGTCATCTTTATGGCCAATTATTTCTACAATATTACCACATAATCCATTATTTTTAAGTCTTACTAAGACTCTAGTTCCTTCAACCAATTTTTTAATTTCATTATTTGGTATTTCAATAGAAGAATTTCCACCATACATTTTAAATTTATTGTTAGTAAATTCACAAACTATTAAGTTATTAAATCTTTTAATTATTTTTTTAACCTTAGCTTGTTTATTTTCTTCATCTATTATAAATAAGCATAAATCATTATTTAAAGCATAATTTAAATCATTTGGATGAATTTCGTATTTTGTTTTATTAAAATAAAAAACACCCCAATCGTTTTTACATATTTTTATTTTACCAACCAAATAATTATTTGGAATTTTTTGGTATATACCATTTAATTCCATAATAATTCCTTGTTCTTCTAAAAATTGTAATTGATTATATAGTGTTTCTTCATCAATATTTAATTTTCTTCTAATTTCTTTAAAAGTATATTTCTTGTTTTCTAAAAATAGTTCTTTTAACTCATTCATAAGTATTACCCCTAACTAATTTAAATATATCATATATTTTATAATTGTACAATATTTTTATACAAATTATGTTATAATTATTTAAGGTGGTTTTATGAATTTAGATACATTAAATGATAAACAAAAAGAAGCAGTAAATATAACAGAAGGTCCTTTATTGGTTTTAGCCGGAGCTGGTTCTGGTAAAACAAAGGTATTAACTACTAAAGTAGCCAAATTAATATTAGATAATCATGTTGATCCATCTAATATACTTGCTATCACTTTTACTAATAAAGCAGCTAAAGAAATGAAAGAAAGAATACTTAATATGGTTGGATCAATAGGATATAAGATTCAAATATCAACTTTTCATTCTTTTGGATTAAATATTTTAAAAAAACATTATGATAAATTAAAATTAAGTAAAAATTTTACTATTTTGGATAGTGATGACACTAGTATTTTAATTAAAAATATTCTAAAAGATATGAATTGTGATGAAAACTATAAAGCAATTAAAAACATTATAAGTAATAACAAAAATGCTTTAATAGATAGTTATGAATATGAAAGATTTGTAGCTAACGATTATGATGAGTTAGTTTTAGATATTTATAGAAAATATGAAAATAGATTAATTAAAAATAATAGTGTTGATTTTGATGATTTATTAATGTTGCCAATAGTTTTATTTAGAAAACATCCAGAAATATTAAAAGAATATCAAGAACAATATAAATATATTTTAATTGATGAATATCAAGATACTAATGAAGCACAATATTTATTAACTAAAATGATAAGTGCAAAATATAAAAATATTTGTGTAGTGGGTGATGATAGTCAATCTATTTATTCATGGAGAGGATCTAATTATAAAAATATATTAAATTTTGAAAAAGATTATCCAAATTGTAAAACAGTTTATCTAGAACAAAATTATAGATCAACCAAAACAATTATTAATGCTTCTAATGATTTAATTAAAAATAATGTTAATCGCAAAGATAAAAATTTATGGACTGATAATGAAGAGGGGTTAAAAATAGAATATAAACGAGCTACTGATGAAAAAGATGAAGCTTTTTATGTTGTTAATGAAATTAATAAGTTATTAGATAATGGTTCTAAACTAAGTGATATAGCTATTCTTTACAGAACAAATGCTCAATCACGTAATTTAGAAGATGAATTATTATTAAATAATATTCCTTATAAAGTGGTTGGCAGTGTATATTTTTATAATCGTAAAGAAATTAAAGATTTAATGGCTTATTTAAAATTAATTTATAATAAAGATGATGATGTTAGTTTAACTAGAATAATTAATGTTCCAAGAAGAAAAATTGGTAAAGTTACAATTGATAAATTAATTAAAAAAGCAAACGATTTAAATTGTTCAATGTATGATGCGATTGACTCTGGTAAAGAATTAGAATTCAAGAATATAATTTCATATTTAAGAGAAAATAAAGATAACTATACTTTAACTAAATTTATTGATTTAATATTAGAAAAAACAGGTATTATCAAAGAATTAGAAGAAGAGAATTCCATTGAAGCTCAAACTAGAATAGAAAACTTAAATGAATTTAAATCTATTGCTTATCAATTTGAGGAAAATTATGGTATAATTAGTTTAGAAGATTTCTTAAATGAAATAAGTTTAGTTGCTGATATAACAGAATATAAAGATAATGAAAGTGTAACCTTAATGACAATTCATTCTGCTAAAGGATTAGAATTTGATAATGTATTTATTGTTGGATTAGAAGAAAGTATATTTCCTCATTTTAATTCATTTGAAAGTAATGACAAACTAGAAGAGGAAAGAAGATTATGTTATGTAGCAATTACAAGAGCTAAAAAAAGATTATGGTTAATAAATGCTTTATCTCGTACTATATATGGTAATCGAGTAAGCAATAAAGAAAGTAGATTCATTAAAGAAATTGATTCTAAATATTTTAATACTAATACTAGTAAATCTAAATTAAATAATGTTGATGATAGTGTTGAATATAGTATTGGAGAACATATTTATTTTGATACATATGGTGAAGGCGTTATCGTTGGTATAAAAGATAAAATATTAACTGTAGCATTTAAACATCCATATGGAATTAAAATGTTGATAAAAGGTCATAAAAAAATAAGGAAGGTGTAGATTATGTGGTCAAACTTATGGAATAATATTAATAATTGGTTTAATGATATTACTGGAAATATCAAAGATTTTTTCTTGGAAAATAGCCACAATCCAATTTTATGGATAGCTATTATAATAATAGCTTTATTGATTTTTGAATGGGTTTATAGATCTTTACATCGTGATTAGGAGGAATATATTATGGATTTAAAAAAATTATATGAAAATATTGAACAATATTTATCTAAAGAAGTTATTTTAGAAGGTTGGATTAGAAATCATAGAAAACAAAAAGAATTTGGCTTTATTGATTTTTATGATGGAACTTGTTTTAAAAGTATTCAAATTGTTTACGACAACAAATTGTCTAATTTTGATTTTATATCTAAATTAAGAGTAGGATGCGCTATTAAAGTAGTAGGAACTTTATCTAAATCTTTAGGATCAGGACAAGATTATGAAGTAACAGCCAAAGATGTTATTTTGTTAGGTGATTGTCCGGAAGATTATCCAATTCAACCAAAAAGACATACAAGAGAATTTCTAAGGGAAGTAGCTTATTTAAGACCACGTACTAACTTATTTCAAGCAGTATTTAGAGTAAGAAGTGTTGCTGCTTTCGCAATTCATAATTATTTTCAAAATAATGGTTATGTATATTTTCATGCACCTATAATTACAGCAAGTGATTGTGAAGGAGCAGGTGAAATGTTTCAAGTAACTACTTTAGATCTAAATAGAGTAAATGGTAAACCAGATTATAGCAAAGACTTTTTTGGTAAACCAGCAAATTTAACAGTATCTGGTCAATTACAAGCTGAAACTTTTGCTTTAGCTTATAAAAAGACTTATACTTTTGGTCCAACTTTTAGAGCAGAAAATTCTAATACAAAAACACATGCTTCTGAATTTTGGATGATTGAACCAGAAATAGCTTTTTGTGATTTAAAACAAGATATGGACATAATGGAAGAAATGCTTAAATATGTAGTTAAGTATGTTTTAGATAATTGTCCATCAGAAATGAAATTTTTAGATCAATTTGTAGAAAAAGGATTAATTGATAAATTAAACAAATTAGTTAATTCTAAATTTACTAGAATTACTCATAAAGAAGTAATAAAAATATTAAAAGAAGCTAAAGTTGATTTTGAATTTAAACCTGAATATGGCGAAGACATTGCTAAAGAACATGAAAAATATATTACTGAATATTTTAATGGTCCAGTATTTATCACCGATTGGCCTAAAGATATTAAAGCCTTTTATATGAAAGCTAATCCAGATGGTAAAACAGTTGCTGCTGTTGATTTAGAGGTACCAGGAGCAGGCGAATTAATGGGTGGTTCTCAAAGAGAAGAAGATTATGATAAATTAATTAATAGAATGAAAGAATTAAATATGCCAATGGATGGTATGGAATGGTATTTGAACTTACGTAAATTTGGTGGATGTGTTCATTCAGGATTCGGAATGGGATTTGAAAGATTATTAATTTATTTAACTGGTGTTGAAAATATTCGTGATGTAATACCTTATCCTCGTACACCAGGAAATTGTGAATATTAAGAGGTGGTTAATTTGAAAAAAGGGTTTACTTTAACTGAATTGATAGGTGTAGTTATTATTTTGGCTTTGATAGCTTTATTAGCTTTCCCACCTATTTTAAATGCAATTAGAGAGACTAAAAGTGAAATAAGTGATGCTAGTAAAGAGATATTATATAATGCGGTTGGATTATATACTTCTGATAATTCAAATAGTTTACCAAAAACTGAAGGTAATGTTTATTGTGTAACTATAGAAACACTAATTAAAGGAGAATATTTACCAACTAAAGTATATGATTCAGTAACTGGTGAAGAAATATCTACTGATAATATAATAGAAATTAAAGTTGAAAATAATAATTATAGTTATAATATGAACAATAATTGTATTGGTGTTACAGTAGATCCTTCTGATCCGGAAGAAGAATATTATGTGGATAACAGCGGAGCTAATCAGCCGTTATTATTGAATAATATGATACCTGTCAAATATGACGGAACAAATTGGATATATGCAGATATTAAAAAAGAATGGTATGATTATGATGCAAAAGAATGGGCAAATGTTGTAGTATTAAATAGTGGTGTTACAAAAAATGTAGGAGATACAATAACTGAAAGTGAAATAGCACTTTGGTATGTATGGATACCTAGATATAAATATCAATTATTTAATGCTGATAATGGTGGTGTTGTAGAACAAGAAATTCAAATAAAATTTGAAACAGATATTGTATCTAGTGGTAATGTAACATGTACTGATACTATATCTGGAACTGCTGCAACAGTGAGCGAAATATGTGAAAATGCAGTAAATGGTAATTGGTATACTCATCCGGCATTTACATTTGGCAATCAAGAATTAACCGGATTTTGGGTAGGAAAATTTGAAGTAAGTGGAAGTATAAATAATATAACAATAAAGCCAAATGTTGCTAGCTTAAGAAATGTAACATTATCTAATTACTTTTACTCTATTCAAAATTTAAATAATGTATATTCAATTAATGGTGACTCACATATGATCAAAAATATGGAATGGGGAGCAATAGCATATTTATCGCATAGTAAATATGGAACATGTACAGATGGAACGTGTGTAGAAGTTACAGTAAATTCTAATAATAGTTATTATACTGGTGGAGGAACATCTAATGCATACAAAACAAACATTGCCCAATCAACTACTAAAAATATTTATGGTGTATATGATATGAATGGAGGATCATGGGAAATGGTTATGGGTAATATGGTAAATACCAGTAGCTCTTTTTATTCTGGTAGCGCAGGATTTGTTGTTGCTCCGAATTCAAAGTATTATGATAGTTACACATATAACACATCCGGTATAATCCACGGACGAGGAAAATTAGGAGATGCAACAAAAGAAACATTAAAGACATTTGGAACTACTAGTGGGGGCTGGTATAATGATTTTTCCGTTATTCCAAATTCTACAAACCCTTGGTTTTATAGAGGCCACAGCAAGGCAAATTCTGGGAGTGATGCTGGGATATTTACATTTTCCACTCAAAATGGTCAAGCTTCAACTGACCATTCTACTCGCGCAGTATTATTATCAAATTAAAATAACAAGTATATAATATTAATTTTTAATCAAACTATATATGAAAGGATGATTATATGAAAAAATTAATATGTATACTTTTTTTATTTTTATTAGTAGGATGTAATGATTTATCAAATACACCAACCAAAAAAACAGAAGAGTTTTTAAAAAAATATCAAACTTTAGATAATAGTGTATTAACGGATTTAAATAATGTTGTTAATGAAAGCGATTTGAATGAATCACAAAAAGAAAAATATATTGATATAATGAAAAAACATTATCAAAATTTAAGCTATGAAATTAAAGATGAAATAATGGATGGTGATGAAGCAGTGGTAACTGTGGAAATATCTGTAACAGATTTTAAAAGAGTATTAGATGAAGCTAATAACTATATGAATGATAATAAGGAACAATTCTATGAAAATGGTGAATATAGTGTAACTAAATTTAATGATTACAAATTAGAAAAATTAAAAGACGCTAAAGAAAAAGTAAGATATACAATAGAAATTAATTTAACTAGAATAAATGACAAATGGAATGTTGAAAAATTAGATAGTGATACTTATGATAAAATAAATGGAATATATAATTATTAAAAAATCCTTCCAATTAAAGAAGGATTTTTTTATTAATTTATTAAATTTTTAATTTTTTCGGTGTTTTTAAAATTTAATTTGGCAATTTCTTTCAATTTGTCAAATCCATATTTTTTAACTATTTTAACACCTAATTCATCAACTTTATCGCTGGCACCCTTAATTAAAAATGTATCGATAGATTCTCCTAATTTATCAAATTGTTTTAGAAATACGTATCTACTAATTAAAGAAGCACAGGCAACAGATAAACATTTATCTTCTGCTTTTGTCATAAAAGTAATGTTTCTTACATAGTTTGTACCTTTTAAATAGTTATAATATACAAATGGTTGCGCAAATTGATCAACAACAACATAATCAGCCTGATATTTTTCTTTTAATTTACTTAATGCTTTATTATGTAATATTGCTTTTACTTTGTTCATGTTCATATCGTTAGTATAATTTTCATTATATTCTTTATTGGATAAAATAATACATTCGTAAGGTATTTTTTTTATTATTTGTGGCACTATTTCTAATATTTTTTCATCAGTTAGTTTCTTTGAATCTTTGACACCTAATTGTTCTAGAAAAGGAATATTTTCTTTTTCAACATAACTAGCAGTAACAACTATTGGACCAAAGTAATCACCAGTTCCAACTTCATCAGAACCAATAGTATTAGCATAATATATCTTAGGATCTATTTTTTCAATAATTTTTTCTTTTTTCTTTTTATCATTACTATTAGTCATTTCTACTTTTTTAGTAGGATTTAAATGTCTTTCCATTTCTTTCCACATATTAGCGTCTATATCCGCACTTACACCTTGAAAAACAGCTTTTCCTGAATTATACAAAGTAACTACTGTATCTGCTTCATCGGCTTGAAATATAGCATAATCAGGAGTTTTAGGTCTTTTTTTATCTTCAAAGTATTCAATCATTTTTTGTTTAGTATTTTCACTAACTTTCAAAGTAATAGTCATTTTAAAATCACCTAAATTAATTTTATCATATTTAATAAAATAAAAAAAGTGTTCGAAAACACTTTTAATAAATATCTAATGAATTATTGTTACTAAGTAATAAATTTAAAAATTCTTCTAATGATGTTCCTTTTACATTTTCATATAAGTTAGTAAATATTTCTTGATAATCTTGATCAGTTAATTCATCAGGTTCGATATAACTATTTGGTTTATTTATTTCAATATCTTTATTAATATATTCATTCATGTTTAAATTAACAGTAAATTCAAAATTTTCTTCTTCAGTTGTATAATTTAGAGTTAAATCTATATTGAAGGCATATTCAGTATCAGTCACTTTATTATAGCTTAATTTTAATTTTACATTAACTATTTCATCATCAATGTCAAATGTCATGTTAGCTATTTTAGTTATTTTATCATAATTAATAGTAATACTATTATTATTGTCATTTAAAGATATTTCAATATTATTTTCATCAGATGAAGCTGTTAAAATTTCTTCATCATCAATTTTTATAATAAAGTTTTGAATATTTTCATAATCTGTATAACTAATATAATCTTCATTTTCATCTAATTTAAAGCCGACAAATTTATTTTTATAAGTGTAAATAATTGCTTTTGTGATTATTTCTTCAGCTGTTTTTTCATGATTCCAAGAACCATTATTTAGTGTATAAGTGTAATTATCAAATTTTATTACTAATTCAGTGACTTCATCATTGTAAGTTAATTTTTCTATTTCAGCTCCATTCAAATAAACAATTTTATCTAATTCTTCTTTAGTAAAATTACTTTTATTTGAACAATCTACATCATCTTCAGTTAAAATACCATATTCTTTTTTCATATCTGTTAGTGAACAATAACTGTTGATACTAGATAAAATCATATTAGCTTCACTTTCATATGCTGCTAGTATATTATCTTCGATTGAATTATTTTTTTCTTCATTTAATTGTTCTTTTATTTCATCAGTAGTTGTTTCACTTAATTTAGCTAATATCTTAATAAATTTTTCATCGTTTAATATTTTGTCAATGATTGAATTTTTCATAGTGTTTAAGGTATCATTATCTAAAATATATGCATTAGCAATTACTTCTAATTCTTTATCATTAATATTAATTTTTTCATTGGTTTTTTCAAATTTCTCGGCAATTAAAGAATCACTAGTATAATCAATTAAATTATTAATTATATATTTAATATCTTCTAAATCTTGATTTAATGTATTATTATCACTAAAATATTCACTAAAATCAGTTTCGCCAATTTTTATAGTTTTATTAAGTAAATCTGTTTCTAAAAACATTTGGTTATCAACAAGGTAAGTTAATAATGTAATAATGTCTTTTTCTTCGTTTCCGAAAGCTAATTGTGAACTAAGATATTTATTAGTGTAATCAATTTCTTCTAAAATATCAAATTTATAGTTTTCTAATTCTTCAAATCCTTCAATATTGGTTCCAAGTTTTAATGTTCCATCGAATGTTAATTTATTAATTTCTTCTCCGTTATCATTTTTATCAACAGTATCAATTAATTTATTAAATTGTTCTTTTACTTGATTAAAAGATTCTTTAAATATAACTTGTGGATCTTTTGCTTTATTTAAAATAAAGAATACTCCAACTCCAACACCAATTAATAATAAGATTAATATTATTATAAATATTATTGGTTTGCTGCTTTTAATGTCTTTGAAACTATCATCTATTTCTGGTTGACTTGGTTGCACAGGTTGGGTTGGTTGCATAGGTTGAGTTGGCTGTACAGGCTGAGTTGGTTGTACAGGCTGAGTTGGTTGCACAGGTTGAGTTGGTTGTGCAGGTTGAGTTGGTTGTACAGGTTGAGTTGGCTGCACAGGTTGTGTCGGTTGACTACTAATAGTCTGAGAATTATTTAAATTCTCTTGATTGTTTAAATTTTCATTCATATATATCTACTCCTATTCTATGCATAAATATACCATATATTCTTTTAAATGTAAATATCAAATTGACTTGAAAAATAAAGTTTTTTAGGTTATAATTAAATAGGTGATAACATGGCATACAATGAAAGTTCAATAAAAATACTAGAAGGCTTAGAAGCTGTAAGGAAAAGACCTGGTATGTATATTGGTTCAACAGATAAAAGAGGATTACACCATTTAGTATGGGAAATTGTAGATAATAGTATTGATGAAGTATTAAATGGATTTGGTAAAAAAATAAAAATAATTATTCACAAAGATGGTTCAGTGAGTGTAGAAGATGAAGGAAGAGGAGTACCAGTTGGAATGCATGAATCTGGTATGTCTACTCCTGAAGTTATATATACAGTATTACATGCTGGTGGAAAGTTTGAAAATGCCGGATATAAAGTATCAGGTGGATTACATGGTGTAGGTGGATCTGTAGTTAATGCTTTAAGTAAATGGATGGAAGTAACCATTAAAAGAGATGGTTATGTTCATTATATTAGATTTGAAGATGGCGGGAAAGTAAAAATACCTTTAAAGAAATTAGAAAAAACAAGTAAAACTGGTACTAAAGTTAGATTTATGCCTGATGATACTATTTTTAGTACAACGCATTTTTCTTTTACAACAATATGTGAAAGAATGCAAGAATCAGCTTTTTTACTTAAAGGTTTAACTGTTGAAGTAATTGATGAAGAAGATAATAAGCAAGAAGTTTTTTGTTATGATAATGGATTAAAATCATTTGTTGAATATTTAAATGATGGTAAAAGTGAATTACATAAAGTAGTTCATTTTGAAGGTAGTAAAGAAGGAATTAATGTTGAAATTGCATTTCAATATACTGATACCTATTCTGAAAATATAATTAGTTTTGTTAATAATGTAAAAACTACTGATGGTGGTTCACATGAAGTAGGGTTTAAAACAGCTTTAACTAAAGTGTTTAATGATTATGCAAAAACTAATGGTTATTTAAAAGCTAAAGATAAAAATTTAGAAGGAACTGACACAAGAGAAGGTTTAACTGCTATAATAAGTTTACAAATACCAGAAGCTTTACTTCAATTTGAAGGACAAACAAAAGCAAAATTAGGTACACCAGTAGCTAGAACAATTGTAGAAAGTATAACAAGTGAAAAATTACAATTTTTCTTAGAAGAAAATAAAGCTATTGCTACTGATATATTAAATAAAATGGTTAAAAGCAAAATGGTTAGAGAAGCGGCAAGAAAAGCTCGTGATGAAGCAAGAAATGGTAAGGGAAAAAATAAAAAAGAACAAGCTTTATCAGGTAAATTAACTCCTGCTCAAACTAAAAATCCAAATAAAAATGAATTATTTTTAGTTGAAGGAGATTCAGCGGGTGGATCTGCTAAACAAGGGCGAGATAGAAAATTTCAAGCAATATTACCTTTAAGAGGTAAAGTTTTAAACTGCGAAAAAACTAAACTAGAAGAAATATTTAAAAATGAGGAAATAAATACTATCATTCATACAGTTGGAGCTGGTGTTGGTAGTGATTTCGATATTAAAGATTGTAATTATGATAAAGTTATAATTATGACCGATGCTGATGATGATGGGGCGCATATTCAAGTATTATTATTAACTTTCTTTTATAGATATATGAAACCATTAATTGAACATGGTAAATTATATATTGCTATGCCACCTTTATATAAATTATTTAACGGTAAAACAATTTATTATGCATGGACTGATGAAGAAAGAAAAGAAATATTAGAAAAATCAAAAGTTAAATTAGAAACTCAAAGATATAAAGGATTAGGAGAAATGAACGCTGATCAATTATGGGAGACAACAATGAATCCAGATACTAGAAGTTTAGTTAAAATTAATATAACTGATGTTGCCTTAGCCGAAAAAAGAGTAAGTATTTTAATGGGAGATAAAGTAGAGCCAAGAAAAGAATGGATAGAAGAAAACGTTGATTTTACTTTACAGGATGATTATAGAAAATGAGATATGAAATATTAAAAAGATTTTTAGATATAATTTTATCTATAATATTTATTATACTAACTTTTCCATTTATGTTGTTAGTTTTAATAATTACATTTTTAGATATTGGGTTACCATTAATTGATATAAAAATTCCTAGAGAAGGAAAAAATAAAAAACCATTTTATATGTATAAAATAAGAACAAGAATATATGATAAAAATGGTAATAGTCATTATAGTAAAATAAGTAAATTTATAGATGATACTGGCTTAAATGAATTACCACAATTTTATAATGTTTTAAAAGGGGATATGTCTATTATTGGTCCTAGAGCATTTATATGTGGTGAAAAGTTACCCGAAGGAAAAATAAGTCCTAAGAGATATTTAGTAAAACCAGGAATCATCAGTTTAGCGCAAGTTTATGGCGGAAGAAAATTAAGCTATAAAGATACTTTAAAATGTGATATAGAATATTATGATAATTTTAGTTTATTATTTGATATTAAAATATTTTTTAAATCATTAAAAACAATAATCAATAGAATATTAGGTAGGTGAGTTATGCAAGATGTTTTAAAAAGAATATATGATTATTCATTAGAAGATATAATGGGAGAAAGATTTGGAAGATACTCTAAAACAATTATTCAAGATAGAGCATTGCCTGATGTAAGAGATGGCTTAAAACCAGTTCAAAGAAGAATATTATATACAATGTATCAAGGAAAAAATACTTATGATAAACCATATCGTAAATCTGCTAAAACAGTAGGAGATGTTATGGGACAATACCATCCACATGGGGACTCTAGTATATATGAAGCAATGGTAAGAATGAGTCAATGGTGGAAACAAAATACACCATATATTGATATGCATGGTAATAATGGGTCAATGGATGGTGATAGTCCAGCTGCTTATCGTTATACAGAAGCAAGATTATCTAAAATAAGTAATGAATTATTAAAAGATATAAATAAAGATACTGTTATAATGACTTATAATTATGATGATACATTATTTGAACCAACTGTATTACCTGCTAAATTTCCTAATTTATTAGTAAATGGTTCTAATGGTATATCTGCAGGATATGCAACAAATATTCCACCTCATAATTTGGGTGAAATAATTGATGCGACAATTAAAAGGATTGATAGTCCTAATTGTTATTTAGATACAATTTTAGATATAGTAAAAGGTCCAGATTTTCCAACAGGTGGTATAGCTTGCGGAAAACAAGGCATAATTGATGCTTTTACTACTGGACGTGGTAAAGTAATAGTAAAATCAAAGTATGAAATTGTAAAGAATAAAGGTAAAGATCAAATAGTAATTACTGAAATCCCTTTTGATGTTAATAAAGCAGCTTTAGTAAAAAAAATAGATGAAATTAGAATAGATAAAAAAGTTGAAGGAATACAAGAAGTAAGAGATGAATCAGATTTAGAAAATCCTGAAACAATCGTTATCGACTTAAAAAAAGATGCCAATAGTGATTTAATAATAAATTACTTATTAAAAAATACTGATTTGCAAATATCTTTTAACTATAATATGGTTGCTATTGTAAATAATAGACCAATGACATTGGGAATATTACAAATATTAGATGCTTATATAGCTCATCAAAAAGAAGTTATTTTGAAAAGAACTAAATTTGATTTAGATCATGCTTTAGCCGAAATGCATATAGTAGAAGGTTTAATTAAAGCTTTATCAATTTTAGATGAAGTCATTAAAACAATAAGAAGTTCTAAAAACAAAAGTGATGCTAAGGATAATTTGGTAAAAGAATATGATTTTACTGAAAAGCAAGCAGAAGCTATTGTTATGTTACAATTATATAAATTAACTAATACTGATGTTACAGAATTATTAGAAAGAAAAGATAATT
Source organism: uncultured Bacilli bacterium (assembly GCA_944359055.1). Classification (GTDB taxonomy): domain Bacteria; phylum Bacillota_I; class Bacilli_A; order RF39; family UBA660; genus Faecisoma. Next base: position 51,383 of record CALVSO010000004.1, on the reverse strand, counting down.
TAAAATTAATGATTGAATTTTTAGAAAGTATTTTAAATGATGAAAATAAACTAAAAACAGTTATGAAAGATGAATTAAGAAGTATTAAAAAAGAATATGCAACAGAAAGAAAAACTCTTATAGTAGATGAAGTAGAAGATATTAAAATAGATACTACATCAATGATACCTAAAGAAGATTGTATAGTAGTAGTTACAAAACAAGGATATGTAAAAAGAGTTTCTTTAAGAAGTTATAACGCTAATGATGGTGAAACTTTATTAAAAGAAAATGATTATATTATTGGCTTATATCAAATGAATACTTTAGATACATTGTTATTGTTTACAGATTTAGGTAATTATTTATATGTGCCTATCTATGAATTACCAGATTTAAAATGGAAAGAATTAGGAAAACACATAAGTAATATTATTAAATTAAATAGTGAAGAAAATATTATAAATAGTATTCCAGTTTATGATTTTAATGAAAATAAATATATAACTTTATTTAGTAAAGATGGATTGGTTAAACGAACTAAATTAGATGAATTTAAAGTAACTAGATATTCCAAGCCGATGTGTTGTATGAAATTAAAAGGTAATGATAAATTAGTTAGTGTAACTGATTCTAATGGAAGTGAAGTATTTATAACAACATTAAATGGTTATGGATTAAGATATAAAACTAATGAAATATCAATTGTTGGTATTAAAGCAAGCGGTGTTAAAGCTATTAATTTAAAAGATGATTATGTGGTTAGTGGTAATTTATTTGATAGTAGTGATTATATTACAGTTATTACAACTAATGGTACTGGTAAACGAGTTAAATTATCTGAATTTGAATTATCTACAAGAGCTAGACGTGGTGTTTTATTAGTAAGAGATGTTAAAACTAATCCATATAAAATATTAAAATCATTTATTGATGTTAAAAAATTAGGTATTTTAACTGATAAAATTACAAATATTAAAGTTACCGAATTACCTATAGTTGATAGATATTCAACAGGAACAGTTATTAACAAAAAAGGAATTGTTGATTGTTTTGAAATAATTAATTTAACAAAACAAGAAAAAGAAACACCAAAATTTGAAGAAGAAATAATCGATATTTCTTTAGATGAAGTTGATGAAAAAATATTAACAATTGATGATTTTTTAGATGATTTTAAAATTTAAAGAGGGAATAAATGAACGAAATAATAATTAATATTGATGATGAAAATGATTATATTAGTAAATATAATTCAAATAATTTATCTAATGATTTAAGCAATTATATATATGAAGAGTGTAAAGGTAAACCATTTAACAACAAAATATCAATTTTTATAAAATCTAATTTTAAATTAAATGAAGAAAAGAAAAAAGATATTATTAATAAAATTCATAACAATTATAAAATTGATTTAGAAGAAAACTTACTAATAATTAAATATTCTACTATAAAAAAAATGCTAATATTTTTATTAGGGATAATATTTCTTTATATATCTTATGTTTTAAAAATTAATTTTGTTTTATCGGAAATTATATTGATAATAGGATGGGTAGCAATATGGGAAGCTGCTTATGCTTGGTTATTTGAAAGTGATAAAATTAGAATAAGAATTAAAAGATTAAAAAAACTTGCCAATTGTGATATAAAATTTGAAAAATAAAATCAAATTAAGAAAAAAATATGTTTATTTTTAAAAACTTTATGATATAATATTAGTGGCTTTTTTAAACCGCTTACATTCGGGGATTGCTATAATTTAGAAAATGTAAATAAACACAGATATGGATTTTTATGCCTAGTGCTTTTATAAGTGGTGTAATTTTGAAATATCTCGAAGTAATAACAAAAGGAGGAATTAAATAATGGCAGTTGTGTCAATGAGTTATTTACTTGAAGCTGGTGTTCATTTTGGACATCAAACAAAAAGATGGAATCCTAAAATGAAGGAATACATCTATACTTCTAGAGATGAAATCTATATTATCGATTTACAAAAAACAGCTAAAAAAATCGATGAAGCTTATGCAGCATTAAAAGAAATCGCTGCAAATGGTGGTAAAGTTTTATTTGTTGGTACTAGAAAACAAGCTCAAGAAGCTATTAAAGAAGAAGCAATTAGATCAAATTCTTATTATGTAACTGAAAGATGGTTAGGGGGAACTTTAACTAATTTCAAAACAATTAGAAGAAGAATTAGAAGATTAGAAGAAATCGAAAAAATGGAAGCTGATGGAACATTTGATTTATTACCTAAAAAAGAAGTTATCGGATTAAAGAAAGAATATGCTAAATTAGATAACTTATTATGTGGTATTAGAGAAATGACTAAATTACCTCAAGCTTTATACATTGTAGATCCTTCTAAAGAAGAAATTGCTATAAGAGAAGCAAGAAAATTAAATATTCCAGTATTTGGAATTGTTGATACTAATTGTGATCCTGATATGGTTGATTATGTAATACCTGCTAATGATGATGCTATTAGAGCTGTAAAATTAATTACAAGTGCTATGGCTAATGCAGTTATCGAAGCAAATGGTGGAGAAATAATTGATTATGCTAATGACAAAAAAGAAGAAAATGCTACTGAAGTTATGCAAAAAGCTTTAGAAACAGTTAAAAAAAGAGAAGAAAGACCAAGAAAAGAAACCAAACCATTTAAAAAACAATTTAACAAAAAAGATTTCAAAAAAGAAGAAAAAAAACAAGTAAAAGAAGAAGTAAAAAAAGAAACTAAAGTTGAAGAAAAAAAAGTTGATTTAGAATCTTTAACTGTAGCTGAATTAAGAGATTTAGCTAAAGAAAAAGAAATCAAAGGTTATTCAACTATGAAAAAAGCTGAATTATTAGAAGCTTTAAAATAAGGAGAGATAATAATGATAAGTGCTAGTTTAGTAAAAGAATTAAGAGAAGTAACTGGTGCTGGTATGCTTGATTGTAAAAAAGCCTTAGAAGCCACAAATGGTTCTATAGATGAAGCTATCAACTGGTTAAGAGAAAAAGGAATTAGTAAAGCCGCTAAAAAAGCAGATAGAATTGCTGCAGAAGGTTTAGCTGCTACTTTAATAGATGGTAATAAAGCTGTTATCGTTGAAGTAAATTCAGAAACAGATTTTGTTGCTAAAAACGAAGAATTCAAATCATTAGTAGATACTATTTTAAAAGCTATTATTAATAATGATGTTAAAACTAATGAAGATGTTTTAAAATTAAATGTTGATGGAGAAACTATCGAAGATTTAATTGTTAATAAAACAGCTAAAATTGGTGAAAAATTATCTTTCAGAAGATTTGAAAAATTAACTAAAGAAGATAATCAAGTATTTGGTTCTTATTTACACATGGGTGGAAAAATTGCTGTATTAGTAACTTTATCTAATACAACAGAAGAAGTTGCTAAAGATGTTGCAATGCATGCAGCAGCTATGAAACCTACTGTTGTAAGAAGAGATGAGTTAGCTCAAGAAGTAGTTGATAATGAAAGAGAAGTACTTAAAAAACAAGCTATGGAAGAAGGAAAACCTGCTAATATAGCTGAAAAAATGGTTGAAGGTAGATTATTAAAATTCTATCAAGAATCATGTTTAGAAGAACAATCTTTCGTTAAAGATGATAGTATCAATGTTTTAACTTATGTTAAAAATAATGGTGGTACTATTGATAATATGGTAAGATTCGAAGTTGGCGAAGGAATGGAAAAAAGAGAAGAAGATTTCGCTAGCGAAGTTGCAAAACAAATGGGTGCTTAATGCACCTTTTTTTGTATAAAATAATTATTTAATTCCATAATATTATTGGAGATGATATTATGAATGAAAATAATGAATTATTAGAATATATTTACCAAGATAGTGAAATGGCAAAATATTCAATAGAAAAATTAATTAATGAATTAAAAGATAAAGATAATAAAATTATTAAAACATTAGAAGATATATTAAAAAAATATGAAGAGTATTATAAGAGTATTAAAAAACAATTAAAAGGTGTAAAGGCAAAGCCAATTGGTATGATGGCTAAAATGGGATCAAGTTTAGGAATAAAAAAAGAAGTTATTAGTGATAATAGTGATGCTAGTATTGCTGATATGTTAATAAAAGGTATATCAATGGGAACATTAGATATGGAAAAGAAAATTAGTCAATATGATGAAATTGCTGATAAAAAAACTATTAAAATGGCAAAAGAATTTTTAGAATTTCAAAACGAAACTATAAATAGTTTGAAAAAATATTTATAGTTTTTTACTATTTTAGTAAAATATGGTATAATGTAAATATCAAGTTTTAGGAGTGAAATTTTAATGATACAATTTATTTATTATATTTTATTTATTATGTCTTTGGCATATGGTTTATATTTTTTATTAACTGGTTTTTTTGCTTTTAAAAATATTAATAAAAAATTAATAAAAAAGCATAAACCAAAACACAAATTTGCTATTTTAATTGCTTCAAGAAATGAAGAAGGAGTTATTGGAAATTTAGTTAAAAGTTTGTTAAAACAAGATTATCCTGAAGATTTATACGATGTTTATGTAATACCTAATAATTGTACTGATGATACAGAAAAAGCTGCTAAGAAAGCTGGAGCTAAAATTATTAAATGTACTGTACCAACAAAATCAAAAGGTGAAGTTTTAAAATTTACATTTGATAAGCTATCTAAAAATAAAGATATCGATGCATATATAATATTTGATGCTGATAATGTTGTTCATCCAGAATTTTTAGCAAGAATGAATGATGCATTATGTGAAGGACATAAAGTTGCGCAAGGATTTAGAGATAGTAAAAACCCAAGTGATAACTGGATAAGTGGAAGTTATTCTATATTTTATTGGATTCAAAATTTCTTTTTCAGTAAAGCACGTATGCAAATGGGTGGAGCAGCTAGTATAAATGGTACAGGTTTTATGATAAAAAAAGAAGTTATTGACGAATATGGATTTAATACATACACTTTAACTGAAGATGTTGAATTCACAGCTCAATGTGCATTAAGAGGAATAAAAGTTATGTTTGTGGAAGATGCTCTTACATATGATGAACAACCAACAGAATTTAAGCAATCTTGGAAGCAAAGAAAAAGATGGTCAATGGGTAATATGCAATGTTTTAAAAGATATTATAAAGATTTATTTAGAACATATAGTAAAACAGGTTATATTGCTTGTTTAGATATGTTATTATCTTTTATGGCACCATATGTTCAAGTTTTAGCTACTTTATTAACAGTCGTATTAATATTATTTAGAATATTTAATGTACAATTATATGATGTGTTTTCATATATGTATTCATATGGTATATTATTCTTCTTAATAACTTATTTAGCTAATGTTGTAATTAATATATTTGTTATTAGATATAATAAGAAAAGTGTTAAAGATATAATGTCAGGTATATTATTATTCTCACTTTTTATGTTAACATGGATACCAATTAACTTTATCTGTTTATTTAAGAAAGATTTAGCTTGGGAACCAATAAAACATAAAAGAAGTATGGATATTGAAGAAATAAAAAAATAATTTAAATAAAAAAGGACAAAATACAAATGGTGAGTTTTATGAAAAAATTTATTCTATTTGTATTTTTTTTATTATTTATAAATAATCCTTCTATGCCTGTTTTTAATGAGATAAAATTAGAATCAAATACATATATTTTAGAATTTCCTAATCAAAATATATCTACTAATAATTTTAATTTATATTTTAATGATATAAATGTTGTATGGGTTGAGCCATATATTAATGATCTATATAAGATAAAAAAAAGATATAAATTTAAAGATGTTGAAACATTTAAAAATGCCGTTATTAGTGAATTAATTAATAACAATTATAAAAATGAATCAATAAATTTTAATATTTCAGGAATTATAATAAAAAAAATAAAAGTTAATTGTGATTTAAATAAAATAAGAAATTTAAATATTGAAAATATTATTATAAATTAATAAATTGTTTGAAAAATATGAAAAAAATGGTATAATTAAGAAGGTGAGAACATGGTAATAAAAGATGTAGATATTAATTATGTAGATTATGGCACAAAAAGCAACCCAATAGTTTTGTTACATGGTTGGGGACAAAATATAGAAATGATGCAAGGACTTGGTAATCAATTTATTAATACTAATAGAATTATAATAGTTGATTTACCAGGCTATGGTAAAAGCGAAGAACCAAAAGAAGTATGGACTGTAGATGATTATGTTTCATTTTTAAAAGAATTATTAGATAAATTGCATGTTGATAATCCTATTATAATTGGTCATTCATTTGGTGGGAAGATAGGGCTATTATATGCTACAAAATATAATGTAAAAAAATTAATTTGTTTAGCTAGTCCATATAAAAAGAATGTTAAAAAATTATCTTTAAAAACTAAATTATTAAAAACTGCTAAAAAGATACCAGTTTTAAATAAATTAGAAGGATTTGCTAAAAGACATATTGGTTCAACTGATTATAAGAATGCCAGTGATATGATGCGTAAAATATTAGTTGAAACAGTAAATTATGATATATCTGATCAATTATATAAAATTAAATGTCCAACTTTACTTATTTGGGGGACTATGGATCAAGCAGTTAGTATCAATGATGCATATGAATTAGAAAAATTGATTGATAATTGTGGATTAGTTACTTATGAAGGCTGTTCTCATTATGCTTATTTAGAAAGATTTGATCAAACAGTAAGAGTACTTAAAAGTTTTATAGGAGATGATAATAATGAAAATTAAAGTAGGAGTAATATTTGGTGGTGTGACTGTTGAACATGAAGTAAGTATTATTTCAGCAGTTCAAGCAATGAATCATTTAAATAAGGAAAAATATGATATTTATCCAATTTATGTAGCAAAAGATAGAACTTGGTACACAGGTAAAATGTTAATGGATATCGATATCTATCGTGATTTTGAAACATTAAAAAAATACGCTAAAAAAGTAGTATTATATAATCATAATGGAGCATTTAGATTACAAGCTTTAAATCTTTTTAGAACAGTAGTAGCTGATTTGGATATAGTTCTTCCTGTTGTTCATGGTAATAATATGGAAGATGGTACTATTCAAGGTTATTTAGAGATGGTAGGAGTTCCATATGTTGGAAGTAATGTTTTAGGATCAAGTTTAGGTCAAGATAAAGTAATAATGAAACAAGTATTTCAAAGTTTAGATTTACCTGTTGTAGATTATACTTGGTTTTTTGATAATGAATATTTTGAAGAAAAAGAAGAAATACTTAAAAAAATCAAAAAAATTGGCTATCCAGTTATAGTTAAACCTGCAACACTTGGAAGTAGTGTAGGAATTACCTTTGTAAAAGATAGTGAAGGAATTGAAAATGCTATTGAAGAAGCTATTAAATATGATACTAAAATTGTAGTAGAAAAAGCTGTAGAAAATTTAGTTGAGGTTAATTGTAGTGTTTTAGGCAATTATGTTAATCAACAAACAAGTACTTTAGAAGAAGTAATGAGTACAGCTGAATTTTTAACTTATCAAGATAAGTATTTAAGTGGTGGAAAAGGTAAGTTAGGTTCTAAAGGTAGCAAAGGAATGGCTGGAGCTAGTAGAATTATTCCTGCTAGATTAGATGAAAAAACAACTGAAAAAGTAAAAGAGATAGCTAAAGAAGCATTTAAAGCTTTAAATTTAAGTGGTGTTTGTCGTATCGATTTCTTAATTGATGGTAAAACAAATAAAATATATATCAATGAACCTAATACAATACCTGGTAGTTTATCATTTTACTTATGGGAAAAGACTGATAAATCTTATGAACAATTATTAGATGAAATGATCACATTAGCTATTAAACAGTATAAATTACGTCATCAAAAAACATTCTCATTTGATACTAATATTTTGAGCAATTTTGGTGGTAGTAAAGGTGTTAAAGGAAAATTATAGGATTAATATAAAATATAACAATATATATAATGAATAATGATTACTTTAATTTGATGTTACAAAAAAATTACTATATACTAAAAAATAGCAATTTTTAAAATAATATTTATTGATGTAATTAAATTACCATAAAAATTAAATATAGATTTAAATACAAATGATAAAAAACATGTTTGAAAGATTATGCTGAAAAAGAACTAATTAAACTTATAAAATTATTAAAGTGTAATATTCCAGAAAAATTTACTGATGAAAATAGATAATATAAAAGCAAAAAGAAAAATATAAAAAATAATAGAATTATTTATAATTATTGGAAGAGTGATAAAAGATGTACAAATTTCATAAAGATGGAAATAAAATTAAAAAATTGAAAGTTAGAAGAGGAATACCTATATTTATAAATTTTTGTTATAATCAAGGAATTCGAAATAAATTAAAAAATTCTAAATTATTTATAGATGATAATAATGAATTACATTATCATGTAAAATGGGATAGTGGTAGTGGTATTTATGATTCTAGAAATACAGATTCTGTACAATACATAATTAAGAAAATCATAGATTTTTCAGTTGAATCAAATAATATAATTATTAATGGAAATATTGAAAAAACAAAAGGTGGTTTTGATTCAAAGAAAAAAGAAATAAGCCAAATATCATTATACAGAATATATTCAGATGAAGAAAAACTTGTAAAATTTTTAAACAATAATAAAATTAAGTAACAAAATATTCATAAAATTATGTTTTATAAAGTAAAAAATATATATAAAAATTACTAGTTTTATTAATAGAGTAGTGTATCACTATAATTATATAGTATTTTTAAAATCGAGTATTTGAAATTTGCTCGATTTTTTGTTTCTTTGTAATAAACACAATTACAATATAAATAATTATATATTAATTTTTTAACTTGAAATATAATAATCATTAGTATTTTTTAATAATAAAAAAACTAACATAAGTTAGTTTTTTTTTTACTAATTGGTGACCAGTACGGGATTCGAACCCGTGAATGCTGCCGTGAAAGGGCAGTGTGTTAAGCCACTTCACCAACTGGCCAATGGCGCCTCAAGTAGGACTCGAACCTACGACCCCTTGATTAACAGTCAAGTGCTCTAACCGACTGAGCTATTAAGGCGTATGGTGGGCCTGATAGGACTTGAACCTATGACCCCACGCTTATCAAGCGTGTGCTCTAACCAACTGAGCTACAGGCCCGTCTTTCGAAACGCATATTAAGTATATCGTATTTTTTTTGTTTTGGCAAGTATTTTTATGAAAATTTTTAAATTTTTTATCATTTTATGCTTAAAAAGAAATAATTAAATAATAAAATACTATTTTCGTCCATTATACTTTCAGGATGCCATTGTACTCCTATAAAAAATTTTTTATTTTTATCTTCAATTGCTTCTATTATATTATTAGTTGCGGATACATCTAAATCTGTATTTACTATATATGAATTATGTCTACTATTAACAAAAATTTTATCTTTTTTAATGATATTATACAATTTAGAATTTTCATTTATTTTAATGTAGTGGACATATTTATTTTTTCTATTATGATTGTTAATTTCACTTATTGTTCCATTAAATGTCATTGCCATAGTTTGCATTCCTAAACAAATTCCTAAAGTTGGTATATTATTTTCGTATAAGTATTTTGTAATTATTATATCAATATCATAATAATTAGATCCACCTTGTAAAATAAATCCATCACATAAATCAATTATGTTTTTAATTTTATTAAATTCTATATTTGTATTATTATCAAAATCAACTATAATACCGATTGGAATGCAATTATATTTATTAATAACATTTATAACTTCTTGATTAAAAGTTATTTTATTATCATTTTTTCTACCAATTATTCCTATATAATGCATTCTAATCACCTAGTATTATAATATGAAAAAAATAGACTGTAATGTCTATTTCTTAATAATTTTAGTTAAATCTGAACCTTCAAAAGCTCTTAGAACTTCGATTGGAACTGCGAATATAATTGTATTTGATTGATCTGAACTTAAATCATTTAAAGTTGCTAATGTTCTTAAATGTAGTGCACCAGGTGTAGTAGACATTATTTCAGCAGCTTTAGCTAAATTTTGTGATGCTTCAACTTCACCTTGTGCTTTAGTTATAACTGCTATTTTTTCTCTTTCAGCTTCAGCGGCTTTAGCAATAACTCTTTTCATTTCTTCAGGAAGTGAAATATCTTTTAATTCGACATTTTCTACTTTAATTCCCCAAGGATCTGTTGCTTCATCAATAATTTTACAAATTTCACCAGATATTTTTTCTCTTTCACCTAATAAATCATCTAATGAAACAGCACCAACAGCATTACGCATTGTAGTTTGAGCTAATTGACTAACAGCATATCTAAAGTTTTCCACAGCCAATATAGCTTTAGAAGCGTCAAATACTTTATAATATAAAACAGCATTAATTTTTACTGATACATTATCTTTAGTAATTGCTTCTTGTTCTGGAACATCAACAGCTTTTGTTCTGATATCTACTTTTTTAAATGATTGAAAAATAGGTAATACTAATCGCCATCCTGGGTCCATCATTTTACTAAATTTTCCAGTCGTAAATTTAACGCCTCTTTCATATTCATCAATTTGTTTTATTGATGAAAGTAAAACTAAACCAATAATTATTAATATAATCCACATAAATAAAACCTCCTTAATTAATTATATAAATTTTTTCTTAATAATTCAATGTTTTCATTCATTATTGTAAAATAGTCTTTTTTATTACTAATTTCAGTTTCAGTTAAATTAGTCAACATGTGAAGTTTTACAACTTCAACATCAGTTCCTTTAATCAAATTATTAATTGTTTCGTTTGGCTCATCATATTGTCTAATATAAATATATTTAATTGTACCGTTTTCTATTAATTTTTTAACATCATTTATAGTTTTTTGATTTAAGTTTTCATTTTCTTCTAAAGAATAAACTGTTAATCCAAATTTTTCTCTTTCAAAGAATTTAAATACATCATTTCCTACTACTAATATTTTATTATCAGCATTTTTAGTTAAATCATATAATTTTGAACTTAATTTATCAAGGTTATTTTTTAATGTGTTAAAATTATTTTCAATTTCTTGCTTTAAATAATAATTATTTATATATTCATTAAGTCCATTTTTAATATTTCTAGCTAGTGTTAGTAGTCTAGATGGATCCATCCAAATTTCTTCTAATCCATAAAATTCATCTGCTGTCAAATTATCAGTTGCATTTATGATTTTTAAATCTTTATTTTGTTCAAACATTGGCTTAACATAATTTCCTTCATATAATAATGAATTAAATATAAATAAATTTGATTTACTATAATCACTTAATTGTTTTTCTGTTAGAGTATAATTACTACAATTTTCACAATCTTCTAATTGAACATTAACACCATTTGGATATATACTATTGATATTAGAATAATTTCCATATAATTGTTCTGTTACATATGTGATAGGGTATATTGTTGTATATATATTAATTCCTTCCATAGTATCTCTTTTAAAACATCCTGTTAAACATAAAATACTTAATAGTAATAAAATAATTTTTTTCATTTTTTTCTCCTCTCTGGTACAGGATCATAACCACAACTACCAAACGGATTACACCTTATTATTCTTTTAATAGTCAATATACTACCTTTTAAAGATCCATGTTTAATTATTGCTTCAATACCATAATTTGAACAAGTAGGTGTATGCCTACACATATTATGCCATGGACCAGGTATCATCTGATATGTTTTGATAAATCCTAATAAAAAATATTTCATAAGATAATTATACATTAATTTTTTTAAAAAGTAAATTTTATTTTTAGATAATTTTATAGTATAATGGATTTGGTGATTTTATGAAATTATTAGATGAGTTAAAAATAAAATATAAAAACGAAAAACTTTATTTAACCGCTTTAACACACACTTCATATGCGAATGAAAATAAAGAAGAAAGCTATGAAAGATTAGAATATTTAGGCGATGCGGTTATGGAATTGGTTATGAGTGAATATCTATATAAAAACACTTCTTTTGAAGAAGGAGTAATGACTAAATTACGAGCTAAGTATGTATGTGAAGATGCGAATTATGCATACGCTACAAGATTAAATTTAAATAAATATTTAAGATTAGGTCATGGTGAAGAAGAAAATGGTGGAAGATATAGAAAAGCTATTGTTGCTGATATATTTGAAGCTTTTATTGGGGCAATGTATTTAGATTTAGGATTTGATATTGTTAAAGAATTTATTTATAATAATGTTATTCCTTTAATTGAAAATAAAGAAATAGAATTTGATAATGATTATAAATCAGTATTACAAGAATTAGTACAAACAGATAAAAGATCTTTAGAATATGTAGTAGTAGATGAATTTGGCCCTGCTCATAATAAAACATTTAAAGTTATAGTTAAAATAGACGATATTATTTATGGTGAAGGTATAGCTCATAGTAAGAAAGAAGCAGAACAACAAGCAGCTCATGATGCATTAAAAAAAGCACAAAATGGTTAAAAATGGTTGATAAAATAGAAAAATAAATGTAAAATATATAGAGGTGATTTGAAATGGGAAGAGCTTATGAAGTAAGAAAAGCAAGTATACAAAAAACTGGAGCAGCTAGAGGTAAAATTTATAGTATGTACGCAAAAGAAATATATCAAGCTGCAAAAAATGGTGGAACTAGTTTAGAAGCTAATGCATCTTTAAAAAGATTAGTAGAAAGAGCTAAAAAAGAACAAGTACCATCAGATATTATTAAAAGAGCTATTGATAAAGTAAATAGTGGAGTTGATGAAACTTATATTAAAAATACTTATGAATTATTTGGCCCTGCAGGTTCTACTTTAATAGTTGAATGTTTAACAGATAATGTAAATAGAAGTGTTAGTGAATTAAGAGCAGTAGTTAATAAATGTCATATTAAAATGGGTAATATTGGTAGTGTATCTTATAATTATGATAATCTATGTATTGTAAGTTTTAAAGGATTAAGCATGGATGATACTATTAATACTTTAATTGAAAATGACGTTGATGTTAAAGATATTGAAGAAGATGATGGTATTGTAATTTATGGTGATCCACAAGATTTATTTAAGATAAAAGAAAGTATTACTAAAGCATTACCTAATGTTACTTTTGATATGGATGAAATAACTATGTTAGCTAAAGAAAAAGTAGAATTAACTGGGGAAGATTTAGATTTATTTAAAAAATTATTAGCTATGTTAGATGATGTTGAAGATGTTTCAAATGTATATCATAATGTAGCAAATGTTTAAAAAAGTAAACTTATGTATTTAATCAATAAAAGGTTAGACATAAGTATTTTTTTTTGCTATAATTTATGTAGGTGATACATGTGGGATTATTTGACAAATTTAAAAATATATTTAGTAATAAAAAAGAAGCTGATGCTTATTCTGAAGGTTTACAAAAGACAAGTAAAGAATTTGTAAATAAAATTAATTTATTAAGTAATAAATATAAAAAAGTTAATGAAGAGTATTTTGAAGAATTAGAAGAAATATTTATTATGGCTGATATTGGTGTTGAAACAGTCATGAAATTTATTGATAAATTAAAGAAAAGAGTTAAAAAAGAAAATATTGTTGATTCTAAAGATTTAATGAATATTATAATAGATGAAATGTTTATTATATATGTTAATAATGACATTATTGTAAATAAAATTAATTATGTAGAAGATGGACCAACAGTTATATTATTTGTTGGGGTTAATGGAGTAGGTAAAACTACTAGTATAGGTAAAATTGCTTACAAATTAAAAAATCAAGGTAAAAAAGTATTATTAGTAGCTGGTGATACTTTTAGAGCAGGTGCTGTTGAACAAATAATCGAATGGGGTAAAAAAACTGATTGTGATGTTGTTTATAGTGATAATAAAGATGCATCTAGTGTTATATATGATGGATTAGAAAAAGCTAAAAAAGAAAATTATGATGTTGTTTTAATTGATACAGCAGGAAGACTTCAAAATAAAGTTAATTTAATGAATGAATTAGATAAAATAAATAAAGTAATTGGTAAATTGATACTAAATGCACCTCATGAAACATTATTAGTAATTGATGCTACAACTGGACAAAATGGTATTAGTCAAGCTAAAAATTTCAAAGAAATAACTAATATAACTGGTATTGTATTAACTAAACTAGATGGAACTGCTAAAGGTGGTATTGTACTTGCTATAAAAGAAAATGTTGGTATACCTGTTAAATTTATTGGTTTAGGTGAAAAAGAGGAAGATTTAAGAGTCTTTGATATAGAAAAATATATTTATGGATTATTTGGAGGTAATGATGAAAAATAAATTAGAAATAAATACAGTTGAACAAATTACACTTTTATTACAAATATCTTTAGCAATTTTTTTAATCTCATTTGGTATAGCTAGTCTTTTTGAAAAGGAATTATTTATAATATGTCAAATACTAATAGGATTATTAATGTTTGTAATTGGATATAATAATCATAAAATTTATAAAAGAAAATATATGACTCCAATTTATATTGGTTTAGGTATTGTGATAATATCAGCAGCTTTATTTGGTTAAAATGGAAAATCAAGTATTATTATGTATTTTATATGATTATTATGGGGAATTATTAACTGATAAACAAAAGAAATATTTTATAGATTATTATTTTGAAAACTTATCATTAAGCGAAATGAGTGAAAATTATGATATTAGTAGAAATGCTATTCATAAAAATTTAAAAGAAACTGAAGAAAAATTATTATATTATGAAAAAGTATTAAAATTATATGAAAAGAATAAAAAAATAAAAAAAATCATCAATAATTTAGATGATGATTTAAAAAACAAATTATTAGAATTAATTTAATACTTCTATTTCATTAAATAATTCTTTAACATCAATATTTAATGCTTTAGCAATTTTACTAAAAGTATTAAATGTGATGTTTTTAAATTCTTTCCCAGCTTCAATTTGTTTTATATAAGAAACACTTAAATCAGATTTCTCGGCTAATTGTTCTTGTGTCATATTAGCTTTTAATCTAAAATATTTTATATTTTTTACTAAAGTAGTATAATCATTTGACATTTAATCACCTCTTGGAAAAAATTACCAATTATATTTTCTCATAAAATTTAATATTTTGCAGTACACTATTAGTGCACTTTATGATATAATTAAATAACAAGGAGTTGGAGTATGAATTTTAAATTAAGACAAGCTAGATTGAAAAAAGGTTACACAACTAAATATATGGCAGAACAATTACAAATAAGCAAACCATTTTATTCACAACTAGAAAATGATAGAAGAACATTGTCTTATAAAATGGCGATTAAAATAGCTGATATTTTAAAGACAAAACCTGATAAATTATTTTATGATGATTTTAAAGAAAGAATGAAATAATTCTTTTTTTTATTTAGAAAATGTGTTATTATATATCTTAAGAAATGGAGTTGATGATATGGTTAATTCATTATTACCTTTAGATAATTTTTATGTTATTAATAAAACTATCTTAGATGACCAAGATCGTTTAACTCTAACCCTTTTATATCAACCAATTATAGGTGGTATTGCTGTTAGTTTGTATCTAACTTTATGGAGTTTTTTAGATAAAAATAAAGTAACTTCTACTAGTAATACCCATAATGATTTAGTTATGAGTATGCAATTAAAATTAGAAGATATTAAAGAAGCTAAAGATAAATTAGAAGCTATTGGTTTAATTAAAACATATTTAAAAAAAGGTGATGTTAATAATTATGTTTATGAGTTATATGGACCTTTGTCTGCTTATGAATTTATTAATAATCCAATTTTAAATACTGCATTATATAATAACATTAATAAAAAAGAATATAAAAGAATAATTGATTCATTTACACTACCTAAAATAGATTTAAAAGATTATAAAAATGTTTCTTGTAATTTTAAGGATGTTTTTAGTTTTGTTAGTACTGATAAAATAGAAACTAAAAATATTAAAAAAGTAAATCATTTAGATTTATCTTTTGAACCAACAATTAATTTTAATGAGCTATTAAGTTTAATTCCAGAAGAAATGCTTAATGTAAGAAGTATTTCTAAATCTGATAAAGAATTAATTTATCAGTTATCATTTATTTATAATTTAGGTAATGATGAAATGAGTGAAATATTAAGAAATAGTATTGTAGATCGAAAAATAGATATGGAAGTTTTAAAACAAAACTGTCGTAGTTTTTATAAATTTGAGCATAAAGGTCAAATACCTAAAATAGTATTTCAAGATGATGTATCTTCTTTTAAAGAAATTAATACAAGAAAAGATAAATTAATCAATCAATTTGAAACAACTAATCCTTATGAATTTTTAGCTTTAAAACAAGATTCTAAACCAACAATAAAAGATATGGAAATAATTGAATATTTAATGATTGAACAAAAACTAAAACCAGGTGTAATAAATGTTTTAATTGACTACGTTTTAAAAATAAATAATAATAAGTTGGTAAGAGGATTTGTTGAACAAATAGCTGTTCAGTGGAAAAGAAGTAAAATAGAAACAGTATCTGATGCTATGGATTTTGCTTTAAAAGAATATGATCAAAAGAATACTAAAAAAGTTAAAATTCCTAAAAAAGAAAAAATTCCTAATTGGGTTAATCAAGATGTACAAGAAGAAATGTTATCTGATGAAGAATTAAAACAATTTGAAAGTGAGTTGGGTAGATGATAAGATTAAGTGATAATATAAAATGTGATATGGATGATTTAAAAAAATCATATAATGAGGCATTAAAAAATAAAGAATTTAAAGATTTTATTAGTAAATTAAAATCTGATGATAATATATTAATGAAATATACATCAACTTTAGAAGAGTGTAGTTGTGAATATAATAACTGTTTAAATTGTAAGGGATTAAAAGAATGTCAAAATCAATTAATAGGATATGTTTATTTACCTAAAGTAGTCGGTAAAAATATAACATTTCATTTTAAACCTTGCAAATATAAATTAAATAATGATAAAAAATATGCTTATTCTAAAAATGTAAAATATTATAATTTACCTAAAAGTTATTTAGATGCAACATGGGATAAAGTAGATAAAAGATTAGTTAGTAGAAAAGAAACAATTATTTGGTTAAATAATTTTATTAATAATCCAACTAATAAAGGATTATATTTAACAGGTAATTTTGGCTGTGGTAAAACATTTTTAGTAGTAGCTACTTTTAATGAATTAGCTAAAAAAAATATTAAAAGTGCAGTTGTATTTTGGCCAGAATTTTTAAGAGATTTAAAATCATCATTTGAAACTGATTATGAAGAAAAAATAGAATATGTTAAAAATGTACCTTTATTATTAATTGATGATTTAGGAGCAGAAACAGCTACACCTTGGTCAAGAGATGAAATATTATGTCCTATATTACAACATCGCATGGATAATAATTTAGCTACTTTTATAACATCTAATTTACCAATTGACTCTTTAGAACAACACTTATCACAAACTAAAGATGGAGTAGAATTAATTAAAGCTAAAAGAATAATTGAAAGAATTAAATATTTAACTGATGAAATAGAAATGATCAGTAAAAATATGAGGGGATAATATGGATGTAAAAAAAATCAAAAAAGAATTACTAAATCAAAAACAATCTAAATTTAAGGGAAATATATATCATTATTCACAGGTTAATTTTTCTTATAATTCAAATAAAATTGAAGGTAGTAGACTAACCAGTGATCAAACAGAAGCGATATTTGATACCGTTTCTTTTATATCAAAAAATGATGAATTAATTAAGCTAGATGATTTGATAGAATCTAAAAATCATTTTAAATTATTTGATTATATGTTGGATAATGTAGATAATAATTTAACTAAAGAAATGATTATTGAGATGAATAAAATATTAAAAAGAAATACCAGTGATGAAGATAATCCAAGATATAATGTTGGTGGATTTAAAATAGTACCTAATATAATAGGTGCTATAAATATAATAAATACAACTAATTCTGAAAATGTAGAAGAAGAAATTGATTCTTTACTTAATAACTATAATAGTAAAAAAAATATTACTTTAGAAGATATAATTGATTTTCATTACAAATTTGAATGTATTCATCCATTTGGTGATGGAAATGGTAGAGTTGGTAGAATAGTTATGTTTAAAGAATGTTTAAAAAATAATATTATGCCATTTATTATTTTAGATGATGATAAAGCTTATTATATGAAAGGATTAAAAGAATATAATAATGATAAAATGTTTTTGATTGATACAATAAAACATGAACAAGATTTGTATGAGAATGTTTGTAATGAATTATTAGATTTTGAAATAAACTAATTTTATTAATATTAAAAGACATTTTGCTGTAGAATGTCTTTTAATGTGATATAATATTTATTGTTATTTATGATTATATGAGGTGATAGATATGATTAAAGGAAAACCATTTGTAAAGTGGGCTGGTGGAAAAAGACAAATTATAGATAAATTAAAGCAATATGTTCCAGATGAATTTAACACTTACTATGAACCTTTTGTTGGTGGAGGCGCTTTATTATTTGAATTATCTCCTAAAAATGCAGTTATCAACGATTATAATAAAGAACTTATGAATGTTTATGAATGCATTAAAGATGCTAAAAAATTTGAATCTATGTGTAAAGAGTTAAATCAACATGAAACTATGCATTCTGAAAAATATTATTATGAAGTTAGAAATTTAGATAGAGATAAAAAGAAGTTTAATAAGTTAGTTGATTATAAAAGAGCTGCTAGAACAATTTATCTTAATAAGGCTTGTTTTAATGGATTATATAGAGTAAATAGTAAAAATGAATTTAATGTTCCATTTGGAAAGAAAAACAAAGTTAACACTTATGAAGGACAAAATTTAGGTATTATTTGTGGTTTTTTAAATTTCAACAACATTAAATTATTATCTGTTGATTTTGAAGAAGCTGTAAAAGATGCTAAAAAAGGCGATTTTATTTACTTTGATCCTCCATATGATTCAGATACTACTACTTTTAATAGTTATACTGAAGATGGATTTGGAAAAGAAGAACAAAAGAGACTTGCAGAAGTATTTAAAGATTTGGATAAAAGAGGATGCTATGTAATGTTATCCAATCATAATACAGCTTTAGTTAACGAACTGTATAAAGATTATAATATTCACGTTATAGAGGCTAAAAGAAATATTAATGCTAATGGAAAAAAAAGAGGAAAAGTAGAAGAAGTAATTATTACTAATTTTGAAAATAAAACAGGATTTGAATAGCATATTTAGGAGGTATTGGTATGAATAAGTTAAAATATTATTATGACAATAACAATTTTAAACTTATTCAAGGAGATTCATTATTAGTATTAAAAAAATTTGAACCTAAAAGTATTGATATGATTTTTGCAGATCCTCCTTATTTTTTGTCTGGTGATGGCATTTCGTGTAGCGCAGGAAAAATGGTAAGTGTTAAAAAAGGTGCATGGGATGAAAAGATAAATATTAAGGAAAAGCATAAATTTAATAGAAAATGGATTAGATTATGTAAAGAAATTTTAAAAGACAATGGGACTATTTGGATAAGTGGAACTATGCATAACATATATTCAATAGGTATGGCACTTGAAGAAGAAGGATTTAAAATTATTAATAATATTACTTGGAGAAAATTAAATCCACCTCCTAATATTAGTTGTAGAGCTTTTGTTCATTCAACTGAAACAATATTATGGGCAAAGAAAGATATAAAAAAATACAAACATAAATTTAATTATGAATTAATGAGAAAAATGAATAATAATAAACAAATGAAAGATGTTTGGGAAACTTCTTTAACTAAACCTAGTGAAAAAAAATGTGGCAAACACCCAACACAGAAGCCAATTGAATTGTTAGAAAAAATTATTTTAGCATCAACTAATGAGGGTGATTTAATTTTAGATCCATTTAATGGTAGCGGTACTACTGGTATTGTTGCTAGTAGATTAAACAGAAAATATATTGGAATTGAAAAAGAAAAAGAGTATTTAGATTTGACTATAAAGAGAAAGGAAAGTGATATAAATGAATAGAAATTTTAATGAATGGTTAAGTAAATTTAAATCAAGTATATCAGATTATACTTATTATGTTGATTTTGAAAAAATATACAAAAATGTTGATAAAATAAAAATTGAACTTAATATTTTAAATTCATTAATTGGTAGTAAAAATATTGAAGAAGAATTTAAAAATATTTTAATTAAATATCCAGAAACTTTAGAATGTATTCCTGTATTGTTAGCAATAAGATCAAATGAAATATTTGTTAAAGATGAAATAAATGAATATTTATTTAAATTTGATAAAATGGTTTATTCTATTTCTGATTATGTGAGATTTATGAAAGAATCAGGATTATTTGATTTGCTACAAAATCATATAATTAATAATTTACATGATTATGTATTAGGAATTGAAGTCGGGTTAGATTCAAATGGTAGAAAAAATCGTGGCGGCCATTTAATGGAAGATCTAGTTGAAAATTATATTGTAAAAGCAGGATTTGTAAAAGGAAAGAATTATTTTAAAGAAATGTATTTAAAAGATATAGAAAGAAGATGGAATCTTGATTTAAGTTCTATGTCTGGTAACAATGTATCAACAAAAAGATTTGATTTTGTTATTAAAACTAATAGTCAAGTTTATGTGATAGAAGCCAATTTTTATACTGGTGGTGGTTCTAAATTAAGTGAGACTGCAAGAAGTTATAAAATGTTAGCTCAAGAATCTAAAAAAGTTAAAGATGTAACTTTTATTTGGATAACTGATGGTATTGGTTGGAATAATGCAAGAAAAAATTTAGAAGAAACATTTAATGTGTTAGATACAATGTATAATATTAATGATTTAGAAAATGGAGTTTTAGAAAAATTAATTTAGTTAAAATCATTGAACAAATCAATGATTTTTTAGTACAAAAACATATACAACTATTTTATTACTTCATATTATAAACTAGGTAAGGGGGATTAAAATGTTTAATAAAAGGAATTGTTGTAATAAGGGTTTTATGCCACAACCTATGCAACCAGTTTATGAACCTATGATTAATAATTGTGTTGAAAAGGATTTTTATTGTGAAGTACCACATATTTGTCCTATAAATACCCATACAATTAATAGAGTTCATTATGTTCATAGTTATACTCCAAAATATACTTGTACAGAAGAAACACAAATCATAAATGATGATTGTGGATGCAATATGTTTAAATAACTGAAAAATCCAACATTTTGTTGGATTTTTATATGCTTTGAATAGAATAAAAATTAATATTTAAAGGTGAAAATATAAATATTAAAGTTCTTTTTAATAATAATTTTTAAAAATATGATATACTTTTATTGGTGATGTTTTATGAAAGAACTTTATAATAAAATTAAAAACGACACTTTAATAATTGATATTTATAACAAAATACATGAATTTGAAGATGGAAATAAAGAAAAAGGGTGGGCATATCATGACTATAATCATGTATTAAATGTTGCTGATATTGTAGAAAATATATTATTAATATTAAATTACGATGAAGATTTAATCTATAGTGCAAAAATTGCCTCTATTCTCCATGATACAGGAGCACTACAAGGAAAAGACGACCATGCTTTAAGAAGTTACGAGTTTGCTAAAAAATACTTTGAAAAAAATAATATAAATTTTAAAAATAAAGAGCAAGTATTGGAAGCAATAAAAATTCACAGTGATGGTTTTGATACTGATAATATAATAGCACTTGCTTTAATTTTGGCTGATAAATTAGACGTAAAATATACTAGAGTTGCTAAAGCAGGCAAAATGGTAATTGGAAATAGACAATTTTGTAATATTGAAGACATAAAAGTAAATACTGAAAATGATATGTTTGTATTTAATTTTAAAGCAAATTCTAAAATGAATTTAAAAGAGTTAAATGAATATTACTTTACAAAAAAAATATTTAAAGCAATTGATGCATTTTGTAATAAAGTTAACAAAAAATATAAAATTAAATTGAATGATAAGGAATGGAATTTATTAGGTTAACATAAATGATGATTGTAGATGGAATATATTTAAATAACTAAAAAATCCAACATTTTGTTGGATTTTTATATTTTTTTAATATTTTTATATGGTTCAAAAGAAATGTATTCTTTATTTTTATCTTTTATCCAATAACCAAATTTTCCAATAATCGTAATAGGATTTTCTAAAGGAAGAAAATTTAAATTTTTATTATCTGAAGCTTCAGCACCTTCAGATAATAATGTGGTTATATGTGGAATTTTTAATTTTGTATTATTATCTTCATCAAATATAATAGTTAATTAATTCATTTGGTAATTTAATTTGAAAACCACTATTTTTTCCATTACAACCATATCCTATTAATCTAATTTCAAATTTTTTTTCAACTAATTCGTCAAAAATTTCATTTTCTAATGGGTGGTATTTAAAAGTGCAATGAATTATATCATTTAATATTGGCAAATGATACAATTCGTTAGCTTTAATTATCTTTAATGCATTTTCATCAAAAAATATTCCTTCGTAACTTAACATATTAGATTCCTTTCAATATTTATTTTGTTATTCTATAATAGGTTGATTCAACATCACTATTTAATTCTAATAAAACTTCGTAATTTTTATAACCAGATTTTTCTAAAACTAAATTTAAAATTTCATCTTTATTTAACCAATTTTTAATGCATAATATAAATTCATTAGATTCATTTAATTCTTTATTATCTAATAATTCAAAGTCGTGAATATTTTTATTTAAGATTAATGAAGCTTTGTAAGTATTAAATTCTGGTAATGAACTTAAGTGAGTAAAGTAATTATCAAATACATAAACAAAATATTTATCACTATTATCTTTAGCTAATTCCATAGCTTTTTCATAATCTTTATATAAATAAACTGGGGTATTATTATATAAACCATTAATGCTTAGTAATAAGCTAATTGATAATCCAACTATAAAAATAGTTTTTTTATTATCAAGTAAGAATGTTAAAATATATAAAATTGCTATAGATATAACTGGAAATAATAACATCATATATCTAGAAGTATAATTTTCTCCTAAAAAAGGTGCTATTTTAGATATGGTCATAATAAATAAAATAATAGGTAAAAATATAACAATAATATTCAATTTGTTTTTTAATATTTCTTTTTTATTTATTTTATGTATAACTGCAATAATTAATCCAATAATTAGAAGGTAGATAATATTTTGTAAGCCAAATAAATTAATTAATTGATCACCATAATATTGTAAACTTTCTAAAAAAGTTTTAGTTTTAGCTTCGCTACTACCTATACCACGATAAGAAAAGAATATATCTTCAATACAATATGGATAAATAACAATACCAATTAAAGCTGATATAACATGTAGTTTTAAAAAATCAAACCATTTTTTATATTTTTTATTGAGTAATAAATAAATTGATAAAATAATAAATATTAAAACTATATAAATACAAAAATAATATTGGGTTAAAAATCCTAAGATAATTGTTAAAATAAACCAAAATTTATCTTTTATTTTAAAATCGTTCTTAATAAATTTAATTATAAAATATAAATATAAAATACTAAAGAAAGTAACCATCATATACATTCTTTGAAACATAACAGTACTAATACATCCCATACTAGCACCATATAAAATCATAGTTGGAATAACTAACTCTTTATGATTTAATGCTTCAACTATTTTTTTAATAATTAATAAAACACCAATAAAGAAAACTAAGTTAAGACTAAATATTATATATTTGGTAAAGTTATTATAAAAAAGTGTTGATGTTAAATGGACAAGATAATAGAAGAATGGTGGATGAACATCTCTTGCTTGATTTTGATAAACAGAAAAATAATTAAAAATATCTTCTTTTTGAATAGCTAGATATTCTAATGCTTCATCTTTATATTTCCAAGTAGGTATTTCTTTAGATAATATTTCATCTTTATTAAATTGTTCAATATTGGTTTTATATTTAATTAAATTATTAATTCGATTACTTAAACTACCTGTTAAAATTTGTTTATATAAAATATCTTGATTAGCTTCAGCATATCCAAACCATCTATAAACATTATCATATTTATAATTACTTGAACCATATGAAAATATTTCATCTTCGTGGAAGCCTTGTTTTTGATTGATAAAATAAAACATTAATCCACATAAAATAACAATTGTTAAAATAATAAACTTATTTTCTTTTAAGTATTTCATGATAATCACCTAATGGTATTATATCATATCTTTTTAAAATATTCTTCTAGTGTTAAATTATTTTCATAAATATATTTAGCTACCTCATTTCCAACATAACGATAATGCCATGGTTCATACTTAAAACCTGTTATATGTTCTTTTCCTTTAGGATATCTCAAAATAAAGCCATATTTATGAGCGTTATCTTTCATCCAAATAAATTCTTTGGAATTTTCAAAATTATCATAATCTTTGTTAGATCCTTCAACATCTAAAGCTAAACCAGTTTGATGTTCAGAATGTCCTGGTTTTGCTGAACACTCTAAAGCATAATTTAAACCTTTTTCTTTAACATAGTAATTAAATAATTCATTTTGATAATTGTAATCACGATAAGCAGAAACAGCTACAATTCGATAACCTAATTTAGATGCGTCTTCACTTAATTTTTCAAAAGCTATTTTCGCTTCTTTTTTTAAGTATTTATCTTTATTAGCGTATTTTAAAGAAATGCTTTCTAAATCTTTGGGAATATAACTACTTAACAATTGATTATTTTTATTAACTAAAACTAATACATCGTCAGGATTTTCAATAAGTTTAATATTTTTATAAAATCCTTCTTCATCTTTATTAAAAAACAATAAAATTAAAATACCAATAATTATATAATAAGCTTTTTTTAAATTTTTTTCCATGATATTCACCTATAATAATTATATGCAATTGGGTAAATATGGTATATGATTTACTAAATTTATGGTATAATGATTTTGGTGAATATAAATGAAAAAATACATATTAATTATTCTAGCAGTTGCTTTTATAACGATGTTACCACTTTTTACTAGTGATTATAAATCAAGTCATGATACTAAATTTCATTTGACTAATATTGATAGTTTAACAGAACAAATAAAAAAAGATTTTTTTAATCCAAGTAAAATAGTGGGGAATATTGGTAATGATTTTGGTTATGGTACAAATTTATTTTATCCTCCTTTAAGTCATTATGCAGCATCTTATATAAATGTTGTTATAGATAATCCTGTTATTAGTGTAGAGATAGTTTATTTTATAAGTTTATTTTTATCAGGTATTAGTATGTTCTTATTATCTAAAAGATTATCTAAAAATGATTATATTGGATTAATATCAGCAATAATTTATATGCTTTTTCCATATCATTTATCTGATATTTATATAAGAGATGCAATAGGTGAAAGTTTACTTTTTATATTTTTACCTTTAATTTTATTGGGATTATATGAATTATTTAATGATAATAATAAGAAATTTTATATATTTTTTGTAATAGGATATGTCGGTGGTATATTATCACATTTAACAATGATGACATATTTTACTGTTTTAATTTTAATATTTTTAATTTTTAAATATAAAAAAAGTATTAAATATATAAAACAATTTGTAATAGCATCAATATTTATTTTAGCTATTACTTCACCATTTTTAGTTACTTTATTACAACAAAAATTATTAGGTAATTATAATGTATTTGTAGAAGGTGTTATGGTCCAAGGAACTTGGGGTAATGCTTTAAATATTTTAAAATATATTATGATAGGAGATAAATGGGGAACTGGTGAAACAAGATTTTATATTGATTTAATTGTTTTAATTCTATTATTTTTAACGTTAAAAAAATATAAACAATATAATAATAAATATTATAATTATATTTTAATATTTGGTATTATTAGTTTAATTTTATCAAGCAAATTATTTCCTTGGGATTTATTACCTAAATCACTTAGAATAATTCAATTTCCTTGGCGATTTGTAACGTTTGTTTCATTATCAATTAGTGTTTTAGCTCCTCTTTGTATAAGTAAATTTAATGATAAAAAAATGTTAAGTATTATTTTAATTATATTTATGGTGTTACTTGCTCAACCTAATTTAAAACAAGCAACTAATGAAGTTATTGATGTTAATAATTTAGAGTATTGGTATGGTTTAGGATACCAAAAAGAATATCTACCAGTTAATACAGCTAATAATTTAGACTATTATGATAATCGAAATCATGATATAATAATTAAAGAAGGAGAAGCTAATATTGAAATAATTAATAATGATGTTCCATATTTAGAATTTAAAGTTGATAATAATGTAACAGTTGAATTACCTCGTCTTTATTATATAGGTTATACATTATTAGATGAAAATAATAATAAAATTAGTTTTTATGAAAATGAAAACGGTTTTATTGAAACAAAATTAGAAAGTGGAACTTATAAATTAGATTTTACTGGAACTAAATATGATGAATTAGCTAAAATTGTTTCAATAATTAGTATTGTAGGATTTGGAGTGTTTGTATGGAGAAAAAAATAAGTGTTATAGTACCTTGTTACAATGAAGAAGAATCATTACCAATTTTTTATGAAGAAATAAATAAAGTAATGAAAGAAATGAAAAAAGTTAAATTTGAATTAATATTTATTAATGATGGTTCAAAAGATAAAACTTTAGAAATATTAAGAGAATTAGCTAAAAAGGATAAACATGTAAGATATATATCTTTTTCAAGAAATTTTGGTAAAGAAGCTGGTATTTTAGCGGGATTAGAAGCATCAGTTGGCGATTATGTTTGTATGATGGATGTTGATTTACAAGATCCTCCGCATTTATTAATTGAAATGTATGAAACTTTAGAAAATAGTGATTATGATTGCGTTGCCACTCGTAGTGTTTCAAGAAATGGATATTCATTTTTTAGAAAATTATTTACAAAATGGTATTATAAAATAATTAATAAAATATCTAAAACAGAAATAGTAGATGGAGCAAGAGATTTTAGATTGATGTCTAGACAAATGGTTGATGCAATTTTATCTTTAAAAGAATATAATAGATATTCTAAAGGTATATTTAGTTGGGTAGGATTTAAAACTAAGTGGTTAACATTTGAAAATACTGAAAGAGTAGCAGGAACTACTAAGTGGAATTTTTGGAAGTTATTTGCTTATTCAATGGAAAGTATCGTTGGATTTTCAACTGTTCCTTTATTAATTTCTTCAATAGCAGGAATATTATTTTGTATTATTTCATTTATAATGATTTTAGTTATTATTTTTAAAACTTTAATGTTTGGTGATCCAGTATCAGGTTGGCCAAGTTTAGTATGTATTATATTTTTTGTGAGTGGTGTTCAATTATTTTGTTTGGGAATAATGGGACAGTATTTAGCTAAAACTTATTTAGAAGTTAAAAATAGACCGGTATATATAATTAAGGAGACCGAAAAAGATGTTTAATAAATTATTTGATTTATACAAAAAATATAAAGAAATAATTAATTATTTGATATTTGGTGGATTAACTACTTTAATTTCAATTATTACTTATGCTTTATTTGCTAAAGTATTTCATATTGATTATTTAATAAGTAATGTATTATCATGGATAATAGCTGTCCTATTTGCTTATATAACTAATAAAATATTTGTATTTGAAAGTAAATCTAAAAAAAATATTAAAGAAATAACTAGTTTTTTCTTCTTTAGAGTTGTTTCATTAATTATGGAAATGATTATACTATATGTATTTGTCGATACGTTACATATTGATGATTTAGTAACAAAAATAATTGCTCAAGTAATTGTTATTGTTTCTAATTATGTATTTAGTAAAGTATTTGTCTTTAAGAAAGATTAAATTTAACTATTCTTGTTTTAGAATAGTTTTTTTGATATACTTTTTGTAG
This sequence comes from uncultured Bacilli bacterium, assembly GCA_944359055.1. Taxonomy (GTDB): domain Bacteria; phylum Bacillota_I; class Bacilli_A; order RF39; family UBA660; genus Faecisoma. The sequence continues at coordinate 23,381 of CALVSO010000004.1, read as the reverse complement.
GTGAGTTATATGAAAAAAAATATGAAGTTTAAAGTAATATTATTTATAATATTAACAATTATAGTAGTTTGTTTATTTTTTGTTTTTAATAAAAAAGAGGATGACAAACCAAATGATAATCCTAATGTAGAAACTCCAAATGAAACTCCAAACGAAGAAGATACTGTAGATGAAGTAGGGACTAATTATTTAAATAATGTTAAATATACAGTTAAAGTGGATAAAGAAGTAGAAGACGTAATAGTTGAATTTTTAAATGTTTATTATAATTCAATTAAAGAATTAAAAGAAAATGATATGACATATTTATTTAAAGATTCTACATCAGAGCAAGCTTTAATCAATCAAACAGCTTTGTCTTTATTAATTGAAACTAGAAAATTAAAACCAAATGATTTAAGTTTAGATAAGGCAAAATATGATTTAGATTTTACTGAAGTAACTACTAATGGTGATACAGTAGAAGTAACTGTTTTAGAAAATAATTATTTGAATTTTAATTTTATGAAAGAAATAGAATCAAAAATATATAATATTAAAAATGAATTTACTTTAGAAAAAGTAGATGGAGAGTATAAAATAACTAAGTATAATAAGGTTCAAGATTTTTTTGTTATGATAACAGATTTATATAGTAGTGGTGGTAAAACTAAATTAGATCAAATTAAAGAAGATTATTTAGATTTAATAAATGATAAGTTAGAAAAAGATAGAAAAGATTACAATGATTTTCTAAATGGAACAGGTATTACTAGAAAAACTTGTGATCATGAATATAATAGGGAAGAAGCTTTAAAACAAACAGTTTGGGTAAATAAACGAGATCCAGAATGGACAGAGTTTAGTTCAAATTGCCAAAATTTTGTTTCTCAAGTTTTATATAGTGGTGGTATTCCAATGGATTATACTGGTAGTGCTTCACAATATTTACAATGGAAAATGTATGATGGTACTTATAATGAGAATGAAATAGATAAAGGATATGTTTATACATGGACATATGTTCCTTATTTTAGAGAATATGCTTTAAATAATACAGGTTATGGATTATGTGCTTCAGTTGATGAAAACTTGTATTATGCTGAAGCAGGAGATGTAATTCATGTTGGTACGACTGGGCCAACTAGACATGCCTTAATAGTAATCGGTGATTATAAAAAAGATGGTAAAACAGTCGATATATTAGTTAATTCAAACACTGTTGATTTAGAAAATTATCCTATTTCAGCTTATTCGTATCCTTATGTTAGTTTAATTAAAGTATATGGATGGAACGAATGAAAAAAGATATTATAAAAATAATAGCAATTATATTAATAATAATTGGTTGTATTGTTATATATCATAAAATAGATACGAATAAAGAAGTTGAAATTGCAAGTTTAGAAATATTCTAAACTTTTTTAATGCACTAAAAAAGATAGAATAATCTATCTTAACAAGCTTTTTTATATTCACAATAATAAGCATAATATTCATCATATGTTAAACCACTTTCTTTTACTTTAGTGGCTAATTCTTTTCCGACATAACGATAATGCCATGATTCATAATTGTATCCTGTTATATATTCTTTACCTTTAGGATATCTTAAGATGAAACCATATAAATGAGCATTTTCTTGTAGCCATTTAAATTCATCAGTATTTTCAAATTCATTTCCAATAATATCATAAGTTACAATATCTAAAGCTAGTCCTGTTTGATGTTCTGAAAAACCTGGTCTTGATGCATAATCATCATTAGATATATCATATTCATTTTGTTGATCTTCAAATGTTCTATAAGAAGAGTTAACTAATAATGTTAATCCCTCTTTGTTAGCAGCTTCCCACATACTTACATATTTATCATAAACTTCTTTTTTAGTAGAATGTCCTTCATAAGCATACCAATTACTAATAGGTACTATATCGTCTGGAGAATAATCTTCTTTTAAATAATGAAATTTATTTACTAACATTTTAATTCCTTCATCAATATTAGTTTCTTTAGTGTTAGTATACCATTCATTATCAGCACCAACATTAACAATACTAATTACATCTTTAATATTTTCGTTTTTATTAGCATAACTTAAATATCTATCTAAATTATAAGGAATATAATATTGTTCATTAATTATATTAACTAAATTTTCATTATACTCCATATTCAATATTTTAGTAATTTCTTCATCATTTAATTTTTCGATTATAGTATTGATTTCATCTTTAGAGTATCCAATTTTTTTTAAATCACTTTTAGTACTGTCACAACCTTTAATTAACATTATAATTGAAACTAATATAGCAACACAAACAACAATAATAATAATTTTTTTTATTTCTTCTTTTTTCAAATATCATCACCTTAATAAAATTATACTATATAAAATAATTAAAGTCTAGAAATAAATAAGAATTGACAATATTTTCACATTTAGTAATTTATGATATAATATTTTAAACAAGTATCTTAGTATTTGAGACACAATTTAGGCTATTTAGCACATAAAATTGACAATATTTTTAGTTTGTGTTAGAATAACGGCGAAAAATGAAAAAAAGGGAGAAGTTTATGGAAAATTTAAAAACAGGATATCCAAGTAAAGATCAAATGTGGAATCAGTATTATGATGAAGCATTTTTAAAAGAAGAATATCCACAAATGCATATTTATGATTATTTAAAAAAATTAAATAAGGGAAGAGAAGAATTAACAGCAATTAGCTATTTTGGAAAAGAAGTTAGGTTTAATCAATTTTATGATAATGTTGATGCTGCTTCTAAGGCTTTACGTGGTTTAGGAGTAGATTATCAAGATCGTATAATGTATTTAATGCCTAATATACCTGAAACAGCATATTTATTATATGGTACAACGCAAATAGGTGCAGTATGTGATTATGTTGATCCACGACCTGATAGTGTTGATTTAAAAGTAAGTGCTAAAAAAATACTATCTTTATTTCAAGAAGAAAAAGCAAAATATTTAATAGCTTTAGATCAATGTTATTTGGGAATGTTAAAACCTATCGAAAATGAGTTACGTGAATTAGGCGTAGAAAATATTGTTGTTGTTTCAGCAAGTGATTCAATGAATTTAAAGTCAAAATTAAATTATCTTGGTGAAACCGTTAGTTTTAATGGTATAAAAAATTTAAAAATTCAATTGGAAAAAATGAAAAGAATATCAGCATTAATGGAAGAAGCTAAAAAAACTTCTAAAATTAATATAGTACCATATTTACAATTGGTTAAAGATTGCAATTTTACATGTATAAATCCTATTGAATATCAAAAAGATTTATTAAATTTAATAGTTCATACTTCAGGAACAAGTAGTCCTATGCCAAAACCTATACCATTAACTAATGACAATTTAAATGCTTATGTTCATCAAACTATGGGAGCTAATATGACTATGGCTCCTGGCGATAGAGCTTTACAAGTATTACCTTATTTTGCTGCTTATGGTGTTGTTGATGTTGTTCATGCAGGATTGTGTCACGGAAATAATTTATTGCAAATACCTGAATTTACTCCAGCTAATTTTGGTAAATTAATTTTAAAATATAAACCACAAACAATTATTGGGGCTCCAACTTGGTTTTTAGCTATGATGAAAGATTCAAGTCTAAAAAATGCTGATTTATCTTTTATTAAAATGATTACATATGGTGGAGATTCAATGGATGTTGAAGATGAAATTAATTTTAATAAATTTTTAGAAGAACATAATTGTACAGCAAAAATTACTAAAGGACATGGTATGTCAGAAACTTGTGGATGTGCTTCTTATGCAATATCTACATATAATGAACCTGGAAGCATTGGAATTCCAATGCCTAATACGATATATGCGATAATTAATCCGGAAACAAAAAAAATGATTAAGTTTGAAGATGGTAAAGACTATATTGAAGGTGAATTATTGATTTCTTCAAGAGCTGTAACTAGTGGTAAATTAGATGACAAAGTTATTGTCCCACATGTTGAATATGATGGAGTAGATTATATCTACACACGAGATATTGTAAGAATGTATAAAAATGGATTAATGAAATTTTTAACAAGAAGTGACCGCTCATTTACACGTTATGATGGATTTAAAATAAAACCTTATGAAATTGAAAAAATAATTAAAGATTATGAAGGTATAAAATATTGCGTCGTTACACCATATCAAGATGAAGAAAAAATGGGATTGATGCCAATGGCTCATATTGTTTTGGACGATAACAAAGAATTAACAGAAGAAGAAAGAATATCAATAGTAAAAGATATAATTCAAAAACAATTTGTTAATAATTCTAATGTTTCTACTCGTCAAATTCCAACAAGATTTAAATTTAGAACTGAATTACCTGTTTCAAAAAATAGTAAGATTGATTTTAATGCTATTACTAAAGAAGAAATTTCTGGTGATGAAATAGCTGTTGATATGGAAGAAACTAATATTTCTGTTGGTAATATAAACATTTATCAAATAAAGAAACCATTTGTAAAAAAATTAGGAAAGTAATTTCCTTTTTTTTATTGTTTTGTGTTATAATATAGTTGAAAATAGTTTGGGAGGATTTAGATATGGCTAATGAAGGATTTTTATTACTAAATAATTATGCTTTAATAGTTTTGATTATTTTAAGTATTGTTTTTTTTGGAAAAAATAGAATGCATAATATTGAAGATGAAACTTATGGAAAATTATTAACCGTAAGTATTATTACGATATTATTTGGTTTAATTTTAGGAATTTTTTTAGATTTAGATAGTGCTTATAAAAATATAAGTATAATAATATTTAATAAATTATATTTAATAGGATTGATTTTTACGATATCAACTTTTGCATTTTATACATTTTGTATTACCTATAGCGACGAAAAAAAAATTAAATTATTTAATAGAATATATGTATTATTAGGAAATTTAAATGCCTTAATTGTAATTCTTTTACCTTTAAGTGTAAAAAATAATAATGTTTCAACTACCGTTGAAGGATTAGCTATGAATTATACTTATATGTTTTTTGCTTTTGTTTATTTTTTATTAATAGTATTAATGCTAATAAATATTAAAAAAATAAGAAACAGAAAATATATTCCTGTTATTATTTTGATTTTTGAAGGTATTTTGATAATGTTAATTCAAATATTTTACCCGCAACTTAATTATATTATAAATCCTTCTACAGTAATTACTTGTTTAGTAATGTATTTCACTATTGAAAATCCTGATGTTAAAATGATAGAAGAATTAAATATTGCTAAAGATACGGCTGAAAAAGCTAATCGAGCTAAAAGTGACTTTTTATCTAGTATGTCACATGAAATTAGAACTCCATTAAATGCAATAGTAGGTTTCTCTGATTGTATTATAAATGCCAATAGTTTAGAAGAAGCTAAAGATAATGCTAAAGATGTTATAACTGCATCAAATACTTTGTTAGAAATTGTAAATGGTATATTAGATATATCGAAAATAGAAGCAGGTAAATTAGAGTTAGTAGAAAATGATTATGATATCAAAAAATTACTTAACGATGTTATTAAATTAATTAGAGTAAGAATTGGTGATAAACCTTTAGAATTTAAAGTAAATATTGCTGAAGATTTACCACAAGTTTTATATGGTGATCATACAAATGTAAAAAAAATAATGATTAATTTATTAACTAACGCTGTTAAATATACTGATCAAGGATGTATTAGTTTAGACGTTAAATGTGTTAAAACTAATCAAATATGTCGTTTAATTGTATCTGTTAAAGATACAGGAAGAGGTATTAAAAAAGAAGATATTGCTAAATTATTTACTAAATTTCAAAGGGTTGATGAAGATAGAAATACAACTATTGAAGGAACTGGTTTAGGATTGGCTATTACTAAACAATTAGTTCAAATGATGAATGGTAATATTGTTGTTAATAGTGTTTATGGTGAAGGTTCCGAATTTACCGTTGCTATTGATCAAAGATTATCTTTAGCTAAATTAGAACCAGAAAAAGAAGAAAATGTTAATACAAATTTAGACTTAACAGGTAAAAAGATATTAATTGTAGATGATAATAAATTAAATATTAAAGTAGCTGAAAAAATATTAATTAAATATAATCCTACTATTGATTCATGTGAAAGTGGATTAGAATGCTTAGAAAAAGTAAAATTAAATAATTATGATTTGATTTTGTTAGATGATATGATGCCTAAAATGAAAGGTAGTGAAGTTTTAGTTAAATTGAAAGATAATCCTAATTTTAATACACCTGTTATAGTTTTAACAGCTAATGCAATTAATGGAATGGAAGAACAATATTTAAGTAAAGGATTTAATGGTTATTTAGCTAAACCAATAGAAAAAGATAAATTATTTTATATTTTAAATAAATATTTAGGTAACTCTAAATCTACGCAAAATGTTGAAACTAAAGTTGTAGAAAATCAAATGACTGATTATAGTAATAAAAAAGTATTAGTAGTAGATGATAATAAAGTAAATATAACTATAACTTGTAACTTTTTAAAACCTTACAAATTTAATATTGATTTTTGTGAAAGTGGTAAAGAATGTTTAGAAAAAAGTAATAATAATTATGATTTAATTTTTATGGATATAATGATGCCAGAAATGGATGGTGTACAAACATTACATAAATTGAAAGAAAATCCTAATTTTAATACTGTTGTAATTGCTTTAACAGCTGATGCTGTAGAAGGAGCTGAACAAAAATATTTAAATGAAGGATTTGATGATTATATTGCTAAACCATTAATAAAAGAAAAATTAGATAATAAAATAAAAAGAAATATTAATAAAAATAATATCAATTATTTAAAAGAAAAAGGTATTAATATTAATTCTAGTTTAGAATTATTAGGTGATATTAAAACTTATAATGAAATATTAAAAGAATATGTTAATGGTATAAATGAAAAAATAACTAATTTAACTAATTTTAAAAATAATAATGATATGGAAAATTATGCTATTTTAGTTCATTCTTTAAAAAGTGAAAGTAGATATTTAGGATTTGATAAATTAGCAGATATTTGTTTACAACATGAATTAAAAAGTAAAGAAAATGATGCTACATATGTTCAAAATAATTTTGATATATTGTTAACAGAATTAAACAATATACTAGAAATTGTAAAACAATATTTGAATTAGACTATATAATATAAATATATATTGATTAAAAGGTAGAAGATATTATGATTAATAGTGGAAAATATGGTGAGTATACAGATTTATATGATGAAAATAAAAAACTAACTGGTGAAAAATTATTTAGAGAAAAAGGGACTAAGTTAAAAGTTCCCGGTAATAGATACATAGTAGTTGTATTAACTTTTATAGAAAACTCTAATGGGGAATTTTTATTTCAAATGACTTCTAAAAGAAAAAATAATGTTTGGGCAACAACAGGTGGACATGTAAAATCAGGTCAAACTAGTATGGAAGCTATAATAGAAGAAATAAGAGAAGAATTAGGAATAGAAATTGATTCTAGTGAAATAACACTATTTAAAACATACAAATATGAAGATGCATTTAAAGATGTTTTCTATATAAAAAAAGATATAGACGTAAATAAACTTAAATTACAGTTAGATGAAGTTGAATATGTAAAATATCTTTCAAAAGATGAAATTATGGAATTAATAAATAATAATGGTAATATTAGAAAAACAAATATTGATGCATTTTTAGATTTAATCAAAGATAATAATTAGGATTTATTCCTAATTTTTTTGACATTTTTTTTAATTTAATTCATAAATTTTAATAGGTGAGTTAGATGAAAAAAATATGTGGTATTTTATTATCTTTATTAGTATTACTTCCTTTTAATATAAGAGCTATGGAACTTGCAACTAATGCTTCTAGTGTCATTGTAATGGAACCTACTACTGGTGAAATTATTTATGAAAGAAATTCTCATGAAAGAAGACATCCGGCTAGTATGACTAAAATAATGACAATGTTATTAGTTATGGAAGCAATTGAAAAAGATATTATTAAATGGGACGATATAGTAACTACTTCTAGTAATGCATCTAGTATGGGTGGTAGTCAAATATTATTAGAAACAGGAGAACAAATGAGTGTTTATGACATGTTTAAGGGTTTAGCTGTTGCTTCAGGTAATGATGCAGCTGTTGCTTTAGCTGAAAAAATTGCTGGTACAGAAGAAATGTTTGTTAAAATGATGAATGATCGAGCTAAAGAATTAGGTTTGCAAGATACTAATTTTAAAAACTGTCATGGATTAGATGAAGCAAATCATTATTCAACTGCTTATGATATGGCTATAATGGCTAAAGAATTAGTTAAACATACTAAAATATTTGAATTTACTTCTATTTATGAAGATTATTTAAGAAAAGGAACTGATAGATCATTTTGGTTAGTTAATACTAACAAATTAGTTAGATTTTATAAAGGTGTTGACGGACTTAAAACAGGCTATACTTCAGAAGCAGGATTTTGTATCACTGCTACTGCTAATATAAATGATATGCGAATAATTACTGTCGTTATGGGTGAACCAGACAGTGAAACAAGAAATAAAGATGTATCAAGTGTATTTGATTATGTATATGCTCAATATGGATTACAAAAAATAGTTGACACTGAAACAATTTTAGAAGAAGTTAGTGTAGAAAAAGGTAAAGTAGAAAGTATTGGTATAGTTGCTAAGGAAGAAGTAAATGACTTATATAATAAAAATGATGGATCAGGTAATTTTACATATGAAGTAGAAGTAGATAATTTAAAAGCACCATTATCTAAGGGGGATGTGGTTGGTAAACTTACTTTAAAAGAAGATAACAATGTTATTAGAACAATAGATTTAACAGTCAAAGAAGATGTTAAAAAAGCTAATATATTTGAATTATATTTAAGATATTTGAAACAAATTTTTAATTAAAATATTTCAAAACCATTGATTATAAAACGTTTGTTTGATATAATTGCATTATCCACTAATATAATTATTTAAGCAAAGGAGGAATCAATTTTGAAAGAAAACAATTTAAAAACAATTACAAATTTATTTGAAGGAGCGGAAATTAGAAGTATTTGGAATAGTGAAAAAGAAGATTATTATTTTAGTGTTGTTGATGTAATTAAAGCATTAACTGATAGCACTAATCCAAGAAAGTATTGGTCAGTCTTAAAAAATCGATTAAAAAAAGAAGGAAGTCAAGTGACTACAAATTGTAGTCAGTTAAAAATGTTATCTTCTGATGGTAAAATTCGTATGCGTGATGCAATGGATACAACAAATATTTTAAGACTTATCGAATCAATTCCAAGTTCCAAAGCAGAACCGTTTAAAATGTGGTTAGCTAATTTAGGTAAAGAAAGAATTTATGAAGTATTTGATCCAGAAAAAGCTATTAATAGAGCAATAGATTATTATCGAAATAAAGGTTATGCTAATAGTTGGATTGAAGTTAGATTAAAGGGAATACTTAATAGAAAAAAATTAACTGATGTATGGAAAGAGAATGGAATTAATCAAAATTATGAATATGCAATATTAACAAATGAAATATATAAAACTTGGTCAGGAATGAAGGCTAATGAATATAAAAATTTTAAAGGATTAAGAAAAGAATCATTAAGAGATAATATGAGTGATATTGAAATTGCTCTTACTGATATAGGAGAAATAACAACAAGAGATATTGCTAAAAAAGAAAAGCCACTTGGATTAAAAGAAAATATGAATGTTGCTAGAAGAGGTGGCAATGTAGCTAAAAATACTAGATTATTATATGAACAAGAAACTGGAAATAGTGCTATAACAAACAATAATAATATTGGAATAAAATATATTGAAGAAAATTAATTAGTTTTATAATTTATATCATATTTTGAAATAACATTAATCATATTGTTTAATATAGAAGAATTACCTATAGGTAGTTCTTTATTTTTGATTAAATTGTATATTTACAAATAAATTTTATCATAGATGTTGATAAATTTATTTACTAATTAAAACATTTTATGGTACAATAATAACGTTATTGAAAAAGGTGATTAAAAGTGAAAAAAATGTCTTCTAAAGAACTTAGAAAAGAATGGATTAAATTTTATGAACAAAGAGGTCATGTTGATATTGGGGCAGTTTCTTTAATAGGTGATGGAACTACAGGTGTTTTATTTAATGTAGCAGGTATGCAACCTTTGATGCCTTATTTATTAGGAAAAGAACATCCAAAGGGAAAAAGATTATGTAATGTTCAAGGATGCGTAAGAACAAATGATATTGAATCAGTGGGTGATTCTAGTCACGTAACATTTTTTGAAATGCTTGGTAGTTGGAGTTTAGGTGATTATTTTAAAAAAGAAAGAACTATTTGGAGTTATGAATTATTAACTCAAGTATTTGATTTACCTAAAGATAGATTAGCTGCTACAGTATTTAGTGGTAATGAAAATGTACCAAAAGACGAAGAAACTGCTAAATTAAGAGAAGAATCAGGATTCTTAAAAGAAAATATTTATTATTTACCTAAGGAACATAATTGGTGGGAATTAGAAAGAGGACCATGTGGACCAGATAGTGAAATGTTTTATATAACTGATAAAGAACCATGTGGACCTAATTGTAATCCTTCATGTGATTGTGGTCATTTCATTGAAATAGGTAATGATGTTTTCATGCAATATGATAGAATAAGTGATAATGAATATGAACCATTAAAAAACAAAAATGTTGATACTGGTTGGGGATTAGAAAGAATGTTAGCATTCTTAAATACTAATGGTGATGTATATTTAACTGATTTATTTAATGGTGCAATAAAAATATTAGAAGAAGAAACAGGTAAAAAATATAATGAAGAAAAATCAACAACTATATCAATGCGTATTATAGCTGATCATATAAGAACTAGTATTATGCTTTTAGGTGATGAAAAACATTTAACTCCTTCTAATATAGGAGCTGGTTATATTCTTCGTAGATTAATAAGAAGAGCAGTTGTTCAAGCTAAAAAATTAAATATAAAAACAGATGTATTTTATGAAATAGCTAATAATTTTATTGATGATGTTTATGGTGATGTTTACCCTAATTTAATTAAATCAAAAGATTTCATTTTAACCGAATTAAAAAAAGAAATCGATAAGTTTGAAAAAACTATAAATTCTGGAATGAATGAATTTTATAAACTTACTAATAGACTTATAAATAATAATGTTAAAGTAATTAATGGACCAGATAGTTTTAAATTATATGATACTTATGGATTCCCTGTTGAGTTAACAATAGAATTAGCTAGTGAAATTGGTCTTTCAGTAGATACTGATGCTTTCAAAGAAAAGTTTAGAGAACATCAAGAAAAATCAAGAGTGTTATCTGGGGAATTTAAAGGTGGTTTAGCTTCTTCAGGAGAAATGGAAACTAAATATCATACAGCAACTCACTTATTAAATGCAGCTTTGAAAGTTGTTGTTGATAAAAATATTCATCAAATGGGTAGTAATATAACTAGTGAAAGAATGCGTTTTGATTTTAATTGTGACCATAAATTAACTGATGAAGAAAAATTAGAAGTAGAAAATTTAGTTAATAAATGGATAAAAGAAGATTTAGAAGTTAAAAAAGAAACAATGAATAAAGAAGATGCTGTTAAAACAGGAGCAGAATGTATGTTTATTGAAACTTATCCAGATGTTGTAACAGTTTATACAATTGGTGATGTATCAAAAGAATTATGTGGTGGTCCACATGTTGAAAGAACATCATCTTTAGGAAAATTTAAAATTGTTAAAGAACAAAGTTCTTCAGCTGGTGTTAGAAGAATAAAAGCAGTTTTAGAATAAAATTTAATTAACATCTTGACAACTTAATAATATAAGAGTAAAATGCTACTTAATTATTTAGTGAGGTGAGGAGTATGAGAATAAATTTATGTTGTTATAACTCTTCATTCATATTGTTTAAAAAAGGTAACTAAAAATATTTTTGGTTGCCTTTTTTGTGTTTGGGAGGTGTTTTAAATGACTTTAAATGTTTTAATTGGAAAATTAAAGGATTATAATCCAGAAGAAATTGAAATAATAAAAAAAGCTTATGAATATGCTAGTAATTTGCATAGTGGTCAATTTAGACAAAGTGGGGAACCTTATATAATTCATCCTTTAAATGTTGCTTGTATTTTAGCCGATATGCATGCTGATAGTGATACTATATGTGCGGGATTATTACATGATACAATAGAAGATACCAATATAACAAAAGAAGAAATAGCCCATGATTTTAATCAAAGTATTGCTAATTTGGTTGATGGAGTTACTAAATTAGCTAAAATGAATTTTTCTTCTAAGCAAGACCAAAATTATGCTAATACAAGAAAAATAATAACTAGTATAACTGATGATGTTCGAATAATAATTATTAAATTAGCTGATAGACTTCATAATATGCAAACATTACAATTTAAATCGGAATTTAAACAAAAAGAAAATTCATTAGAAACAATGGATATATTTGTACCACTTGCTTATTACATTGGAGCTTATAGAATAAAATCTCAATTAGAAGATTTATCACTTCAATATCTTTATCCTGATAGATATAAAAGAATTGAAGAAATAAAATCTAGAATAGAAAAGGAAAGTCAAAATTGTTTAAATGAAATGCTTCAAACAATTAATTTAATATTAAATGATAAAAACATTCCGCATGAAATAAAAGTAAGAACAAAAAACATCTATGGAATATATAAAAGAATGGAACAAGGACATAAATTATCTGATATTCATGATTTACTATCTTTAAAAATAATGGTTGATGATATAGCTAATTGTTATCAAGCTTTAGGATTGATTCATTCTAAATATCATCCAATAAATAATAAATTTAAAGATTATATATATAATCCTAAAACAAATATGTATAGATCTTTGCATACAACTGTTTTTGGTGCAGATGAAAGATTAGTCCAAACTCAAATAAGAACATTTGATATGGATAAAATTGCTTCATTTGGGCTTACGGCTTATTGGGATATAAGTAAAGGAAATGCTAGAGATATAATGCAAGAAAATTTAAAAAGTAAATATCAATTTTTTAAATCATTAATCGAAATTAATCGTGTTTTTTCAGATAATCAAGATTTTGTAAGACAAGTAAAATCAGAATTATTTTCTGATAGAATATATGTATATACTACTAGAGGTGATATAATAGAATTACCAAAAGGATCTACTACTATTGACTTTGCTTATAGTATTGGACCAGATGTTGGAAATACAATGGTTTCAGCTATAGTTAATGATAGAGTTGTTGAACCGGATTATGTACTAAAAAGTAAAGATAGAGTTAGAATTATAACAGATATATTATCTTACGGCCCAAGAGAAGATTGGCTTGATAAAGCAGTAACTACTCAAGCTAAAAGATTAATAAGAGAGTTTACTAAAAGTTAGGTTATAAATGAGCAATTATGATAATTAAAAAAATAAAGATGTAGAAAAGGAGATTAATATGGGAAATATTATATTGACAGGAGATAGACCAACAGGAAGATTACATTTAGGACATTTAGTTGGATCGCTATCTCAAAGAGTTCAATTACAAAATTCAGGTATGTATGATGAAATGTATATAGAAATTGCAGATTCACAAGCAACAACTGATAATTCGGGAAATATTCAAAAAGTAAAGGATAATGTTATAGAAGTTGCATTAGATTATTTGGCATGTGGAATAGATCCAAAAAAATGTACAATTTTTCTACAATCTGAAGTTCCAGAGTTAAGTGATTTAACATTTTATTATATGAATTTAGTTACTGTTGCAAGATTACAAAGAAATCCAACTGTAAAACAAGAAATTGTATATAGAGGATTTCAAAACACATTGCCAGTAGGATTTATGACTTATCCTATTAGCCAAGCCGCAGATATAACAGCTTTTGATGCAAATATAATTCCAGTTGGTGATGACCAATTACCAATGGTAGAACAGACTAGAGAAATAGTTCGTACTTTTAATAGACTATATGGTAATACATTGGTTGAGCCACAAGCTGTTTTACCACAAAATACTGCTTGTCATAGATTACCAGGTACTGATGGTCAAGCTAAAATGAGTAAATCAATAGGAAATTGTATTTATTTATCTGATAGTAAGGAAGAAGTAAAAAGAAAAGTAATGGGAATGTTTACGGATCCAAATCATTTAAGAGTACAAGATCCAGGTGTAACCGAAGGTAATCCGGTATTTATATATCTTTCAGCATTTTCAAAAGATAAACATTTTGAAGAATATTTTAAAAATTCAGAAACTGGAGAAATTGAGTATAAGAATTTAGATGAATTAAAAGCTCATTATGAACGTGGCGGTTTAGGAGATATGAAAGTCAAAAAATTCTTAAACTATGTTTTGGAAGATACTTTGGCCCCAATTAGAGCTAGAAGATACGAATTGGAAAAACATATACCAGAAGTTTATCAAATTTTGTTTGAGGGAAGTGAAAAAGCAAGATTAAAAGCTTCTAAAACACTTGCAAGAGTTAAGGCTGCTATTGGTTTAGATTATAGAAATGATTATGAATTAATAAGTAGTCAAGTTGAGAAATATGCTAAATTACATGCTGATGCTATAGAAAAAAAATAAATTATATATGTTAAGGAATATTTTTAGTGTAGAAAAACTATAATGAAACAAAATTTATTATAATTAGAAAGGAAAATATAATGAAAACAACAATATATTTAATTAGACATTCAGAACAATTAAAAAAAATTAATAATATAATCAATAATGATAATTTACAAATCCAAAATGAAAAAGCATGTTTATCTATTGATGGTGAAATGCTAGCAAGCAAAATAAGTAAACTAGATGAATTACAAAATATAGATATTTTATTTTCGTCTAATTATGTAAGAACTATATCAACTGCTAAATATATTGCTAATGAAAATAATATAAAAATAAATATAGTAGAAGCTTTAGGTGAAAGAAAATTTGGTATAAATAATTGGAATGAATTACCTAAAGATTTTGAAATGAAACAGTTTGTTGATGAAAATTATAAAATTGGCAATGGTGAGTCACAAAAAGAAGTAAGTAATAGAATGTATAATTGCTTAATGGAAATAATAAAAGAATATAAAGGTAAAAGAATTGCAATTGTAAGTCATTCTACAGCAATTTTATATTTATTGAAAAAAATTGTTGATATTGATAATCAAGGTAATTGTACATTTAATGGAAAATATTTCTTTAATTGTATGGGTAATTGGAAATATTGTGAAATATTTAAATTAGAATTTGAAGAAAATAAGTTGATTAAGATAGAAAATATAAAGGAAAATTAAAATGAATAAATATATAAAAGTGATGTTTGGTAATAAAGGCGCTGATTATGAATATAAAATAGATGAAGTAAATGTTGCAAATGTTTGGAATCTTGAAGCTAAAAGTGGAAAAGAATTTGGTGGATTTAATTTTACAACACCAGAAAAATTATTAAGATGGTTGCATAGAGGGGATACAATTTATGATGTTATAATACCTGATGATGCTATAGTTATTGATGTAAAAGATTCCGCAACTCCTCACGGTGTATTTAGAAGTGATAAAATAATTTTAACTAATCCTAGAAAAGTAACAGATGATATAGCATTAGAGTTTTATAAAATTTCAACAATACCAGAAGAAGCTTATCCTAATGCTTTAGGTGCTGTTGCAGTTATGAATTATTTTAAAACAGCTAAAACAATATTAAAAGATAAAGTAAATAAAGATAATATAGATTTTTACTTATCTGAATGGAATGATTTTACTAGTAAACACAATAGAAAAAATTGTAATGATACTGTAATTTATATTGATAAAGAATTAAATAGTATATCGAAAGGTTAAAATATATTTTTAAATTTCATAAAACACTAGAATATATATATGTTAAATTTTAATGTAATACAAGTAAACAATTATTGTAAATTATATGATATACTATTAATAGTTGTTTAATGAGGTGAAAGTATGAAAGATAAATATCAATTAACAAAAGAACAAAACTTATTTTTAGCTAAAAAAGTTTTAGTGTCAAATATATATAATAGTGCAAGGTTAGAAGGTATTAATACTACTTATCCTGATACAAAAACAATATTAGAAGGTGTTAATGTTCCGACATTAAAACTTGATGAAATAAATTGCATATTAAATTTAAGAGATGCTTGGAATTATGTGCTAACTAATATTGATAGTGAAATTAATTTAGATTTTATTTGCAAAGTAAATTCATATGTTTCTAGAAATGAATCTTTGGAATGGGGCGTTTTAAGAAATGGTAAAGTAGGTATCAATGGTGTTGATTATATACCTGATATTCCAATTAAAGAAGCTGTCATTAATAATATAAACAAAATTTTACAAGAAGAAAATGTTACAGAAAAAGCAATTGATTTGATGCTTTATTTAATGCGTAGTCAAATATTTTGGGATGGTAATAAAAGAACTAGTATGATAATTGCTAATAAAATATTGATTGAAAATGGTTGTGGTATTATAACTGTTAAAGAAGAAAATATTAATGAATTTAATATATTACTTACTCAATATTATAATACCAATAATAAAAATAAAATTGTTGAATTTTTATATGAAAAATGTATTTTTGGATTACAAATTAATTAGTATTTTAAAATGAAGGTAGTTTATGATAAATAAGAAATATGAAATTTTATACAATGATTTTATTGAACATTATAAAAGAGTTCATATAAATCCCTGGCACGAAATAAATGAAGAACAATTAAATGAATTATATAATAAATTGATTAATGTTATGGATGTAGTTGATATTTATTCATTTAAATATTTTATAGATTATATTATAAAAAGATTGTGTGGAGAAACTGATGCTCATACAAAATTTGAATTGTTATCCTTATTACCAATTAATTTTAGAATATTTGATAATGATATATTAGTTAATTTTCCTAATAATTTGAAAAATGGAAAATTAATATCTATTAACGGAATTAATATAGATGTCATTATTAACGAATTAATAGATACTATTTCATATGGCACAGAAGGTAAAAAGAAATATGAATTAGAAAAATCATTATTTAATAAAGTTAAATTATTTGGCATACCATCATTAAGAGAAAGTAATGAATTAGTATTTGAAATTGAAAAAACTGATGGCAAAAAAGAGAATATTAAATTTACTAAGTATGAAAAATATTTAAAAGACCAATTGTTTGATTATGATGAATATAGGTATGGTAATAATGCAACATATAGATTTGTTGATAACTGTTTAATTTATAATCATAGTTCTGTACAAATGAAGTTTAAAGAAAAAATAGAGTCAACAATTGAAATGCTAAAAAAAGAAGATTTATCTAATATAGATACTATTATTGTTGATATTAGAGGAAATACAGGTGGCAATTCAGCATTAAATAAAATATTAATGGATTTTATTAAAGAAAATAGTGATAAAAAATTAATATGCTTAACAGATTACAGAGTTTTTTCTGGTGGAAGATATGCATTGGTTGATTTAATCAATTTAGGAGCACTTACAATTGGTGAAGAAATAAGTACTCCTATAAATTGTTACGGAAATAGTAATTGGTTTAATGTCGGTGAATATTATTTTTCTGTATCTGAATGTTATTTTAATCCACTATTAAATTATAGTGTTAGGTCTAAGAATGAATATAAAAATGAAGTAACAAATGAAATATTGGTTCCTTATATATTTCATCCAGATATTTTAATTGAAGAAAAAAAGAAGATTATATGCAAAATATAGATACAATTTTAAATTTTGCTTTAAAATATAGTAAAACAATGAATAATAAAAAAAGATAAAAATTAATAATGATAAACCTTTTACTTTTTCAGTAGAAGGTTTATTTGTATGTTATAATATTTAAAGGAGGTAAGTTATGAATATAAAAGATAATACGTTATTAATTATACCTAATGAAATAAAGGAAGAAATGATTTTAAAAATAACTAGTAAAAACAACTTATTAGATATTAAATATATTTCATTAGAAGAATTGTATAAAAAGTTTTTTAATTATGATGTTAAAGCAATTTATTATTTGATGGATAAATACAAATTTAAATATGAAGTAGCTAAAGTATATTTAGATAATATATTTTATGTTAAAGAATATTTTGATGATGATAAATTAAAATTATTATTAAAATTGAAAGATGAAGTAAAAGATTATATTAATACTAGTAGAATAGATGTTTATAAAAATAGAAATATTGTTGTTTATGGTTATGAGTTAAGTAAATTTGATTTAGAATTATTAAAAAAATTAAGTAATAATATTGAAGTTATAAAAGATGAACCAAAATATAAGCATAGTAAAATTTATCAATTTAAAACATTAGAAAAAGAAGCTGAATTTGTTTTTGATAAAATAGTTGATTTGTTAAAAAATAATATAAATATAAACAATATTAAATTGATTGTTAGTAATGATTATTATAATACTTTAAAGAGAATGAGTAATTTTTATAATATTCCAATTGAAATACCAAGTGATACTAAATTAAGTGATACTTTAGTTGGAGCTTATTTTATTAAAAATTATAATTCAAATATAATAAATGAAATTAAAGATAAGTTTAATGATGTTGAATTGATTAATAAGTTAATAGATATTGTTAATAAATATGTGGAATTTGATTTTAATGAAGTGAAAGACTTAATTATTTATGAAGTTAAGAATTGTAAGGTAAAAGATATTGAATTAAAAAATAGTATTAAATTAATATCATTTGATAGCTTAGTAAGTGATGATGATTATTTATTTATTTTAGGTTTTAACTATGGAATTATACCAAACATATATAAAGATGAAGATTTTTTATCTGATAAAATAAAAGAAAAAATAGGTTTATTAACATCTAAAGAAAAGAATATTTATGAAAAAAATAAGATAATTAACAAAATAAATAATATTAAAAATTTAACTATTTCTTATAAATTAAAAAACAACAATGAAGAATATACAATATCTAATTTGAATGATGTTTTAAATTTAGAAGTAGTTGATAATAACATTGATAGTTTTAAATCGGATATTTATAATAAAATAAAATTAACGTCTTCTTTAGATAAATTAGTTAAATATAATATTAAAGAAAATAATTTATCTAGGTTATTTAGTAATTATCAAGATATTCAATATATGAAATATGATAATAAATATACTAAAATTGATAAAAATGATTTTAATAAATTTATTAATAATAAAATATTATTATCTTATTCAAGTTTAGATAATTATTTTAAATGTGGATTTAAATATTATTTAAATAATGTTTTAAGAATATCTCCTTATCAAGAAACATATTATACGGTTTTAGGTAATTTATTTCATTATGTTTTATCTAATGCTTTTTTAGATAATTTTGATTTAGATAAATGTTATAATGAATTTTTAAGTAAACAAACATACGAATTTAATAATATGGAGAAGTTTTTTATTAAAAAAGCTAAAGATGAATTAATATTTATTATTGATACAATAAAAAAACAATATAAGGATACTAATTTAAATAATGCATTTTATGAAAGAAAAGTATTTGTTGATAAAAGTACTAATGTTAAAGTAACTTTTATGGGTGTTGTTGATAAGTTATTATATAAAGAAGAAAATGACAAAACTATTGTTTGTATCGTTGACTATAAAACAGGTAATACTGATATAAATATTGATTATGCAAAATATGGTCTTAGTTTACAATTACCAATCTATTTATATTTGAGTAAAAATATGGATTTAAAAAATGTTGAAGTTGCTGGTTTTTATTTACAAAAAATATTAAATAATGAAATAAAAAAAGATAATAAACATACTTATTTAGAATTGAAAGAAGATAATTTAAAACTAATAGGTTACACAAATGATGATTTAGATATTTTAGAAAAATTAGACAAAAATTATGAAAATAGTAATTTTATAAAATCATTAAAAACAACATCTAAAGGTTTTAGTAGTTACTCTAAAATGATTAATAATGAAGAAATTAATAATTTAATTAATTTAGTTGATAGTAAAATAACTGAAGCAAGAGATGAAATATTAGATACTAATTTTGTAATTAATCCTAAAAAAATAGATAATAAAAATATCGGTTGTGAATACTGTGAATTTAGGGATGTTTGTTTTAGAAAAGAAAATGATATTGTTATATTAGAAAGTGGTGATGAAAATGCCTAAATGGACTAAAGAACAAAGTGAAGCCATAAATAAAGATAATACTAATATAATAGTAAGTGCGGGAGCTGGATCTGGTAAAACTGCTGTATTAAGTGAGAGGGTTATAACTAAATTAAAAAATGGTATTCATATTAATGAATTGTTATTATTAACATTTACTAAAGCTGCTGCTAAAGAAATGAAAGAAAGAATAAGAAAAAAAATAAAAGAAAACAATTTATTAGAAGAACTAGATATGATTGATGCATCATATATTACAACATTTGATAGTTTTGCTTTATCAATAGTAAAGAAATATCACTACTTATTAAATGTATCAAAAAATGTTAATGTAATAGAAGAAGATATCCTTAAAATAAAAAGAAAAGAAATGTTAGATGAAATATTCGAAAATAGGTATTTGAAGGATGATAAATTTATTAAATTAATTAATGATTTTTGTGTTAAAGATGATAAAGATATTAGAAATCAGATTTTAACTATCAGTTCCAAATTAGATATGTTACCTAACAAAAAAGAATATCTAGAGAATTATGACTTTTTTAATGATGATAAAATAAATCAAAATATTAATAATTATATTTTATTATTAAGGAAAAAAATTGATGGTATAGGTAATTTATTAAGTGAATTAAGTGATTATGTCGATTCTAATTATATGGAAAAATTAGATTTAAGTAATTTATTAAATAGTTTTGATTATGAATCTATTAAACAAAATGTTTTAATTAAATTACCAATGTTGCCGCGAAATAGTTTAGAAGAAGCTAAAAAAGTAAAAGAAAAATTAAAGAAAGCATTAGATGAAATAAATGAATTATGTATATATGAAAATGTTGAAGAAATAAAAAATACAATATTAAAAACTAAAGATTA
Organism: uncultured Bacilli bacterium; assembly: GCA_944359055.1. GTDB lineage: Bacteria > Bacillota_I > Bacilli_A > RF39 > UBA660 > Faecisoma. Next base: position 2,271 of record CALVSO010000004.1, on the reverse strand, counting down.
TGTTGATGTTATAATTTCAATAATTTTAGAATTAGAGGAAAAAGTACACAAATTTAAATTTGAAAACGATGCTTATGAATTTACGGACATTGCTTTACTTGCTATAAAAATAGTAAAAGAAAACAAAAGTGTAAGAGAAGAAATAAAAAATTCATTTAAAGAAATTATGATTGATGAATATCAAGATACTAATGATTTACAAGAAGAATTTATTAAATATATTGCTAACAATAATGTTTATATGGTAGGGGATATTAAACAATCTATTTATAGATTTAGAAATGCTAATCCAAATATCTTTAAAAACAAATATGATTCATATAGTAAAAATATTGATGGATATAAAATTGATTTAAATAAAAACTTTAGATCAAGAAAAGAAGTTTTAGATAACATCAATTTAATATTTAATATTATTATGAATGATTTTATAGGTGGAGCTGATTATCAAGTATCTCATCAAATGGTATTTGGTAACGATACTTATATTAATGAAGGAAAAACTAATCAAGATTATAATTTAGATTTAATTGATTACGAAGAAGATAAAATATACACAAAAGAAGAAATAGAATGTTTTATAATTGCTAATGATATTAAAGAAAAGATAGAAAATAAATATCAAATATTTGATAAAGATGAAAAAATATTAAGAGATGTTAAATACAGTGATTTTGTTATTTTATTAGATAGATCTTCTAATTTTGATTTATTTAAAAAGATATTTGAATATCAAAAAATACCTTTAAATATTTTAAAAGACGAAAAGATGAATGATGATAATGATATTTTAGTTTTAAATAATTTAATTAAATATATTTTAAAAATATATAATAAAGAATATGATAATTATTTATTTATCAGTTTAATGCGTAGTTTTTTATATAATGAAAAAGATGATGTGATTTTTAAATATTTTGTTAATAAAAATTTTAAAGAAAGTAGTCTATATAATGACGCTTTAAAAATAACTAAATTAATCAATAACAATTCTATTAGTGATATTATTGATGAAATATTAAATGAATTTAAATTTTATGAAAAACTAATTACTATAGGCAATATTGATTCTAGTATAATTAAAATTGATAAGATAAAAGATATGGCCAATAATTTAAGTAAATTAGGTTATGATATATTTGATTTTTCTCTTCATTTAGATAAAATGTTAAAAGAAAAATTAGATATGAAATATAAAATAGAAAGTAATTTTGGAGATAATGTTAAAATAATGACTATCCATAATTCTAAAGGATTAGAATATCATATTTGTTATTTTGCAAACCTTTATAAAACATTTAATATAAGTGATTTAAATGAAAGATTTTTATATAACAATAAATATGGAATTGTAACACCATACTTTGATAATGGTATTTCAGACACAATTTATAAAAAATTAGTTAAAGAAGATTATCTACAAGAAGAGATATCAGAAAAGATTAGATTGTTTTATGTAGCGCTTACTAGAGCAAAAGAAAAAATGATTTTAGTATTGCCTAAAAAAGAAATAAGTTATACTAAAGTAGATGATTCAGTTAAAGAAAAATATCGTAGCTTTGCTGATATAATCAATTCAATTAAAGATAAATTAGAACAATATATTAAGACTATTGATTTAAATAGTATTAATTTATCAAAAGATTACAATCTAATTAAAATAGGTAATTATCAAGATAATATAGAAATAATTGATGATAAAATTGATATAGAAAATATTAATATAGAAAATGAAAAAATAGAAACTAGTAGTTTTTCTAAAAAGATGAATGACTTAATTACTAAAGAAATAAAAGATAATTTAAATTTTGGGTTAGAAGTACACGAAATATTAGAAAACATCAATTTCAAAGAAAAATTCAATATTGATAATAAATTAATAAATGATAAAGTAAATAAATTTTTAAATAGTGATTTACTAAAAAATATTGATAAGGCTAAAATATATAAAGAATATGAATTTATATATTCAAAAGATGATATAAAATATCATGGTATTATTGATTTGATGTTAGAATATGATGATTATATTGATATAATTGATTATAAATTAAAAAATATTGATGATAAAAAATATATTGATCAATTAACTGGTTATAAAAACTTTATTGAGTATAAAACAAATAAAAAAGTTAATTTATATTTGTATTCAATAATTGATTCTAATATATTAGAAATAACACATTAATTTGTGTTTTTTTTATATACTAGGAAAGTGCTTTGCAAAAATTTAAATAAAAATATTGACATACATATGTTCGTATGATAGAA
>CALVSO010000003.1 GCA_944359055.1 uncultured Bacilli bacterium | reverse complement strand
AGCAAAAGCCACCGAAGAAGGAGAAATATTTAATCGTGAGATTAGATGCAGTCAAATTTATTTGACTTTTGTTCTAATTTACTTATTGATAAAAAACAAAAAATAGGGTATAATGTTTATTAGAATATGAGGGATGAAAATGAAGAAAACAGTTTTATTTTTAATGAATGGCTTTGGAATAGAACAATTAAATTCATATAATATATATAATGCTAAGTTAATGCCTAATTTGGATTTTTATACTAAAAATTATTTGTTCACATCTATTGAATCAAAAGCTCATGACTTAATTAGTGGATATAGAACTTTTAGTACAGGATCTGATTTACCACTTACTTATTCTTTGATAGATAATTATGTAGATAATTTTAGTAATAATAAAAATTTTGATTTTTATTTGAATAGTATTAAGCCAGAAAATAAAATTCATTTATTTTTATCATTAGAAAGTGATAAATGTTATGAGCATTTAAAAGCATTTATAAAATTTATAAGAGCTAAAAAAAATAATCCTATATATGTTCATTTAATTTTAACTGCAAATAATACCAACAATTATAAAACAATTGAAAAAATTATTAATAAAATTTCATATGATATGAAAGAATGTAAAATAGGAATGATTGTAGGATTAAATATGTTGAACTCAATCAATTTAACTTCTTTTATGAATTTATATAAAAATGAGATTGGTGAAAAATGGAGAGAAGTTACAAAAAAAGTAAGTTCATTAGTAAATACTAAAACAAAACCATTTAATGTAAAAGAATTTTATATGAATGAAGGATTTAAAATAAATAATGATGATAGTTTGTTTTTCTTTAATTATGAATATTGTGATTTAACTAATTTTATTAATAATGTAAGTAAAGAATTTAGTGTTAATTTTTATTCAATGTTTGGTATAAATGGAATTAAATATACGATGTTTGCTTATCCTAAATCTGGAATTTCAATGTTAAATAGTTTAAATAAAATTGATGCTAAAGCTTTAATTTTAACTAATAAGGATAGTGTTAAATTTTTGAATTATTATTGTTGTGGATTAGAAAATATTTTATCAGAAAGAATATTTTTTACTAAAACTGATAATGGTTTAAATCCTAATTTGTTAAAATCAATAATTAAAGATTCGGATTATGATTTAATTATAATTAATTATCAAGTAGATAATGTAGAAAAAGTTGATGAATTAAAAAATAAACTTAGTAAATTAGATTCTATATTAAAAGTTATTCATGATTTTTGTGTTGAAAAAGAAATATCATTGTTTATTTCTTCATTATATGGGATGCAAAAAGAATTAGCTGTGGATAACTTTGTTAAAGCAGTAGTTGATTTTTCTGGTAAGGTTCCATTTATTGTTGTTGATCCTATATTTAATAAAAGTAATTTTATGGTTACACAAGGGAATATATTTAATTTAGCTGACACCATTTATACTAATATTAATAATAAATATAATGGTATAGTTTTAATAAGAAAAAAAGGGTATATAACAAAATTATTAAAAAAATAATTGACTAATTAATAAAAAAGGATTAGAATATATTTATCAATGTGATGACGGAGCTTGGAAACTCTCGAGCAATATATAAAAAAAGCGATTCTATTAGAATAAATAAGGTGGAACCACGGTAATGCGTCCTTATAGTTTCTAATAGAATTTTATTATATGGGGGGATATTATGAAATATAGAGTGCTTTTTTTGATAAAATTAAGTTATTATTTGGAAAGTAAAAAAATAACTTTAAATCCTGAATTATATAGTGTATTTATTAGTTTTATTTCTGAAAGTTCATTTTCAGATGAAATGATTCAAATAATACAAGGAATGATGGTATATGAAGATGATTATTTAACTTTTAAATATAATTCATTTTCAAATGCCTACAATTTTATTAAAAATAAATTGTGTGATAAAGAAATTGATTATGTAAATGTAAAAAAAGAATTTTATAAATTATTTACAAAAGAACAATTAGATAATATGGATGAATTAGTATGGTCATTTTATAATTATTATTCTTTATATTTAAATGAAATAAGTGAAGGACAAGAAAAATTACCATACGATTATAGAAATAGTACAAAAATATATGTTTTATCATAGGAGGAATTATTTATGACAATGGAAAAAATGGTTAATTTATGTAAACAATATGGTTTTATATTTCAAGGTAGTGAGATATATGGAGGTTTAGCTAATACTTGGGATTATGGGCCTTTAGGTTCAAGATTAAAAAATAATATTAAAGATGCATGGAGAAAAAGATTTATTCAAGAAAGAAAAAATAGTTATGAAATAGATGCTGATATTTTAATGCATCCAAGAGTTTGGGAAGCATCTGGTCATGTTAGTTCTTTTTCTGATCCGTTACTAGATTGTAAGGAATGTAAAAGCAGACATAGAGCTGATAATTTAATTGATGATTTTGATTCTAATGCTCATGCTGATGGTATGACTCAAGAAGAAATGGTTAATTATATCAAAGAACATAAAGTTCCTTGTCCAAAATGCGGCAAATCTAATTTTACGGATATTAGACAATTCAATTTGATGTTTCAAACTTATCGTGGAGTTACTAATGATGCTAAATCAGTAGTATATTTAAGGCCGGAGAATGCACAAGGAGAATATGTAAATTTCTTAAATGTTCAAAGAAGTATGCGTGCTAAATTACCTTTTTCAATTGGGCAAATTGGTAAAGCATTTAGAAATGAAATAACACCAGGTAACTTTACTTTTAGAACAATTGAATTTGAACAAATGGAATTTCAAACATTTTGTAAAGAAGGAACTGATTCAGAAATCTATAATTATTTTAAAGAATATGGTAAAAAATTCTTTATGGATTTAGGGTTAAAAGAAGAAGATTTAAGATTTCATGATCACGAAAAATTAGCGCATTACGCCAAAGAAGCTTGTGATATTGAATATAAATTTCCTTTTGGTTGGGGAGAAATAAATGGTACTCATAATAGAACTAATTTTGATTTATCTAGACATCAAGAATATAGTGGAGAGTCTCAAACCTATTTAGATCCTGATACAAATGAAAAATATATTCCTTATATCATTGAATCAACATATGGATTAGATAGAACTTTTTTAGCCGTTATGTTTGCTGCTTATCATGAAGATACTTTAGAAGATGGTACAACTCGTGAAGTTTTAAGTTTGTCTCCTTTTTTAGCGCCTTATAAAGTAGCTGTATTACCTTTAATTAAAAAGTTACATTCTGCTAAAGCATTAGAAGTTTATGAAGAATTATCTAAATATTTTATGACTAATTATGATGAAGCAGGAAATATTGGTAAAAGATATAGAAGAAATGACGTTATTGGTACACCATTTTGTATAACTATTGATGATGAAACAATTAATAATAATACAGTTACATTAAGAGATAGAGATACAATGGAACAAATAACTATTAGTTTAGATGAAGTTGTTGATTATGTTAATGAAAAACTAAAATTTTAATATTTTAGTTTTTTTAATAAATACTGTTCACATTTTAAATTTTTTATGATAAAATTAATATAGTATGTGCAATGTATGCATCAAGGAGGAAAAAGGGTATGAATTTAAAAAAATGGTTTTCAGCGGATGAAAACGATATATTAGCTGATAGTTCAAACGATCAATATTATAATATTAAGTCTAGTGAAGCAGTTGCAGAAGATGGAAGTACGAAGTTAGTATTATTAGAACCTCGTGCATTTTCTGAAGCACAACAAATAGCTGATCAATTAAAAAGTAGAAATACAGTTGTTGTTAATTTAAAAAGAGTAACATCTGATCAAGCTAAAAGAATTGTTGATTTTTTAAGTGGAACTATTTATGCTATTGGGGGATCTTTACAAAAAGTAGGTGGCGGTATATTTTTATGTACACCTAACAATGTTAAAGTAAATGGTAAAATAACTGATGATAATGAAGGTAAAGAAGTACACGATAATGGTGATATTAATATAGAGTGGTAAATATACTTATTTTGAGGTGGAGTTATGGAAAAGTTCAGCCGAGTATTAAGAGGTTATGATCCTAATGAAGTAAATGACTTTCTTGATAAAGTAATAGCTAAAGTAGAAGCAATGGTTAAAGATATAGAAGAAAAAGATAAAAAAATAAATGAACTTACGAAATTAAATCAAGATGATAAACAAAAACAATTATCTGATTTAAAAAGATTAGAACAAGAAAATTTAACTTTAACTAGTAAGATTGCGCAATTTGAAAGAATGGAAGAAAATTTAAAAAAAGCTATTTTGATGGCTGAAAAAACTTCTGAGCAAATTAAGTTGACAGCTTATCAAGAAAGAGATATAATAATTAGCGATGCGAAGAAAAACGCTAATCGAATAGTAAATGAAGCATTATTAAAAGCTGAAACTATCGAAAAAGAATCTGATACTTTAAGAAGAAATATGATAGTATTTAAAAGAAGATTAAAAGATGCTTTATCTACGCAAGTTGAATTAATCGAAGATATTGAAAAAATAGAGATATAGCAGATGAAAAAGACGGTATATTAAATTTATTTGATAGAGAGTTAGTGTTTGGTGGAAACTAATAAATAATTAATATATAGATCACTTTGGATGCTTTTTATGGATAAGATAAAAACGGTAACGCGTTATAGTTTAATAAGTTTAAAAAAGGTGGTACCGCGGATATATTCGCCCTTTACGGTATCATCTTTTTTTATATACAGGAGGGAATGTTATGAATTTTAAAGAACTAAACAAAAAAACAATTAATGAATCAGAAACAGAAATATTATCTTTTTGGAAAGAAAATAATATATTTGAAAAATCTATAGAAAATAGAAAAGATAAAAAAAATTATGTTTTTTATGATGGACCTATTTATGCTAATGCAAAACCTGGTATTCATCATGTGTTTGCTAAAACAATCAAAGATTCATTTACTAAATATAAAACAATGCAAGGATATCGAGTTTTAAGAAAAATAGGATTAGATACTCATGGATTACCTATTGAAGTTAATGTTGAAAAGAAATTAGGTTTTAAAAATAAATCTGATATTGAAAAGTTTGGTATTGAAAATTTTTGTCATGAATGTAATTGTGAAACAGCTACTAATATAAGTGAAGTTAAAAAAATAACTGATATGATGGGACAATTTATTGATTGTGATCATCCATATGTTACTTGTGACAATGAATATATTGAATCTGAGTGGTGGATTGTTAAAGAAATGGACAAAAAAGGTTTGATTTATCATGGAAATAAAGTATTACCTTATTGTCCAAGATGTGGTACTGAATTATCTAGTAACGAAGTAGCGCAAGGATATCAACAAGATTCAGTAAATACTGTTATTGTTCCTTTTAAGAAAAAAGATGAAGATGTTTATTTCTTAGTTTGGACAACAACACCATGGACTTTAATGGCTAATGTTGCTATTTGTGTTAATCCAGATTTAACTTATTTAAAAGTTGAAAGTCAAGGTTATAAATTTATTTTATGTGAATCTTTAGCTGATAAAGTATTGGGTGAAGATTATAAAGTATTAGAAAAATATAAAGGTAGTGATTTACAAGGTATCAAATACGAACAATTATTACCTTTTGTTAAAGTAGAAGGTAAAGCTTTTGAAGTTGTAGCAGATAGTTACGTAACTGATTCTGATGGTACTGGTATTGTTCATATCGCACCTGCTTATGGTGAAGATGATAATAGAGTATGTCGTGAAAAAGGAATTTCTTTTGTTAATTCTGTTGGAAAAGATGGATGTTATTTAGAAGGACCTTGGAAAGGTAGATTAGTAACTGATACTGATTTAGAAATTGAAATTGTTAAATATTTAAAAGAAAATGATAAATTATTTAAGAAAATCAAAATAGTTCACGATTATCCACATTGTTGGAGATGTAAGAGTCCTTTAATTTATTATGCTAAACCAGCTTGGTATGTTAAAACTACAGCTTATAAAGACAAAATAATTGAAGCAAATAAAAAGATTAATTGGTATCCTGATTATATTGGTGAAAAAAGATTTGCTAATTGGTTAGAAAATATGGTTGATTGGGGAATTTCAAGAAATAGATATTGGGGTTGTCCAATGCCTATTTGGACTTGTGAATGTGGACATAAAGAAGTGATTGGATCTCTAGATGAATTACAAGAAAAAATAATTGAAGATGTTGATGTAAAAAATATAGAATTGCATCGTCCTTATGTTGATGAATTACATATTAAATGTAGTAAATGTGGTAAAGTAATGGATAGAGTGAAAGATGTATTAGATGTTTGGTTTGATTCAGGATCTATGCCATATGCTCAATTTCATTATCCATTTGAAAACAAAGAATTGTTTGAATCACAATTTCCAGCTGATTTTATAGCAGAAGGTGTAGATCAAACAAGAGGATGGTTCTATGTATTATTAGTTATATCAACTATTATATCAGGAGAATCAAGTTTTAAAAATGTTGTAGTTAATGATATGATGTTAGATGCTTATGGTAAAAAAATGAGTAAATCAACTGGTAATATTATTGATCCTGTTAAAATTATGACAGAATATGGAGCTGATACAGTAAGATATTATATGCTATATGCCTCTCCTGTTTGGACACCTTTAAAATTTGATGAAACTGGTTTAAAAGAAATATATTCTAAATATATATCAACATTTAAAAATGCTTATTCATTCTTCGAAATGTATGCTAATGCTGATCATATTGATCCAAGAGAATATCATATTGAAGAAAGTAAAAGAGAATTAATTGATAGATGGTTATTATCTAAATTAAATAAATTAATTAAAAATGTAACTTCAGCTTATGAAGAATATGATTTAAATAAAGTTGCAAGATTAATAGTACCATTTTTAAATGATGATTTATCAAATTGGTATATTAGAAGTAATAGAAGAAGATTCTGGGATAGTGAATTATCTGAATCTAAAAAAGCTGTTTATTTAACAACTTATGAAGTATTAGTAACATTATGTAAGTTATGTGCTCCTATAACGCCATTCTTAACTGAAGAAATATATCAAAAATTAACTGGTGAAGAATCTATTCATTTAGCAGATTTCCCTAAATATAATGAAAAATTAATTGATGAAAAAATTGAAGAACAAATGGATTTAGTAAGAGACGTTTGTTCATTAGGAAGATTTGCTCGTGAAGAAGCTAATATTAAAGTAAGACAACCAATATCACACTTAATTTTACCTAAAAATGATGAAAGAATTATTGGTAATTTAATATCTGTTATCCAAGAAGAATTAAATGTTAAAGAAATAATATTTAAAGAAGATATGAGTGAATATTTAGATTATATAGTTAAGCCTAATTTTAAAGTTTTAGGTAAGACTTTAGGCCCTAAAGTAAAAGAATTACAAGAAATATTAACTAAATTATCAACTAAAGATATTAACTTATTACAAAGTGATGGATTAACTGTTAAATTAGGCGATGAAGATTTTAAATTAACTAATGAAATGGTTTTAATTTCTTTAAAACAAAAAGAAGGTTATGCTTCAAGTAGTAATAATAAAACTTGTGTTGTATTAAACACTGAATTAAATGAAGATTTAATATTAGAAGGCTTAGCTCGTGAATTTGTTCGTAAAGTTCAAAGTTTAAGAAAAGAAGCTGACTTTGTTATAACAGATCATATTAAAGTTATTTATCATGGAAGTGAAAAAATAAATCAAATGTTAGATAAATATTATGATTATGTTATGGGTGAAGTTTTAGGTGATGAATTAGTTAAAGATGAAACTTTAGCATTTGATGATAAATTAAATGATGAAGATGTTATTATCAAAGTAGAAAAGAATTAATTTTGTTCTTTTCTTTTTTTAACAACCGTTTACAAATATATGTTCGTATGATATAATATGTTTGTAGGAGTTTAGAAGGAGGAATATGAAACAAGATAAAACATATTTAATAAATAAAATATTTAATAATGATAATATTAGAACAATATGGGACAAAGATGAAGAAAAATATTATATTAGTGTTGTTGACGTTGTAAGTATTCTATCAGAAAGTAAGGATGGAAGAAAATACTGGAATAAATTAAAACAAAGATTAAAAGAAGAAGGAAATGAAACGGTGACAAATTGTCACCAGTTGAAATTGAAAGCTCAAGATGGTAAATATCGCTTAACAGATGTTGTAGATATTGAAGGAATGTTTAGAATAATTGAATCAATACCAAGTAAAAATGCTGAACCGATAAAACAATGGTTGGCAAAATTAGGTGGTGAAAGAATTGATGAAGTATTTGATCCTTCAATTGGTATTCAAAGATTAATAGATTTATATCGTTCTAAAGGATACGATGAATTATGGATAGCTAAACGAATAAAGGGAATTCAGCAAAGAAAAAGTTTAACTGATGTATGGAAAGAAAATGGAATTACTGAAAATTATGAATATGGCATTTTAACAAATGAAATATATAAAAGTTGGTCAGGTATGACTGCTAAAGAGTATAAAGAATATAAAGGATTAAGAAAAGAATCTTTAAGGGATAATATGGATAGTATTGAAGTAACATTAGCTGATTTAGGTGAAGAGGCAACAAAAAGACTAGCTAATAAACAAAAACCACAAGGATTAAGGAACAATATAAAAGTAGCTAAAATAGGTGGTAGTGTGGCTAAAGTTGCTCGCGATGAATTAGAAAAGCAATTAGGAGAAACTGTTATATCTAAAGATAATTATTTAGGTTATGAATATAAAGATGAAAAATTAATCGAAAATAAGTAATTTGTATGGTAAAATAGTAATAGGTGTTACATATGAAGATAGTAAAATATTTATTAGTTATAGTATTATTATTTATAGTTGGTGTATTAGGTGTTAATTTTTATGTTGTTTTTAGTAATAAAGATAAAATAATAACAGTTGATGAAGCTAAAACATTAGAAAATGTAGATTGTATTTTAGTTTTAGGAGCTGGAGTATATGGTAACCAACCTAGACCGATGTTAGAAGATAGAATCTTAAGAGGTGTTGAATTATATAATAACAATGTATCAAATAAAATTATTATGAGTGGTGACCATATGCAAGAAGACTATGATGAAGTTAATGTTATGAAAACATATGCAATTAATGAAGGTGTACCATCTAATGATATTTTTATGGATCATGCAGGAATATCTACTTATGATAGTTTATATCGAGCTAAAGAAATATTTGAAGTAAAAAAAGTTGTTATTGTAACGCAAGAATATCATTTATATAGAGCATTATATATTGCTAAAAATTTAGGAATAGAAGCATATGGTGTTAGTTCTAATCTAAGAGATTATCCAGGTCAATTTAAAAGGGAAGTAAGAGAAGTATTAGCTAGAGATAAAGATTTTGTTAAAGCTTTATTAAAACCTAATTCTACTTATGGTGGTGATACAATTCCTGTTACTGGCGATGGTAATATTACAAATGATAAAAACTGATGAAAATTCATCAGTTTTTTGGATTAATTATTAAAGTTGTATTATTTTTAAAATCAATTTTTTTAATAAAATTCATAAAATCTTTATAATTTAAATTTTTAATATCATTATATTTATTTTCATTAAATTTACCATATCTTATAATATCACTAGTTATGTTACTATTTAAACTAAAGATATTTTCAGTCATATAAATAATTGAACTTAATAATACTTTTTTCTTTCTTTCAAAATCAGTTTCAGAAATATTTAAATCTTTCATTTCATCTTCTATTTTTTCTAATAATTTTTTAGGATTAGTTGATTCTCCTAAAACGAACATTAAAGTATAATCAGTACTATCATCAAAATCAACAGCTAAGTTATCATTTATTATTTTTTCTTCTAATAAATTATGAACAAATTCACTAGTTGAAGAAAATTTACAATCAAATAATGTTAATAAATAAAAGATATTTTGAATATTTTTTTCTATTTTTAATTTATAACAAATAGCACATTTAGGAATACTGACATTTAATTTTATTTCATCATTTTCTTTAGCTACTTCTTTTGGTTCATTATAAGATTTAACTTTAATTTTCTCTTCTTTTTTAAATTTTTTCTTATTTTGATTTTCTCTAATTACATTGATAACTTCTTCGGCATCAACATTACCTGTAACTACTACAAACATATTAGAAGGATGATAAAATGTATTATAACAGGTATATAAATCTTCTTTAGTAATTTTATTAATATTTTCAATATCACCAATAATTGGATGTTTCATTGGATTAATTTTAAAAGTATTTTCAATTATCTTATCATATATCATTGTACCAGGCATATCTTGATACATTTTAATTTCTTGAGTTATTATGCCTTTTTCTTTATCAACGTTTTCATCAGTAAAATAAGGGGATTGTACATAATCTAACAACATATCTATATTTTCTTTAAAGAAATTAGGACAAGAGAATAGGTAAGTTGTTTTAGTATAATTAGTATTAGCGTTACAATCTGCACCTCGTTCACTATAAAATGAAAATATATCAGAACCATCTTCTTGCTCAAACATTTTATGTTCTAGAAAGTGGGCAATGCCTAATGGTACTTTAATCATTTTATCTTTATCAATTGGTTTAAATTCACTTATATTAGATCCATATTTTGTATTAAAAGTTACATAGATATTATTAACATTTGTTTTAGGCAAGACAAATATTTCTAGTCCATTATCTAATTTTTCATAGAATAAATCTAAATCCAAGTTTTTAAAATTAATTTTCTTCATTATTTTCACCTTCTAAAACAAATATTGTATCCATATTAATTTTTTTATGTAAATTAATAATATCCTCTTTGGTAACTTTACTTATATTTTTAATTCTTTCATCTAACAAGTCGTAATTGAAATAAATATTACTTTCATACATTCTTAAAATACTAGCTTGATAATCTTCAATATCTTTTAAACTATTTATGTAAGTTATTTTAGCTGATTCGATATCATTATCAGTAAAATCACCTTTGCCCATTCTATTGAATTCTTTTTTTATTAAACTTAAGCATTTTTTAACATCGTCTTTATTAGTACCAACTGTAATATATAAAATATTATAAATTGCTTTAAAAGTAGCGTTTATACTATAACATAAACTATTTTTTTCTCTTACTGTTTTAAATAGTTTTGAATTAGGACTACCGCCTAAAATAAAAGAATAAATATATAAAACATATTGTTTTTCAAAGTCAGTTAAATCTTTAATTTTAAATCCAATATTTAAATTAGTTTGTTCAATTGGTAATGTTTCTTTAATTTTACTTAATTTAGTTATATTTTGAGTTACAAAATGAGATATACCAGGTCTTTTGATTGTATTAACATTAAAGTTTTTATTAAATATTTCTACAATTTCTTCTTCATTAACATCACCAATTACAAATATGTCAATTAAATCACTTTTAAGCATTTTTTTATAATATTCATATAAATTATCAGGATCTAAATCTTCTTTATAACCAATTGAATTATATTCTAATGGTGTATCTTTACCTAATATTTCAAACATTCTTTGTAAAGAATATCTTTTAGTATTATCTTTTAAAGAATCTATTTCATCAGTTACCAATCTTTTAGCTAAATCAAAATCTTTAAACTTATTATCTTCAACATTAGGATTAAATATTAAACTTAATAAAAATTCAATTGATGTTTTATTCATATTTTCTTCAGTATATTTTTCATTTAAAAAATTAGAGTTGAATGAAGTAACAATATAATTACCCATCAATGAATTAGAACATCCTATTCCAATACCATATAAATTTTCTGTTTCAATATCTAAATCTCTTTTTGTTTTATATGTATTATTAGAATTTAATAATATTTTGCCTAATAAATTACGATATGTAATATCTTTTTTTTCTAATAATTTTTTAAAGTTTATTCTTACTGATACTGTTTTAAATTTATCAGTTCTAATAATGTGTAGATTGTAAGCTTTATTTGAACAATTACTATACATAAAATCACCCTTTCTAGTATGTGAAAAAATAAACTATTAATACTATTATATCTTAAATTTAATACTTTTAAAAGTAAAAACATAAAATTTAATTGAGGTGTGTTATGTTAGAATTATTAAAAAAATTGTTTAAAGACTTTTATATTTTTACAGCAGCTTATTCAAATAATGTATTTCCTGATCCATTATCAAAAGAAGAGGAAGAAAAATGTGTATCCTTAATGCATTTAGGAGATAAAGAAGCACGTAATAAATTGATTGAACACAACTTAAGATTAGTAGCTCATATTGTAAAAAAATATGATCATAAAAAAAATGATGTTGATGATTTAATTAGTATTGGAACAATTGGATTAATTAAAGGAGTAGATAGTTTTAGTTACAAAAAAGGAACAAGATATGTTGCTAAATCTACTGAAAAAATAATGTTCACACTATAAAATTGTCAAATAGATTAAAAAAATTTTAGATAATTAGAAGAATTTTAGTTGAAAAAATTGGTTTTGGCGATAAAACAAAATTCACATTTTTAGTGTAGGTAGGTTGATTTTTACATTAGGTGATTTCTACATTCAAGCATAATAATTAATAAATAATCTTAAAAGGAAATTTCTACAGTTAACACTATTATTGACATTATAAAAAATTTGGCATACGCCAAATTTATATTTTCTAACTATTAAATGGAGTTGATCTAATAATTGTTCTGTTTGATGAGAGAAAAAAGTGTGCCAGTTGTTAAATAAAGTTATTTAAAATATCATGATATAGTTATTATAAAAATTAGACCCCATAAAATTAAACCAATTATACTTATAATTTTAGCATTTTTAGCTTTTGGATGATTAGGATTTACTTGTAATACACTATTTGCCATAATTAATCCTGGTATGGTTAGAGGACCTATTAATAATAAACCTAATATTGCAAATGTATATGCAGTAGATGCTTTTGTTTCTAATTCATTATTATTAGTTTCATTATGTCTAATGTTTTTATTAATTGGATTTCCACAATGAAAGCAAACATTAGCATTTTTACTTATTTCTTTTCCACATTCTTTACATTTTATTGTATCATTCTCATAACCACAATGAACACATTGTTTAGCTTTATCACTTATCTCTTTTCCACATTCTTTGCATTTAATTAAAGCCATTTTATTTCCTTACTTCCTTTAACTTTATTGTACATATAAATTGTTATCATAATTATATATAAAGATATACCGATTAATGCGAAGCCTATATGTTGATAATAACTTTCTGCTACAGAATTGCCAGATACAGACTCAAGTTGAGTTAAATCTATTCCCGTTAAAAATAATATACATCCTACCGTTATTCCAAGTACAACAATTGCAACTGCAACGCCATTTCCACTTTTTAAATAAGAATTTATTTCGCTATTATTATAACCACAATGAACACATTGTTTAGTTTTATCACTTATCTCTTTTCCACATTCTTCACATTTAATTAAAGCCATTTTACATTTCACCTACTTTCATATAAATATAAGCTAATGTTATTACTAGTAAATCATTAAATAAATTATAAGATAAAAGGATGCTTGTAACTTTATACTCATTTATTAAATAAGCAATGTAATTTTTTGTAAATCAATAACAACTATAAAGAAAAACACATTAAATAAAACTTAGTGTTTGAATTTACACTAAAATATTAGCAACATTTAATTTAGTTTCAAATCATTTTTTATGTAGATAATAGAACAAAAAAATCATATTATAAAATAAATCCTAAATTTGTTATAATAAGTAATATCATTCTCGTCAAATCTACTTTATATTCAATTGTTTTTCTTTTTTTATTAATTAAGAATTACAATTAATACAACTATTTGATTTATCAATTATTTTTTTTCATACTCTTTTCATTTTATTAAAGCAATTTTTATTATTTTCTTTCTATCACATTGTTTATCAAGTGTTAAGTTAAAGCTGCATTTTGAACAAAATTATTTTTTCACTTTATGAAACTTAATTCAAAATAATTTCTCGTTTCTTAATTTTCTGTATTTCGTTGTTTTAAATATTGTTATTACTATAGCGACTAAAACAAATAAAACAAAAGTTCTCCTTACCATATCAACTCCATCTTTAGTTATTTTAACATATAATGATAAAAAAGTAAATTTTTTTTGATATTTTTATGATATGACTAAGTTTTAAATTTTTGTGGTATCACAAGATTTTACTACAAAATTAAAGTTTTAATACTTTTAAAAGCAAAAACATAAAATTTAATTGAGGTGTGATATGTTAGAATTATTAAAAAAATTGTTCAAAGACTTTTATATTTTTACAGCTGCTTATTCAAATAATGTTTTTCCTGATCCATTATCAAAAGAGGAAGAAGAAAAATGTGTATCTTTAATGCATCTAGGAGATAAAGATGCAAGAAATAAATTGATTGAACACAATTTAAGATTGGTAGCGCATATAGTAAAAAAATATGATCATAAAAAAAATGATGTTGATGATTTAATTAGTATTGGAACAATTGGATTAATTAAAGGAGTAGATAGTTTTAGTTACAAAAAAGGAACAAGATTAACTACTTATGCTGCCAAATGTATTGAAAATGAGATATTAATGTATTATCGAAGTGATAAAAAGAATAGTAAAAACATTAGTTTAAATGAATCAATTGGATTTGATAAAGATGGTAATGAAATAACATTTTTAGATATATTAAAAACGCCTAAACCTGATTTTGAGAATGATATTCAAAAAAAAGATAATATTGTTTTATTAAAAAAATATTTTAATATTTTAGATGAAAGAGAAAAAGAAATAATAATTAAAAGATATGGTTTAAATAATGAAAGAGAAGTTACTCAAAAAGAAATAGCTAAACAATTAGGAATTTCAAGAAGCTATGTTTCAAGAATTGAAAAAAGAGCTTTAACAAAAATATTCAAAGAGTTTAAAATGCAAAATAAAAATTAATTATTTACATATAATTAATTTTATGATATAATTTATATTAGGTAATGCAAGATTGTTAGGTGTCTACCTCCTGGAAGGAGGATTGATAAAATGACTAAAAAAGATGTATTTATAATAAATATATTTTTATTAATTATAATCGTTTTATTAGTAACTCTATTAATTATAATAGAAATAAAATAAGATACCTAATCACTATTGTAGATTAGGTATCTACCACCAACTAATAGGTAGATACTTAACGCGCAAAATCAAGTATTACCTTTTTTATTATATGATAAAAATCACATCTATATACATGATAGCATATTTTTGAGTTAATTGCAAGTTATATTGTTCGATTGAAATAAAAATGTTATAATTATTTTAGGAAGTGTGCTTTATGGAAGATAATTTAAAAAACATATTAATTAATTTTAAAAAGACTTGGAAATTTGTTAAAGAAGATAAAAAATATATAATTTTATTTTTAATTTTTTCTTTAGTTTTATGTGGTATAAGTGTTATAACACCTCTTTTATCAGCTAAGATGTTACTATATTTAACTGATGGAATGTTTAAAGAATTATTAACAATTACTATAATGGTTTTGATAGTAGAATTAATTAGAAATCTTTTTAATTTTTTATATAATATTTTGTTTCATAAATATACTTTAAAAGCAACATCTAGAATTCAAGTAAATATTGCTAAAGAAGCTATGAAACTAGAAACTACGGAATTAGATAATAATTCATCTGGTATTTTTATTGATAGAATAAATAATGATACAAAAGAAATTGTTAATATATTTTCTAATTTAGGCGATGGCTTAATTGATGTTATAAGTAATATTGGTGTTTTAATTGCTATTTATTTTATAAATAAAATTATGTTTGCTTATTTTTTACTTATATTATTAATTATATTTATTTTAGAGCATATCAGAATGAAGAAATATTTTGAATTAGATAAGGAAAGAAGAAAATTATCCGAAAAAAATACGGGATTAGTAAGTGAATTAATAAGAGGATCTAGAGATATAAAATCATTAAATATTGAAAATAATTTTCTAAAAAAAGCTGAAAAAAAATTAGTTGAATCTAACAATGAAAATTATAAAATGATGAAAGTAAATGCAAAATATACTTTTTTAACAGGTAGTATTCAAGACTTTAGTAATTTGTTTTTAATAATGTTAGGTACATATTTATGTTTGAAAAATTATTTAAGTATTGCTAATTTTGTTATAATTTATATGTATAAAGATAGATTATTAGAATTATTAAGTTATTGCAGTTATTTAATTGAATTAACCAAAAAATTCAATGTTGCAGCAACAAGAGTATTTGAAATAATTGATGATGAAAAATTTAAAAAAGAAAGTTTTGGTAATAAAATATTAGATAAAATAAATGGTGATTTTGAATTTAGAGATGTTAGTTTCTCTTATAATGAAGATAAAGTTGTACTTAAAAATATTAGTTTTAAAATACATGCTAATGAAACTGTTGTTTTTGTAGGTAAAAGTGGAAGTGGTAAATCAACTATATTTAGTTTGTTAAATAGATTATATTCAATAGATTCAGGCGAAATATTAATTGATAATGTTAATATAAACGATTTAACAAAAGATTCAATCAGAAATAATATGTCAATTATAAATCAAAATCCTTATATATTTAATTTTTCAATAAGAGATAATTTAAAATTAGTTAAAGATGATATGACTGATGAAGAAATGATTGAAGCTTGCAAACTTGCTTGTTTACATGATTTTATTATGACTTTAAAAGATGGTTATGATTCTATTGTAGGCGAGGGTGGAATTACTTTATCTGGTGGTCAAAGACAAAGATTAGCAATTGCAAGAGCACTTCTTAAAAAAACAGAAATAATTTTATTTGATGAAGCTACTAGTGCTTTAGATAATGAAACTCAAGCAAGTATTCAAAAAGCTATTAATAATATGAAAGGTGAGTATACCATATTGATTATTGCTCACCGTTTATCAACTGTTATTGATAGTGATCGAATAATTTTAATAGATGATGGTAAAATATTAGATGAAGGAACTCATGATGAATTAATTAAAAATAATGAATTTTATAAGAAATTATATGAAAAAGAATTAGTTTAAAATAATATAACCATAATAATAAGGGGATGAATAAATGAAAAAATTATTTTGGCTATTTTTAATATTATTGTCCGGATGTTCTTATCAAGAAAAAATTGTTGAAACACCAAAGCCACAAATTGAGACAATTGAAGATAAAGTATTAAATATTATGAATAATATGACAATTGAAGAAAAAATTGGTCAAATGTTGATGATATATGATACTCATAATATAGTAAACGAAAAATTAATTGATTTTATGAATGATATAAAACCAAGTGGATTTATTATTAATCAAAGTAATATTACTACATTATCTAAGACTAAAAAATATATATACGATTTAAAATTAAATAGTAAAATACCTTTAATTATTTCGATTGATCAAGAAGGAGGAGTTGTTCAAAGATTACAAGGATTACAGGATAAAAAGGCTACTTATATTCCTAGTATGTATGAGTTGGGAAAAACTGAAGATACTAATTTGGCCTATCAAGTTGGTAAAGTTATGGCTGAAGATATGAGAGTATTAGGAATTAATGTTGTAAATGGTCCTGTTTGTGATATATTTTCCAATCCTAATAATAAAGTTATTGGTACTAGAAGTTTCGGTAGTGATAAAAATTTAGTTGCTAGTATGTGCACTAGTTTAGGTAAAGGATTAGAAGATAATGGTATCATAGCTATTTATAAACATTTTCCTGGTCATGGAGACACTGCTGTTGATTCTCATACATCTTTACCAATAATTAATAAAACTTATGAAGAAATATTAGATAATGAAATAGTTCCTTTTAAAAAAGCAATTGAAAATGGTGCTAAAATAATAATGACTGGACATATTGCATTTCCAAAGATAACTAACGAAATAGTTCCTGCAACTTTATCTAAAAAAATAATAACAGATTTATTAAAAAATCAATTAGGATTTGATGGACTTGTTATAACTGATGCCTTAAATATGGGAGCATTAAACAATAATTATACTGATGAAGAAATATATATAATGGCAATAAATGCTGGAGTTGATATATTGTTAATGCCTAATAATGCTTATAATGCAATTAAAACAATTAAAGAAAATATTTCTATTGATAGGATAAATCAATCAGTAAAAAAAATATTGTTATTTAAGTATACATATTTAAATGATAATGTTTTAGATGAATCTTATTTTAATAGTTTAGAACATCAAAAAATTATAAACAAAATAAAAAATCAGGATTTGCCTGATTGATATTTAAATTGGTGTCCCGTTAGGGGTTCGAACCCTAGACCCACAGATTAAGAGTCTGTTGCTCTACCAACTGAGCTAACGAGACAAGTAACTAAATTATAGCACATTTTTTATAAAAATTAAAGATAGTTTAATAAAATTATCAAAAAATTTAATAAAATTTAATAAAATTATCAAAAAAATTTAATTACATATAATATAATAGCCATATTTCCTTTGAAAATAAAGCATTTTTGATTGATTTGCATTATTTTTAAAAGTATGGTACAATATAACTCGTTCGAGGAGGAATGTATTAAAATGTTACAAATATTATTAATAATAATTTCAATTTTATTAATTTCTATAGTATTATTACAAGCAGGTAAGGCAGAAAGTGCTTCTAATGTAATAACTGGTGGTAGTGATGCTTTATTTGCTAACAGAAAAGAACGTGGTGGCGAATTATTTATAACTAGATTAACTATGGTTTTAGGGTTATTATTCTTTGTCATATGTTTAGTAATAGGATTTTAGAGTTTAAATAAACTCTTTTTTCTTTATTTAATTTTAAAAATATGGTATTATTAAGTTGGTGGTAGTATGATTAAAAAAATTCTAAATTTTCTAACTCATAGAATTTTTATAGTGGGGGTATTATTATTAATTCAATTATTAGTTTTAATTTTAATATTAAATAAATTTGAAGAATATGGTTGGTATTTTTATATATTTTTCTATGTTATAGGAATTTTGGTATTATTAAAAATAATTAATGGTAATGCAAATCCTAGTTATAAAATAGCGTGGATTATTCCAGTTTTAACAATTCCTATTTTTGGAACATTAATTTATATAATATTTGGTAATAAAATAAACAAAAAAGGAAAATTATTAGAACATAAAAACAAATTAAACCAAATTTTAATTCAAGATGAAAAAGTTCTTAAAGAAATAAAAGATATTAATTTTTATAATCAAACTAGTTATATATATAATAATGCAGGTTATCCAATCTATAAAAACACTTATACTGAATATTTAGAAGTAGGGGAAGTTTATTATAAAAGATTAATTGAAGAATTAAAGCAAGCCAAAAAATTTATTTTTATGCAATATTTTATAATTGAAAAAGGTATATTTTGGAATGATATTTTAGATGTTTTAAAACAAAAAGCTAGTGAAGGATTGGATGTAAGGGTTATTTATGATGATATGGGATGTATTGTAACATTACCTAATAAATATTATGATGAATTAAAGAAATATGGCATTAAAGCATGTTCATTTAATAAATTTGTACCAATTTTAACGGCTAAATTAAATAATAGAGATCATAGAAAAATAACAGTTATTGATGGCAATGTAGGAATTACTGGTGGTATTAATTTGGCAGATGAATATATAAATAAAAAAGTAAGATTTGGTCATTGGAAAGATAATGGTATATTGTTAAAAGGTGATGCGGTATTTAATTTAACTAATATATTCTTAAATTTATGGGATTACATTAATAACACCAAAGAAGATTTAAACAAATTTAAACCAGATATTAAAATAAAAGGTAGTGGATATGTTCAACCTTATGATGATAGTCCATTTGATGATGAATTAGTTAGTGAAAATATATGTTTAAATATGATTAATAAAGCTAAAAAATATGTTTATATTACAACACCATATTTGATTATCGATAATGAATTGGAAACAGCTTTATGCTTAGCAGCTAAAAGTGGTGTTGATGTAAAAATTATAACACCTGGGATACCAGATAAAAAAATAGTAAACGAAGTAACTAAAGCATACTATAATAATTTATTAGATAATGATGTGAAAATATATGAATATACTAAAGGATTTATACATGCTAAAACTTTTTTGGTCGATGATGAAATTGCAACTGTAGGTACAGTTAATTTGGATTATCGAAGTTTACATTTACATTTTGAATGTGGAACATTATTATATAAAACGGATAGTATAAAAGATATAAAAAAAGATATTTCAGAAACTTTAGAAATATCAAAACAAATTACTTTAGAAGATACTAAAATAGGTTTGTTTAGAAGTTTAAAACGAGCTGTGTTAAGATTGTTTGCACCTTTAATGTAAACCTTTAAAAAATTCTTCTATTGGGACATTTAATTTTTTAGATATAATATATAAGAATTCTAAGCTGAATGTTTGGAAACTATTGTTTTCAATATTAGCGATAGTTCCTTCATTATATTGAATTAAATCGGCTAATTGTACTTGTGTAAGTCCTTTAGCCTTTCTAATTCTTTTAATGTTTTTTCCAACTATTACATAGATGTATTTATTATTATTTTCATCAATTTTCATTTATCTCACCTAATTAAATCTTCTCATACACAAATAGAAAACGACTACATTTAATATATGTACTTTTTTATAAAAGTATGCTAAAATAGATATGAAAGGAATAAATATGGAAAAAGATTGTTTAAAAAAGTTGCAAGAATTAAGAATTAGTAAAGGTTATACTTATCAAAAAATGGCCGATAAATTAAATATTAGCAAATGTTTTTATTGGCAAATTGAAAATAAAGAAAGAAATTTAACTTATAAAATGGCTTTTAAGATAGCAAAAATATTAAATACTAAACCAGATAAAATATTTTTAGATGAAATGAGAGAATCAATTAAATAATTCAAATATAGCTATTAATTTACATTTTAAAGTATACATGTTATACTATATATGGTGAACATTTATGGAATATATTAACAAAAATCCAAAAATATTTATTTTATCAGGCAAGGCTAAAAGTGGTAAAAATTATGTTGCAGATATAATAAGTGATTATTATAAAAATAGTATTCAAATATCTTATGCTTATTATTTGAAACAATATGTAAAAAAGATAACTAAATGGGATGGAAGAGAAGAAACTAAGCCACGTGATTTATTACAGTCATTAGGAATTGATTTGATAAAGAAAATAGATAAAGAATTATTAATTAGAAGAGTTATGGAAGATATAAAAGTATATAGTTATTTTTTTGATGTTATTATTGTAACTGATGCAAGATTGAAGGGAGAAATCGCAATACCTAAGCAATTATTTAATTGTATTACTATTAGAATTAATGGTAGTGATAATAATTTAACAGATAAACAAAAAAATCATATTACAGAAATTGATTTAGATAATTACACTTTTGATTACGTTATAGATAATACAAATTTAAATAAAACAAAAGAAGAAATATTAAAAATATTAGGAGGAATAAAATGATAGTAGCTATTGATGGACCTGCAGGAAGCGGGAAAGGTACAATTGCAAGTATCTTATCAAGAAAATTAAATTTAGTTAATATTGATACAGGAGCAACTTATCGTTGTGTTGCATTAAAAGCATTAAGAAATAATTTGAGTGTTGAAGATAAAGAAGAAATAATTAAATTATCAAATAACATTGATATTAAATTTGATTTAAATAATAATGTTTATTTAGATGGTGAAAATGTTACTAAAGAAATTAGAAGTAAAGAGGTAACTAGTATTGTATCGCCTATATCTAGTATTGTTGAAGTAAGAAAAAACATGGTTGATTTACAAAGAAGATTAGGTAATTCTAATAATGTTGTAATGGAAGGTAGAGATATAACAACAGTGGTATTTCCTAATGCTGATTATAAATTTTATTTGGATGCAACTTTAGAAGAACGTGTTAATAGAAGATATAAAGAATATCAAGAAAAAAACATTGATATGAGTTATGATGAAATATATGAAAATATTAAATCTAGAGATTATAATGATTCACATAAAGAAGTTGGTTCATTAACAAGAACTGATGATCAAATTTATATTGATTCTACTAATTTAACTATTGATGAAGTAGTAGAAAAATTTATTGAAGTAATTAAATAGGCTATTTTAGAATAGTCTTTTTTTATTGTGCATATATTTTATAAAAAGGAGGATTTTATGGACAAGATAGATTCATTAAATAATTTAAATCATAATATAACTATTAATGAAAGAAAAAATATAATAATAAGTGGTGTAAAAAAAATAGAAAGTTTTGATAATGAAGAATTTTTATTAGAAACTACTATGGGAAACATTACAATAAAAGGTACTGAATTAGAAATAATCAAATTAGATACATATCAGGGTACAGTTTCAATTAAAGGAACAATAATCAGTTTAAGTTATGATAGTGTAAAAAAAGAAGAAGGAGTATTTAGTAAATTATTTAAATGATGACTTTAAGCATTCAAATAAAAACTTTTTTAGTTTCTATATTATTTGGAATTTTATTTTCATTATTATTGGATATATTTTATAAAACAAAACTTTTTAATATAATTTTATCTCTAATAATTGTTATAGTATTTACATTAATTTACTTTTTTATTTTACTTAAATTAAACAATGCTATAATTCATCCTTATTATATTTTTTCATTTGTAATAGGTTTTTTGTTAGAATTTGGAATAAAAAAACTTCTAAAAAAATTTGTATTATTTAAAAAAAAATGATATAATCTTTTAGGAGGATAGGTATGAAGAAAAAAGTTTCAAAAGCGTCTAAAAGAAGATTAATGGTATTTGGAATTCTTTCTATTATGGCAATAGTATATTTTTTTGTTACTTTATTCGGATATACTTATAGTTATATTTCTTTAAAAAGAGAAGAAAATAATTTAAAGAATCAATTAGTTTCTCTACAAGATAAAAAAGCTAATTTAAAAATAGAAATTCAAAAATTAAATGATCCAGAATATGTTGCTAGATATGCTAAAGAAAATTATTTATATTCTGCTGATGGAGAATATGTTTTAAAAATAGATACTACTGAGGATACTGAAGATAATGTTGTTACAGATAATAATAATGTATATTATATTATTGGAATTATATTATTTTTAATCTGTTTATTGATATTTAGAAGAAAGAAAAAAGAGAAGTAAAATTCTCTTTTTATAATTTAAAATCATTTGTAATATCGTCATTCATATTTTTACCATCATAATAAGTTTTTTCTTTATTTTTTGATAATATGGCTACAATATTACTTGGAAATTTTCTAACTAATTTATTATAATCAGTAATTATGTCATTATAATATTTTCTTAATGCTGTTATTTCGTGCTCACTTTCATTTAAGGAAATATCTATTTTTAATAAGGCATCACTTTCATTTAATTCTGGGTAGTTTTCTTTATAATAATTAAATTCATTAATTGCTTCATAAAGTTGTCGGTCTAAATCAAAATTAGATAATTTTCTACTTCTTAATTTTACTATTAATCCTAAAACATCTTCTTCTGTATTTATATTACCTTTAATAATATTAATTGATTTATTTAATAAGTCAAATCTTTTTCTTAAAGTAGTATCTATATTAGCTTCAACTTCATTTATTCTGATAATAAAACTTTGAAATTTATTATATGTGTTAACATACCATACTAAAATTAAACAAATAATGATAATAATTATTAATGTTATAAAAAATGCACTCATCTATACTCACCATACTAATTATAACAAATATTTTATTAAATATCAATTACTTGGATAAAAATCTGGATCATAATTTATTGGTTCATCAAATGAAATATAATCTACATATATCATTAATAACATTTCCCAAACACCATTAGTTGGATCACTTAATATTATGTGATCTCTTCCTGATTGTTCAATAATACCTGTAAATTCTAGGTCACGCCATTCATTAGAATCCGGAAATGTTTGATGTACTCTAACTTTTTTTCCTTTATTTAATCGTAATATATTTTCAATATAAGATTGTTCAGGTGGAAGTGCCATTTGTTGATAATTTGTATTACCCGGTGGGGTAGGTTTAACATATAATGGTTGCCCATTGTATTGATTATAATAATTCATAAAATTCTCCTCTCATAATAAAATATATTAAAAATTGTTAGAAATATGATATAATTATACAGGTGATGATTATGAAAATAAAAGTTGGAGTTTCTAATAGACATGTTCATTTAAAGCAAAGTGATTTAGATATTTTATTTGGAAAAAATCTAACTATAAAAAAAATGATAACTCAACCTGGCCAGTTTGCTTGTAATGAAACAGTAACTATTAAAACTAATAAATCCGAAATTAATAATGTGAGAGTTTTAGGTCCTACAAGAAATTATACTCAAATTGAAATTTCTAAAACAGATGCTTATAAATTAGGATTAAATCCTCCAGTTAGAACATCTGGTGATTTAGATGGTAGTGAAGTTGTTACTATAATAGGGCCAAAAGGATCTATTGAAACTAATGGTTGTATTATAGCTGATAGACATATTCATGTTACGTATGAAGATAAAGAAAAATATAATTTACCTGATAAAATATTAATAAAAGTAGGGGGAATTAAACCAGGTATAATTGAAACAAATGTTAAAGTAAGTAAAGAAGCTTATTTTGAGTTACATTTAGATACTGATGATGCTAATGCATTTTTATTAAAAACTGGTGATGAAGTAGAAATATTAGATGTTTAAATACATCTTTTTTTGACTTTTTAATGATTATAATTTATAATTATTTTAGAGGTGATCGTTTTGTCTTTAGAAAATATAAAAGAATTATTATCTAAATTTGGTTGGGAATATCATATAATATTTGATAATAATGAATATTTTAGTTCTAGATATTTGGAATTAACAAAAAATAAAGTTGATGAAAATATTTTCAAATATAGAAATAAATATTATGAAAATAAAAGCAAATGTTTTAATTTAAATGATATAAATTATAAAATTGAGTATTTAGAAGATGTAACAAATTATTTTGAGCATATTTCAACATTAAAAAAAGATAAAATAACTGGATTAGCAACCAGAGAAGATTTAGATGATTTTATTTCCAAACTAAAGAAAGCAAGTGTTTTTGCTTTATGTGATATAGATGATTTTAAAAAAGTAAATGATAATTATGGTCATCAAATAGGTGATCAAGTTTTGAATATGTTAGGTACTATTATCAAAGAAAATATAAGAAAAAATGATTTTGCTGGTCGTTATGGAGGCGAAGAATTTTTGATTATTTTTGACACTAATAATGTTGAAATAGTAAAAAAACGTATTGATAAAATAAATAAAATTTTTAATTTGAAAAGTAAAAATTTAAATTTATCTTTTTCGTCTGGAATTTCAATATATGACAAAAACAAAACTTCATCAAAAACAATTAAAGAAATTGATATAGCGTTATATTATGTAAAAAGAAATGGTAAAAATAATAGTGTAATATATAGTAAAGAATTAGAAGAAAAATGATAAAACAAAAAGAGATTAATTAGTCTCTTTTTAAGTTTTCATACCAATTTTTAATATATTCTTTTCCATTCTCAAATATATTACTTCCGACATCACCGATGATATCAATTGCTTGTTTTGTATAATCAACAAATTCATCTTTTGCATCAATAATGGCATTATAATTTTCTTCACCTAATTTTTCTTTTGAAAATTCACTTAAATTATAAGCACCTTTTTTTATTAATTCACTAGCTTTGTTAAAAGCTTTTTTTGTTGTATCTGATATAGTTTCTTTATAATCAGGAAATTTATTTTCAATTTTTGTATCAATTTTATTAGCTAATTCTAATACTTTTTGTTTACCTTCATCGGTTAATTCATCAAATGTTACTCCATTTATTTCACTATCATAAAAGATAAAATCAACTATTGTAATAAATGTTCCTTTTACTTTATCTTTAGCGTTTTCTATATCTTCACTATTTAAAATGCTATCAATTTCATTATTTATGTTATTAAATGTTTGAATAGCTGTCTCATCATTAGCTGAATAAGTTATTGTATTATCTTGTGTGTTATTATCTTGTTTTTTATCATTTGGTTCATTTGAATTATTATTTTTATCATCCTCTTTAGATTCTATTATAATTTCTTGACTATTATCTAAATATTCTTCTTTAGTTTTTGGCATATTTTCATTATCTTGATTATAAGAATCGTTTAAACTAGAATCCGTTTTTGAGCATCCTACCATAGATATAATAATAAATCCTGATAATAAAACACAAATTAATTTTTTGGTATTAATTTTTTTGAAATTCATAATGTCATCTCCTAAAAATATTATATCATTTTAGTTGAAAAAATCAAATTTATGATATAATTATTAAAGGTGATTAAAGTGAAAAAAGTTATTATTGATGGAAATGAAGCTTGTAGTAATGCTGCTTATTTATTTACTGAAGCAGCTGGTATTTATCCAATTACACCTTCTAGTCCGATGGCTGAACATATGGATGAATGGTCAAATAAAGGTGTTACTAATATATTTGGTGATAAAGTAAAAGTAATCGAAATGCAAAGTGAAGCTGGAGCTAGTGGGTTAGTTCATGGTTTACTTAGAGCAGGTGTTTTAACTACTACTTTTACAGCAAGTCAGGGATTATTATTAATGATACCTAATATGTATAAAATAGCTGGAGAAATGTTACCATGTGTTATGCATGTGGCAGCTCGTAGTTTATCTACTCATGCTTTATCAATTTTAGGTGATCATCAAGACGTTTATGCAACTAGAGCAACAGGATTTAATATGTTAGCTTCTAGTAATGTAAGTGATGCTAATTATTTAGGTGTAGTTGCTCATTTATCAGCTATAGAATCTAGTTTACCATTTATGCATTTTTTTGATGGTTTTAGAACTTCTCATGAATTACAAAAAATAGATATTTTAGAGAGCGATGATGTTAAAGATTTAATCAATTATGATAAATTAAATGAATTTAGAAATAAAGCAATTAATCCTAATAATCCTAAAACTTATGGTACTAGTGAAAGTGATGATGTTTATTTTCAAGCAACAGAAATAAGAAATAAGTATTATGATAAAGTACCTGATATAGTTAATAATTATATGGAAAAAATTAATAAAATAACTAATAGTGATTATAAACCATTTAATTATTATGGAAGTAATAAAGCAAAAAAAGTTATTATAGCAATGGGCTCTGTTTGCGAAACTATAAAAGAAGTAATAGATGATTTAAAAGAATATGGTTTAATTGAAGTTCATTTATATCGTCCATTTTCTAGTAAATATTTTTTAAATATTTTACCTGATACAGTTGAAAAAATTGCTGTATTAGATAGAACTAAAGAATTTAATAGTGAGCCTTTATATTTAGATGTTGTGAATGTTTTAAAAGATAAGAATATTAGTGTTGTTGGTGGAAGATATGGATTATCAAGCAAAAATACAACTCCTGCTCAAATAAAAGCTATATATGATATGTTAGATAATCCTATAAATAATTTTACTATTGGAATTGATGATGATGTAACTAATTTAAGTTTAAAAGAAACAAATTATAAATTAAATAATAGTTTAGAAATGTTAGTTTATGGTTATGGTTCTGATGGTATGGTAAGTGCTTCTAAATCATTAATAAAATTAGTAGGAAAAAATACTAATAAATATGTTCAAGGATATTTTCAATATGATTCTAAAAAATCAGGCGGAGTAACTAATTGTCATTTAAGATTTAGTGATAATAAAATAAAATCAACTTATTATGTAGAACAGCCTAGTTTAATAGTAGTTACTAAAGATACATATTTAGATGATTACGAAATATTAAATAAAATAAAAGATAATGGTATTTTTATATTAAATACAGTAAAAAATGAAAAAGAAGTAATAAATTTTTTACCAGATGATGTTAAATATATTATTAAGAATAAAAATATTAAATTTTATATTATTAATGCTTATGAATTAGCATCTAAAGCTGGTATTAAAAATAAAATAAGTACTATTATGGAAGTAGTAATACTATATTTATCTAATTTACTTAATGATGATATAATTAATCAGTTAAAAGAAGATATTAAAAATAGATTTGGTTTAAAAAGTGAAGAAATAGTAAAAGCTAATATATTTACTATTGATAATGCAATTAGTTATTTAAAAGAAGTTAAATTAGATGGCAATTATGAATATGTTGAAAAACCAAAATACATTGATGTTTATTTGGCAATGCGTCATCGTAAAGGTGATGAATTAAAAGTATCTAGTTTTGAAAATATGCCAGATGGTACATTTAATGCTGGAACTAGTAAAGATGAAAAAAGATGCATTTCTGATTTCGTACCTCATTGGATAAGCAGTAATTGTATTAAATGTAATATGTGTTCATTTGTGTGTCCTCATGGAGTAATTAGACCTTATCAATTATCAGATGAAGAATATGAAAAAGCTCCTGATTATATTAAAGAAAGATGTGTTAATAATTATATAATTGGTATTAGTGTCAAAGATTGTACAGGATGTGGATTATGTATTAAATCTTGTATGTCTAAAGAAAAATCTTTAGAATTCAAAGAATTAATTGATGTAGAAGAAGAGCAAAAAGTATTTGATTATTTATCTAAAAATATAACTTGTAAAGAGATTAATTTAAATAATGTTAAAAATACCCAATTTAAACAACCTAAGTTTGAATTTAGTGGAGCATGTGCTGGTTGTGGGGAAACACCTTATATTAAATTGTTAACACAATTATTTGGTGATAGTATGATAATTGCTAATGCAACAGGTTGTTCTTCAATATATGGAGCTAGCGCACCATCAACACCTTATACAATACCTTGGGCTAGTTCATTATTTGAAGATAATGCTGAATATGGATTTGGATTTTTACAAGCAGATAAAATTAATAAACAAAAAATAGTTAATATTATGAGTAAATATGATGAATTTGAGGAATATATCAATAATATTAACGATTATAATATAACAAAAAAATATTATGATAGTATTGATTTTAATAAATATAAAGAACTATTACCTTATAAAGATTATATTGTTAAAAGAAATATATGGGCTATCGGTGGCGATGGTTGGGCTTATGATATAGGATTTTCTGGTATTGATCATGTTTTAGCAAGTGGTGAAAACATTAAAATATTAGTACTTGACACACAAGTATATTCTAATACTGGTGGTCAAGCTAGTAAAGCTACACCAAAGGGTAGTGTTGCTTTATTTGCAAGTTCAGGAAAACAAACAAATAAAAAAGATTTAGCCAGAATGATGATGACTTATCCTAATGTTTATGTAGCTCAAGTATCTTTAGGAGCTAATCCAATGCAATTAATTAAAGCATTTAATGAAGCAAATAATTATGATGGTCCAGCTATTATAATTGCTTATGCACCTTGTATATCACATGGTATTAAAGGTGGTATGGTAAATAGTATCGATATTGAAAAAGAAGCAGTTAAATGTGGGTATTTTCCAATATTTAGAAGAAATCCACTAACTAAATTTACTTTAGATTGTAATCCTGACTTTAGTTTTTATGATGAATTCTTATTAAAACAAACAAGATATACAATGTTGGATAAACTTAATAAAGAAGCAGCTGAATTATTAGAATTAAATAAAGAAAATGCAATTAAAACTTATGAATATTATAAAAAGTTAAGTGATGAAGCTTAACTTTTTTATTGATATAATAATTTATAAACAAATGATAATTAATATTACAAATTTGTAATTAAAAATATTAGTTTTTTTTGATATAATTTTGTTGGTGTGATAAAATAATAAAGAGGTAATATTATGGAACATAATTATAAAGGATTAAATAATAAAGAAGTAAATGAAAGAGTAAAAAAAGGTTTAACGAATAAAAATAAAGTAGTTCCAACTAAAAGTATTTTAAAAATAATAACTGATAATATTTTTACTTTATTTAATTTATTAAATTTTATTTTAGCGCTATTAATATTTTTTGTTAGTTCTTATAAAAACTTATTATTTATGGGTATTGTAGTATGTAATGCTTTAATAAG
This sequence comes from uncultured Bacilli bacterium, assembly GCA_944359055.1. GTDB lineage: Bacteria > Bacillota_I > Bacilli_A > RF39 > UBA660 > Faecisoma. Next base: position 43,490 of record CALVSO010000003.1, on the reverse strand, counting down.
TATGGTTCAAGAAATAAGATCTAAAAGAATTGTTGATAAATTATCAATTATTACCTCTTTAAAATCTAATGTTATAAGAGATAATAAGATTGTTAATATTGATAATGAAGATATTGTAGTAGATGATATAATTATTTTAAAAGCTGGTAATCAAATTGTAACTGATTGTATTATACTAGAAGGTAGTGTTGAAGTAAATGAAGCTTTTATAACTGGTGAATCTGATTTAGTAAGTTATAAAAAAGATGATGAATTAAAATCAGGTAGTTTTGTAGTAGTAGGTAAAGTAATAGCTAAAGTAATTCATGTTGGTAATGATAATTATGTTAACACGATAAGTAAAGATGCTAAATATGTAAAACCATTAAATTCTATATTAATGAATTCTTTAAATAAAATAATTAAATTAGTTTCTATATTTATTATTCCATTAGGTTTATTATTGTTTTTTAATCAATATAATTTAGATAAAAATTTAGAATCTTCAATTGTTAATACTGTAGCAGCTTTACTAGGTATGATACCTGAAGGATTAGTATTATTAACTAGTACTGTTTTAGCTGTTTCCGTAATTAGATTAGCTAGATTAAATGTTTTAGTTCAAGAATTATATTGTATTGAAATGTTAGCTAGAGTTGATACAATTTGTTTAGATAAAACAGGTACTATTACAAGTGGTAAGATGGAAGTAATCGATGTTATTAAATTAGAAGATTATGATTTAAATGAAATAATGGGGAATATAGTAAATACATTAGATTCTGATAATGCCACTAGTGATGCTTTAGAAAATTATTTTAAAAAATATGATAATTATAAAGTTATTAAAAAAATACCGTTTTCACCAATTAATAAATATAGTGGAGTAGAGTTTGAAGAAGGTAAGTTTTTAATAGGAGCTCCGGAATTTTTATGTAAAAATAAAATAAAAGAAGTTATTAATAATCAAGATAATAGAACATTATTAATAACTAAAGATGATTTACCAATTGGTATTATTGTTCTAAAAGATGAAATAAGAAAAAATGCTAAAAAAATGTTGAATTATTTAAAAAATCAAAATGTTGATATAAAAATTATATCTGGAGATAATTTAAAAACTATTAGTAAAATAGCTAATAATGTTGGATTAAGTGTTAAAGGAATTGATTTATCAAAAGAAGAAATTGATGATATAAATAAATATAATGTTTTTGCAAGGGTAACGCCAATAGAGAAAAAGAAAATAATAGAACAGTTACAAAGTAACAATCATTTTGTAGCAATGACTGGTGATGGCGTTAATGATGTTTTAGCTTTAAAACAAGCAGACTGTAGTATTACTATTAAGAGTGGGACAGATGCAGCTAGAAATGTAAGTCAATTAGTTTTATTAGATGATGATTTTGACGCAATTCCAAGTATTATAAAAGAAGGAAGAAGAACAATTAATAATATTGAAAGAAGTGCTACTTTATTTTTAGCAAAAACAACTTATTCATTTTTATTAGTTTTAATATTTATGTTTGTAAGTTTTAATTATCCTTTTGAACCAATTCAATTAACATTAACTAACTTTTTTACAATTGGTGTTCCTTCATTTATTTTAGCTTTAGAACCTAATAATAATCGAATTAAAGGCAACTTTTTAATTAATGTTTTTAGTAAAGCTTTACCTGCTTCATTGACTATTGTTTTAAATATTATTATTTTGGCTATTTTAGGTAATTTATTTAAATTAAACAATAACCAAATATCAACCTTATGTGTATTAATGACTGGTTTTACAGGGTTTTTACTTTTATTTAAAATATGTTATCCTTTAAATAAATTAAGATTTGTCTTAATTGTTTCATTAATAATTGGTTTTATAACTACAATAGTTGGTTTTAGAGAATTTTTCTCATTAACTATTTTAAATTTAAAAATGTTTATTTTTATCTTGATATTAGTATTTATATCGACTATAATATTTAGCTTGATGAGTATTTTTGTGGATAAATTAATTAAAAAATATCCTAAGTTGTTTAAGGAGTGATTATATGTTTATTACATTTTTATTTGGATTAACAGTTTTATTAGGTACTATTATTATATTATTATTTAAAAGAAAGAAAAAAATATCAGAATTATCTATTAGTATTGCTTTTAGTGTTTTGTTTTGTTTAATATTTTTAGAAGTAATACCCCATACTTTAGAACATATTAACTATTTTAATATGATAATATTTGCTTTAATAGGATTTGTACTATTAAAATTATTAGATATATTTATTCCAGATCATGAACACTCTAATCATAAAGAACATGTTTTCCATATCGGATTAATGTCTTCTATAGCTTTAATTATTCATAATTTGATTGAAGGAATGATTTTATATTCTACTTTAAATAAAAACTTTAATTTAGGTATTTTATTAGGAATAGGTATTGGTTTACATAATATTCCATTAGGAATGGTAATAGGTAGTACATTAAAAGATGCGAAATATAGTAAAATAAAAATAATTTTAATAAGTTTTGTAATATCACTATCTACTTTTATTGGATCATTTATATTATATTTGATAGGTGATGTTAGTGAATTCTTTATTGGGGTTATGTTTGCTATAACATTAGGAATGCTAGTATATATTGTATTTTTTGAATTACTAGAACATTTAAAACATCAAAATAAAAAAAATAATATAACAGGATTTATAATAGGAGCTTTGATAATATGCATAAGTTTAATATTTCATCATCATTAAAAGATTATGGTGTTATATTTATTATATCTAGTTTAATAAATAGTAGTATATTAATTTATTTAACGACAGGTTTTATAAGCTTAAAATATCTATTATTTGATTTAACTTTATTACTTTTTATTTATAGTTTCTCATTTTTAATAAAAAAAAGAAATTTATATTTTTTAATATTTTCTATTGTTTTAACTGCTATTTGTACAATTAATTCATTATACTATAATAATTTTAATGACTTTGCTTCAATTTATTTATTAGAAGCATTTGTACAAGCGTTAAGACTTCCTTCTGAAGCAATAACTGGAACATTTAAAATAATTGATTTTATTTTTCTTTGGCAAATAATTTTAATGATTGTTTTATACAAGAAAAGTAATAAAACTAAAGATATTAATATGTTTAAAAAGAGTTTTACAGTTTATTTTACTATTTTAGTAATATCTTTATTAACAATTAATTCTAATGATATATACAGGTTAAAACATGATTGGAATAAAGCGTATGTTGTAAGAAATTTAGGTGTTTATACCTATCAATTAAATGATATATTTTATGTAGCATCTAAATTTATGTGTCCAAAATGTGGATATACTGAAGCTAAAGAAGAAGTCGAAGAGTTTTATAGTAATAAAGAAACTAAAACAAATGAATACACTAATATATTTAAAGATAAAAATATTTTGTTTATTCATGCTGAAAGTATTCAAAGTATGTTTATAAATGAAACTATAACACCAAACCTATACAAATTGAAAAATGAAGGAATTTATTTTAATAATTATTATTCTGAAGAAAGTGTTGGAACAAGTAGTGATACCGAACTAGCTATTACTAATTCATTACTTCCAATAGGAACAGGAACAGTATTTACTAGTTATGATAAAAATGAATACAATTCGTTAATTAAATTATTTAAAAATAATGGTTATTATACTTTTAGTATGCATGGTAATACATGTAATTATTGGAATAGAGATAAAATGTATCAAAAAATAGGCTATGATTACTATTATTGTTATGATACTTATGATTTAACTGAACAATTAGGTTTAGGACTATCTGATAAATCATTTTTTATTCAATCAGCTGATATAATTAATAATTTAGAGTATGATAAATATTACGGAACTTTAATTATGTTATCTAATCATACTCCGTTTTATACTGAAGGAATTGATTTCAATGTAGAAAATGCTGAAGGTACTAGAATAGGAAATTATATTAAATTGGTTCATTATGCTGATGAAGCAATAGGTGAATTTATAAATAAAGTTAATCTTGATAATACAGTATTAGTTATTTATGGTGATCATGATGCAAAATTTTCTCAAAAAGAATATGAAGAATATTTAGGTAAGGAAATAGATTTTTATGAATATGAGCAGTTGACTAAAGTTCCTTTAATAATATGGAGTAAAGATATTAAACATAAAGAAATAGATAAAGTAATGGGAGCTATTGATGTTATGCCTACTATTGGTAATATGTTTGGTGTTGATACAAAATATGCTTTAGGTAATGACATATTTAGTGTAGAAGACAATATTGTAGTTTTTCCAAATGGTAATTGGTTAACAGATAAAATATATTATAATAATCAATTAAGTGAATATAAAATGTATGAAAGTGTAGATTCTAATTATATAAAAGAAAAAGAAGAATATGCAAGAAACTTAATTGAAATATCAAATAATATAATTAGGTATAATTTGTTTAAATAATGAATAAATTATAGTAAAATACTTGATTAAGTAAAAATATTTTGCTATAATTTATTTACACGGGTCCATAGCCAAGTTGGTAAGGCATGGGACTGCAACTCCCCGAGCGTCGGTTCAAGTCCGGCTGGGCCCTCCAATATGATATGAAACTCGAAATTTTTGAGTTTTGATAAATAGCTAATTCAGAAATGGATTAGTTTTTCTATTATATAGAATAAAATATAAATAAAAAAATAAAGGAGATAAGAAATTGAAAAAAATGTTAGAAATTATAATAGATGGATATGGTGAAAATTTATTAAAAAGTGCTGGATTTAATAATGTTATGACTTTTTGTTGTGTTCTCAGTTATGGGAATATTAAATGTTTGACAGATTATAAAATTAAAATATTAAAAAATGTTACTATTCCAGTAAATAGTGAAATAGAAAAACTAAAATCTATAAAAGAAACACAAATTCGTATTTGGTATTCATCTTTAGATAATGAAGATATGTGTTCGTTATATTTTTTAATATCTTATTTTTGTAATAAAAATATTGATATATTTATTTGTGATATTGCAAATAAAGATCATTTTTCATTTAGCAGTTATACATCAAGTGAAATAAAAGAATTGTCTAAAAATACAATTCTTTTAGATAATAATGAAAAAATAAATTATAAAAAAATTTGGGATGATTTAGTTAAAGAAAATAATGATTTACGAGTTTTAAATTATGGAAAGTTAATGTCATTTTCATTTGATTACTTGGATAGTATGATAATAAATTTTATAAAAATAGAGAAAAAAATTGAATATTTAGAATTGGTAGGAAAATGTATTTCGGAGAAATTATGTGGCTTCTATATAGATTTAATTTTTATGGAGCGCATAGATGAACTAATATCAAAAGGAATAATTAAAGTCATTAATAAAGATGAAAAATATAAATATTTAATGATAAATGCTGTTGAGTAAGCTAATAATTCTAAGAAAGACAATTAATAATTAAACCAAAAGATTTCTTAAAATAAAAGGTATTTAGATTTGTTTTCTTATAAAATAGAATAATAAGTACCAAAATTAGTAAAAAAAGAAGGATCAATAATCCAAACAATAATAATTAACAGTAAATTTATATTACTATTTTAAGTTATAATTCATGAAAATAATTTGATTACTGGTTAAAAAAACTTACAAATTAATGTAAGTTTTTTTCTAATATAATATTTTTTAATAATTCTGCTGTTTTTTCAACACCTAATGAATCAACATTGATAGCAATATCATAATGATTTAGATTATGCCAATCACTATTGGTATGGAATTTATAATGTATATAAATTAAATAAATTTATCGATTATAGTACAAAAAAATTTTTCGTGTAATAGCAAATTTTAAAAAAATTTAAAATTTTACACATAAAAATGATATAATAAATAAGGTGATAAAAATGGATTTATATGAATATGAAAATGAATTATATGATAAAGGTATTAAGTATATAGGTGGAGTAGATGAAGTAGGGCGTGGCCCTTTAATAGGACCTGTTGTTGCTAGTTGTGTTGTATTACCAAAAGATTTTGTACTAGAAGGGTTAACTGATTCAAAAAAATTATCCGAAAAAAAAAGAAATTTGTTTTATGATTATATAATTAATCATTGTGTAGCATACGCAGTAGGTGTTGTATCACCAGAAGAGATAGATGAAATAAATATTTATGAAGCAAGTAGAAAAGCAATGATTATATCTATAAATAAAGTAAGAGAACAAATTAATTTAGAGCATGTTTTAATTGATGCTATGCCGATTAATTTAGATATTCCAACTACTAGTATTATTAAGGGGGACGCTAAAAGTATTTCTATTGCAGCAGCCAGTGTAATTGCTAAAGTAACTCGTGATAGTATGATGTATGAATTAGATGAAAAATATCCTATGTATGGTTTTGCTTCTCATAAAGGATATCCTACTAAAAAACATATTGAAGCAATTCATAAATATGGATTAATTGATGGATATAGAAAATCTTATGGTCCAATAAAGGAGGTATTAGATGCTAATAATTAGTCATAAAGCAGATCCAGATGGTGTTACACCAGTTATATTATCTAAATTAGTATTTAAGGATTTTAAATATATTTTAGCTGATATAGATGAAGTTGATAAATTTGTAATGGATAATATCGATGAAGAAATTATTGTAGTTGATTTAAATATTAGTGAAGAAACTGCTAATTATATTTTAATTAATAATAAAAATGTTTTAGTATTTGATCATCATTTAAGTAATATTCATATGAATAAATATCCATTTATTAAAGTAGTTGATGTTGATGGTATTAAACAATCTGGTACTACTTTGTATTATAAGTTTTTATTAGAAAAGTATAATAATGATTTATTAAATAAAGATGTAACTAAAAAATTAGTTGAACATGTAAGAACAATGGATACTTATGATTTTAGCATTACAAGCAAAGAGGAAGCTAATAATATTGTAGTATTATTTAAAATATATGGTAGAGAATTATTTATAGACAAATTTTATAATGTAATAATTAATAGTAATGAATTATATAGTAAGGAAGATTTAAATTTAATTGAACTAGAAAATTTAAGAATAAAAAGATATATTGAAGAAAAAGAAATAATTGAAATATCTTTAGATAATAAAAAAGTGGGAGTAGTATTTGCTGAACGAAATATGAGTGAATTAGGTAATTATTTAGTTAATAAATATGATTATTTAGATTATGTCATATTAATCAATGTTGATAAAAGTATTAGTTATCGTGGTAACAACAAAGTTGATTTAAGTGTAATAGCTAAAAAATATAATGGTGGTGGCCATTTCAATGCTTCAGGGAGCCCTCTACCAATTTATTTAAAAGAAAAAATAATTAAAGAAATATTTAAAGATGCAATTATTAAGGAGAATAATGATGTTTGAAATAAAAAAGGTAAATAATGATCAAATGGCTAAGGATTGTGATAATCTATTAACTAAATTAGTCCAATATGAAAGAATATATGATAATAATGTAAAAGAAGATTTTGTTGTTACGAATAATTATGTTAATTTATATAAAAAAGAAAACAATATTTTATTTGCAGTTTATGATAATGATAAACCGGTAGGATTTATTTATGGTTATATAAAATCTGTTACAAGCAATTTATTTTATAAAACTGTTGCTCAAATAGATGCTTTATATGTACTAGATAGTTATCGTAAAAAAGGAATCGCAACTTCTTTAATAAACAAGTTTTATGAATGGTGCAAAGATAATAATGTTAAAATAGTTGAAATATCAGTGTTTAAAGATAATATTGATGCTTATAATTTATATAAGAAACTAGGAAATGATATTGAAATGTACAAAATGAAAAAGGAGTTATAAATGAAAATAAAAACAGTTAAAGTTGGATATTTAGAAACAAATTGTTATATTGCAAGTATTGATAATGAATGTTTAATAATTGATCCTGGTGATGAAGGAAATAAAATTATAAATGAAATTGGTAATTTAAAACCAGTTGGAATTATTATTACGCATTATCATTTTGATCATATAGGTGCTTTAAAGGAATTAGTTAATAAATATAATGTAAAAGTATATGATTACAAATTAGAAGAAAAAGAATATAGTATAAATAATTTTAAATTTAAAGTAATTCATACTAAAGGACATGATGATACTTGTATTACTATATATTTTGAAAAAGATAAATTAATGTTTGTTGGAGATTTTATATTTAAAGATTCTATAGGTAGAATTGATTTAGAAAATAGTAATAAATTAGATATGTTTGAATCAATAAATAAGATAAAAAAATATCCTAATGATATAACATTATATCCAGGTCATGGAGAAATAACCAATTTAGGATATGAAAAAGAAAATAATATTTATTTTAAAAATGCACAATGATTGTGCAAAATAGTGTAAATAAAATGCATAGTATTTTAAAAATATTGTGCATTTTTTAATTGCTTTGATTTTTTTAAACATTTAATATATAATAACTTTGGTGATATTATGCCTTTTGAATACATTTCAGTAAAAGATATAAAAAGATATAATTTAGATTATGATAAAGTAAAAATACATAATCAAAAATATATTAAGGAAGCATTAATCAAATATAAAGATTATTTTGATAATATGTATAAAGGAATAGATGATAACATTATTCTAGATGAAGAACAGAGAATCGCAATACTAACTGATGAAGATTATAATTTAATAATAGCAGGTGCTGGTGCTGGTAAAACTACTACTATGGCAGCTAAAGTTAAGTTTTTAGTTGATATAAAAAAAGTAGATCCTAAAGATATAATATTAATATCTTATACAAATAAAGCAGTATCTGAATTAAAACAAAGAATTAATAAAGATTTTAAAATACCAGCTTTAGTTTGTACATTTCATAAATTTGGTGTTGAAATATTAAAAAGTAATACGGATGAACATTTAAAAGTATTAACTAATTCTTATAATTTAGTTAAAGATTATTTTGATAAAGAGTTATGTAATGATAATAAAAAATTGAAAGAGTTTTTAAAATTTTTTGTATTTTATTTTGATATACCTAATTTCGCTTTAAAATTTAATAGTCTAAATGAATATTTTAATTATAAGAAAAGAAATGATTATATTACTTTAAAATCAAGATTAAATGATTATAATAAACAAGTAATTGATGAACGAACTAATAAAAGGTATACTATTTTAGGTGAGTTTTTAAAATCTAATGAAGAAGTAATGATTGCTAACTTTTTATATTTAAATAATATTGATTATGAATATGAAAAGCCTTATCCTAAATTAGATAAAAGTAAAACTTATTTACCAGATTTTACTATTTATCAAGGAGAAAGAGTATTTTATTTAGAACATTATAGTTTAAATAAACAAGGTTATAATAAATTATATGGTTATATAAATAGTTTAAAATATAAATATCAAATTAATAATAAAAGAAAAATACATAAATTAAATAATACAACCTTAATTGAAACTTATTCAAGTAGTGATTTGTTAAAAGATTTAAAAGAACAATTATTAAAACATAATATTATATTAAATCCGAAAAAAGATATTGAAGTATATTCTAAATTAGTTGATACTTCTAAAGATGTTTATTATACTAGGTTTATAATATTTTGTTTAAATTTTATTCAAGGATTTAAAATAAAAGGTTATACGAAAGAAGATTTTTCTAAATTAAAACATATTTATACTGATGAGCGAACTAATTTATTTTTAAATTTTATCGAAGGGGTATATGATTATTATCAAGAACAATTAAAAATAAATAATTACATTGACTTTGAAGATATGATAAATGAAGCTTATTATAAATTAGATAATACTAAATTAAATTATAAATATGTGATTATTGATGAGTATCAAGATATCTCGATGCAACGATTTAATTTAACAAAAAAAATAGGGGAAGTAAGTGATTCTAAAATAATAGCTGTTGGTGATGATTTTCAAAGTATATTTGCTTTTGCAGGAAGTGATATATCATTATTTACAGAATTTAAAGATTTAATGGGTTATGCAGAATTGTTACAAATAACGCATACTTATCGTAATAGTCAACAATTAATTGATGTAGCAGGTAAGTTTGTTATGACTAATAATAAACAAATTAAAAAGAAATTAGTTTCTCCTAAAAGATTAAAAAATCCAGTTATGGTTATAACTTATGATGATTCAAGTAATAAATTAAAAAATAAGGTTAATATGTTAAATAATTGTTTAAAAGATATTCAAAATAAATTTGGTGATAAGCAAAAGATACTACTAATTGGTAGATATAATTTTGAAAAATATTATTTAATAAACAGTGAAGATTTTTATGAAATAAGTAATGACAAAATAAAATCTAAAAAATTTCCTAATTTTGAAATTGATTTTTTATCTGCTCATTCTTCTAAAGGACTAGGTTATGATCAAGTAATTATTTTAAATGGTGATGATGGAACTTATGGTTTTCCATCTCAAATTAAAGATGATCCGATTATGAAAATAATTAATGTAGAAGATAAATCATTTATATTTGCGGAAGAAAGAAGATTATTTTATGTAGCATTAACTAGAACTAAAAATAAAGTTTATATTTTAACACCAGTTAATAAACCATCTGATTTTATTTTAGAAATAATTAAATATGATAATGTATCCTTATATAATAAAACAGGTATCAAATTATCAAAAAAACCACATATATGTCCAAAGTGTGGCTATCCATTAATTAGAAAGTATAATAGTTTTAAAATAAGTAATTTATATGTTTGTTCTAATGATAAAGAATTATGTAGTTTTAAAACTAATAATTTAAAATATAAAAAAGAAATAAAGAAGTGTCCTAAATGTGATGGAGAATTGATTGTTAAACATAGTAATAAAAAGAATTATGATTTTATAGGTTGTACTAATTATCATAAAGGATGTAATTATACAGAAAATATTTAATACCACATTTTTCCATATTTTTATCAAAATATTACCACAATGATATTATATACTTAATGTGTTGGAGGTGATAGATGAAGATATAAATTAAAAAAATTTAAAGAAAGAAGGTGGTATATGAATAAATTTATGTTATACTAAAAATAGGTGATGAATGTGTATAAGATTTGTTTAGTAGAAGATGAAATATCATTAAATAATTTAATAAAGTCCTATATGGAAAAAGAGGGATATGATGTAATCCAATTTTATAAAGGAAATGATGCTTTAGAGTATATAGGCAAAGAAAAAATAGATCTTTGGATTTTAGATATTATGTTAGGTGATTCAATTAGTGGATATGATTTAATAAAAAAAATAAGAAGTTTAGACAAAAATGTTCCTGTTATATTCACTTCGGCTCGAGATCAAGACTTGGATAAAATTTTAGGTCTTGAGTTGGGTAGTGATGATTATATAGCTAAACCATATTCACCAAAAGAATTGATGTTAAGAATCAACAATATATTAAAAAGAGTCTACACTAATTCTAATAAAATAAAATATGAATGTTATGAAATAGATATTGATAAAAGAATAGTTCTACATAATGATAAAGAAGTTAATTTAACTACTTTAGAATTTGATTTATTGTATATGTTTATAAATAATAAAGGTAAATCATTTAGCCGAGATGACATATTAAATGTTATTTGGGGGGAAGATTATTTTGGTACTGATCGTGTAGTTGATGATTTAATTAGAAGATTAAGAAAGAAAATGCCTAAATTGCATATTAATACAATTTATGGTTTTGGTTATCGATTAACATGATAAAAACCACTTTATATAGACAATTAGTTTCATTAGCTATTATTATATGTGGAATTATATTTATAAGTTTGGGCTTACTCCTCCCAAAACTTTTACTCCCTATCTATGAAAAAAATATATATCAATATCTAAAACAACCATTAGAATTGATTGAAAGTAATGTAGATAAAGCTGATTTTGAAGATATTGCTTATTTATATGTTGTTGATGGAAAAATTATAGTATCAGATAATTTAAAAGATATAATTGATATTGATACTAAACAGATATTAGATAAAGTAAATAATGAATATGGCAAATTTACTTATTTAGGTAAAACATATTATTATTATAATATTGATTCCGAATACATTAATAAAATTGCAATTACTAATAATGATTATTTATTAGAAATAAGATCCGATATTATGAAAACTTTACTACCCGTAATAATCGGAACATTATTAATTACAATTGGTATTATTATATTATGGGCGAATCAAATAGTAACAAAAATATATCATCTGAAAGAAAAAGTCGATAATTTAGACAATGATGATTATGTTGATAAATATGAATATATGGTAGATGACGAGTTAAGCACTTTAAATAAAGCGATTGACGACATGAAAGCTACCTTAAAAAAACAAGAAGAATACAAAAATCAAATGTATCAAAATATTTCTCATGATTTTAAAACTCCACTTACTGTTATAAAATCACATATGGAAGCTATTGAGGATGGAATTATGGATCCTCAAACAGGCGGAAGTATTATTAAAGAACAAATAAATAAACTCGAAATAAAAGTACACTCCCTTTTATACTTAAATAAATTAGCGTATCTTAAAGATATAGAAAAAAAAGATGAAAAAATTGATATAAAACCAATTATTGAAAGTAGCGTTGATAAATTTAAAATACAACGACCAGATGTTAATTTTATCGTTAATATTAGTGGCAAAACTATATTTAATGGTACATTAGATATGTGGGAAGCAATAATTGATAATTTATTAAACAATTTTATGAGATATGCTTTAAAAGAAATAAAAATAACAATTAAAAATAATAAAATTACACTATATAATGATGGACCACATATTGATCCTAATATCCTAAATAATATATTTACTCCTTACAAAAAAGGGATAAAAGGACAATTTGGATTAGGTTTATCAATTGTTAAAAAAACCCTTAATTTATTAGGGTATGAAATAACTGTTAATAATGAAAAAAAAGGTATTTGTTTTATTATAAAGTAAATACCTTTTTTTTGATTTTATTGAATACTTTTTTTCTTACTTTTTTATTAAAAATACAAATAATTATTATAATAACAATTAAAATTATAGTTCCTATTATGTATAAATAATCATATGTATCATTCCACATTCCAACTCGATTAGTTTTAGCTAATATTTCACTAGCTTCTAATATAGAAGTATATTTATAATCACCATATAAATATTCTACTTCACCTAAACCATTTTTAATTATTAAGTCTTGTAGTAAATTGTCATCAACAAATACCCAAACTAAATGTCTATTATATTTATCTAATTTATCACTGTTATCATCATATTCTATTTCTATTTTATTAGCGTTTTTCAATAAATTACAAGTAAAATCACTAGCTTCTTTACCAAAAGCTTCTTTTTTTGTTGTTGACTCTGGAGTATCGATTGCTAAAAATCTTGCTTTAAGTTCTTCATTATCTAAATAAAACCATGCAGTATCACCATCAACACATTTATCTAAGGTAACTTCTAATTTTTGAGCATCTACATTGACTATAAATAGAAAACTAATAAATATACTAAATAAAAATTTCATTCTACCACCTATTATAATTATATCAAAAACCTTTACAAATTAAAATAAAAATGCTATAATTACACAGTTGATTGAGGAGTGAGTTTATGGAAAAAATAAGAAATATAGCTATTATTGCGCATGTTGACCATGGAAAAACTACATTAGTTGATAAATTGTTAGAAATGTCAGGAACTTTTAGAGAAAATGAAAATACTTATTCAATGGATTCAAATGATATTGAAAAAGAAAGAGGTATTACTATTTTAGCTAAAACAACTGCTATTAATTATGATGGATATAGAATAAATATATTAGATACTCCAGGACATGCTGATTTTGGTGGAGAAGTTGAAAGAATTATGAATATGGTTGACGGTGTTTTATTAGTAGTCGATGCATATGAAGGAACAATGCCACAAACTAGATTTGTTCTTAAAAAAGCTTTAGAAGCAGGAGTAACACCAATTGTTGTTGTAAATAAAATAGATAAACCAACAGCTCGTCCTAAAGAAGTAGTAGATGAAGTATTAGATTTATTTATTGAATTAGGTGCGGATATTGATCAATTAGATTTTCCAGTAATATATGCCTCTGCTATTAATGGAACATCTAGTATTCATCCGGAAATAGAAACACAAGAACATACAATGCAACCTATATTAGAAGCAATTATAAATTATATTCCAGCTCCTAATGTAGATTTAGATGGCGGATTTCAATTTCAACCTGCTTTACTAGATTATAATGATTTCGTAGGAAGAATCGGAATTGGTAGAGTTAAAAGAGGTAAAGCTAAAGTAAATGAAATGGTATCTTGTGTAAGACGTGATGGTTCTATTAAACAATTTAGAATTCAAAAAATGTATGGTTATTTAGGATTAAAAAGAATCGAGATAACTGAAGCTAAAGCAGGAGAAATAGTAGCAATAGCTGGGTTACCTGATATTGAAGTTGGTGAAACAGTTTGCACTCAAGGTAAAGAAGAAGCTTTACCATTACTTAGAATAGATGAACCAACTTTACAAATGACGTTTGGCGTTAATACTAGTCCATTTTGTGGTAAAGAAGGTAAAATATTAACTGCTAGAAAAATTGAAGAAAGATTATATAAAGAAACAGAAAGAGATGTATCTTTAAAAGTTAAACCAAATGATAGTGAATCATTTATTGTATCTGGTAGAGGAGAATTACACTTATCTATTTTAATTGAAAACATGCGAAGAGAAGGATTTGAACTTCAAGTATCTAAACCTCAAGTCATTGTAAAAGAAATAGATGGTATTAAATGTGAACCATTTGAAGATGTTTTAGTAGAAGTTCCAGAAGAATATGTAGGATCAGTTATCGAAGCATTAGGAAATCGTGATGGTGAAATGGTTAATATGCATAGCCATGAAAATCAAGTAAGATTAAGTTATATTGTTCCTTCTCGTGGATTAATTGGTTTTATGACAGAATTTATGACTATGACTAAAGGTTATGGTATAATTAATCATACATTTAAAGAATATCGTAAATTAGCAGGATCAAAAGTTGGTCAAAGAAAACAAGGTGTTTTAGTTTCTATGGAAAATGGAAAAGCTACTGCTTATGCTTTAGGACAACTAGAAGATAGAGGAGTTATGTTTATTGAACCTGGTGCTGAAGTATATGAAGGTATGATTGTAGGAGAAAATAATCATGATAATGATTTAGCTGTTAATGTTGTAAAAGGTAAAAAATTAACTAACACACGTGCTAGTGGAAGTGATCATACAGTAGTTTTAAAAAGACCTAGATTATTAAGCTTAGAAGTATGTTTAGATTATATAAATAATGATGAATTGGTAGAAGTTACACCTATGAGTTATAGAATGCGTAAGAAAATATTAAATACTGAACTAAGAAAAAAAGAAGATAGTAAAAAAGCCTAAAAATGGCTTTTTTTATTGGAAAAATACAGGACCATTATCTATTTTTTTAATAGTTTCTACATTTGTATCATTTGAATTTGTATTATTAGAAATATTATTTTGAATAATGTTTTCTTGTGACATATCAACTTTTTTAAATTCATTCATAACTCTAAACATTGTTTTAGCGTTATTAATAACAGGACCTGCTTGTTTAATAATAGGAATTGCTTGATTAATAACATTTAATGTTTTTTGAGTTCCACTTAATATAGAACTCCATTTAATGTTACCAAATAAAGATTTTAAACCACCAACTTTTGGTACTTGTGTAAAAGAAGTGTAAGGAAAATTATAATAAGGATAAAAATTCATAATTTCCTCCTTTCAAAAATATTATATGAATTTTTAAAAAAAGTTTTACTTTTTAGAAAAATATGGTATAATCATGTTAGTATTAAGAATAGCAAAAGGGAATGCGTGGTGATACTATTTGAATAAACCAATATATTTGTTGCCATTTATATATGTGTATAAAATGGTACGTTTTTTGTTTGTAATTTTTAAATATATAAATATAGGTTTTTTTGTAACATTATTTGTATTGATTGATATAGTAGTATCATCTCTATATTACTTTTTTAAGATGATAAGTTATTTATTCTTATATTTATCTTATTTTGTTTACAAATTTATAAAATATATATTTATTGGATTTGTAGTTAGTTCAAGATTTGTATATTTGTTTATAAAATATGTTGTGTTTGGTTTTGCTTTCCCAATAGTTTTAATAGTTAGAGGAATTATTAAAGTAAATGAAATGAATGAGAAAATGCGTGCTAAACAACAAATGGAACAAGAAAAGAAAATGGCTGCTAGAGAGAGAAATAGGCAAATAAAAGAAGAGAATAAAAAAAGATTACAAGAATTAAAAATAAAAGAAAAAGAAGAAATAGAACAGAAAAAACAAGAGAAGAAAGAAAAAACTAAAGCTGATATCTATATTAATGAAAATGTTACTTTAGAAAAGAAAACAGTTAATGATTATATAAATTCATTTTTCTTAGCTATTGGAAGTATTCCCAAAAAAATAAAAGAATTATTTACTAATAATAGATTTGTTAAAAATGCTCAAAATAAAAAAGATATTAATAGGCAAGCATTATTATTGGATTTTGATGGTGCAGATGCCGAAAAAAGTGAAGAAAAAATTATGTATAAATATGTTGCTAAAAGTCCAGATGGAAAAATTATTAAAGGATTATTTCCAGCATATTCTAAAGTTGAAGTTCATTCATTTTTGTTAAGTGAAGGAAATGAAGTATATAGTATTGAAACTAATAAATGGATTCAAAGAATCTATGGAAATGGTAATCATGCTAATAGAAAGAGAATAAAAACTAAGGATTTAATTTTCTTTTGTACTCAATTATCCACATATATTAAAGCTGGTATTACATTAGTTGAATCTTTAAAAATATTGTCACATCAATTTAAAAATAAAGGTTATTCAAGAATTTTTAGAACGATGATATATGATTTAACCATGGGAGATAATTTTTCAACTGCAATGGATAAACAAGGAAATGCTTTTCCAAGATTACTTATCAATATGGTTAAGACATCAGAAATGACTGGTGAATTGCCAGAAGTTTTAGATAACATGGCTGATTATTTTACTGAATCAGACAAAACAAGAAGACAAATGATTACCGCAATGACTTATCCTGCTATTATATTTGTTTTAGCAATTGCAGCTGTAATATTTATTATGGTATGGGTAGTTCCACAATTCGTTGCAATTTATGAAGGAATTGATGGTGCAAAGATACCAGGAATCACTATATTTGTTATGAACACAAGTGAATTTTTACAAAAAAATTATTTATTCTTAATTATTGGTGTATGTGTATTTATATTAATATTTGTTTATTTATATAAAAATATTAAAGCATTTAAAACGTTTGTTCAGTGGTTTTTAATGCACATGCCTATTTTTGGTAATGTTATTATTTATAATGAAGTAACTATGTTTACAAAAACATTCGCATCCCTTTTAGCTCATAATGTTTTTATAACAGATAGTATGGAAATATTAAATAAAATGACAAATAATGAAATATATAAAATGCTAATATTAGATACTATTACTAATTTAGCTAAAGGAGAAAGAATTTCATTAGCATTTAAAGATCACTGGGCTTTCCCAGTACCAGCTTATGAAATGATTACAACAGGTGAAAGAACTGGTCAATTAGCTGAGATGATGCAAAAAGTATCAGCTTATTATCAAGAATTACATCGAAATGCTGTTACAAGAATTAAAACATTTGTTGAACCAGCTTTGATTTTATTCTTAACATTTACGGTTGGTGGAATAGTATTATCAATTGTAATTCCAATGTTTAGTTTCTATAGTTCAATTCAAGTGTAAGGGGGATTTTATGGAATTAAGTATTATAATAGGGTTGTTTATACTAGGAACCATTTTTGGTTCCTTCTATAATGTTGTGGCTTATAGATTACCTAAAGGAGAATCAATTTTATATCCGGGTAGCCATTGTCCAAAATGTAATCATAAATTAAAACCTTTAGAATTAATACCTATTTTATCTTATATATTACAAAAAGGTAAGTGTGTTAATTGTAAAGATAAAATATCAATATTTTATCCAATATCTGAAATAATTTGTGGTTTATTATTTGTAATTTGCTATTTATCATTTGGTATTTCATTTGATTTAATAATTGCTTTAACATTTACATCTTTATTGATAATAGTTATTTTAAGTGATTATTATTATATGATTATTGAAGATAGTGTTTTAATTGTTTTTAGTATTTTATTAATGATTGAAATATATTTTATTAACGGATTAGATGTTTTGTTAAATTCACTATTAAGTGCTTTGATATCTTTTATAATTATGTTATTACTAAAATTATTTGGCGATTTTATTTTTAAAAGAGAATCTATGGGCGGTGGAGATATTAAATTAATGGCTGTTTTTGGTTTAATAATTGGCTGGGAATTATCAATTATTACTATATTTTTGTCAGCTTTTATCGCTTTGCCTGTATCAGTATTTATAATGAAAACAAATAAAAATCACGAAATACCATATGGACCTTTTCTAAGTATGGCAGCCTTAATTATTTATTTTAGTCACATAGATATTAATATGATTTTATCTTTATTAGGTTCTTAATTAATAAAGAATAATTGTCAAATTATAACATTTGACTTTTTTTATTGCTAAATAACATATATGACATTTTTCGACAATCATTGACAATTAATATTGACAAAAAAAGTAAGTATGTTATAATTATATTGTATTGTAAAGGATATCGTAGTGTACAAAAAGGGGTGTAGGTAAAAGATGGAAAGTAAATTTACTAAAACTACCGATAAATTAAAAAAAGAAAAAAAACTTAAGAAAAGATTTAAACTAGTTGTGATATTATTACTTTTACTTTTACTTATTTTATATTTTGTAATGGGTATTGTTTATAATAATGGTAATTTTAGCATAACACTCGATAAAAATCTTTATTTGGATAATGGCATAATTATTTATGATGATTTTCAATATAAAGTATATCGTACAGAATTATTAGCTAAAGCTCCTGAAACTTTTAATAGTATTAAGGAAATATGGTTACCGGAAGAAATCAAAGATTACGAAGGTGGATCACATAATGGCGATAGTTATTTAGTATATACATTTTATATTGAAAATACTGGAGATGAAGTTGCTGGTTATACTAGAGAGGTTATTATCGATGATGTTATCAAGAATGTTGATGCTGCCATCAGAGTTAGAATTTATAAGAATAGAGAATATCAAACTTATGCAAAATTATCAAGTGAAGGAGAAGTAGAACCAAATACAGTTCCATTTATTGATAATAAAATAATCATGAGTGAAGATGTTACTAATTTTAAACCTAACGATATTGACAAGTATACAATAGTTTTATGGATTGAAGGCGAAGATCCTGATTGTACTGATAATATTTTAGGTGGTGAATTTAAAGTTCGTATGAATTTTAAGCCAATAGATGCAGAATAAGAAAGAAGGGATTATGAAAAGACGTAAGAAAAAACATGAAACAAGAGTAAAAAAATTACTTGTTGCTGCTGTTTTATGTACGATTATTCTAACCGTTTCAACTTATGCATGGTTTATTGGTATGAAGGTTGTTAATGTTTCTAGTTTTGATGTTTCTATTGCTGCTATTGATAGTTTATTATTATCGTTAGATGGTAAGAATTGGGAAACAACAGTAACGATTAATGAAGAAAATCATAAAACTGTAAGTTATCCTGGAAACACTAACAGTTGGGGTGGCAAAGGATTAGTTCCTGTTTCATCAGTTGGTAAGATTGATACTGGCTCATCAAGACTTATAATGTATGAAAAAGGAAGTTTTACAGCATCACCTGGTGGTTATCGTGTGATGGCTGCAATAGTAGAAAATACTGGCGCTAAAGAAGTTGATGGATATGTAGCATTTGATTTATTTATTAAAAATAAATCAGGACATGCATACTATAAAGAATTAAATCCAAAAAACGAAGAAGCAATTTATTTAGATCCAGAATCAGAAGTAAAAGTTGCTGAAGATGGAGAAATAAAAGCTGGTATTGAAAATTCTGTAAGAGTAGCTTTCGCACAAATCGGACGTGTTATAGCAGTAGAAGACGATGTTGATGTTATTACAGGCATTACTTGTAAATCTGATGATGATGTTACTGGTATATGTGCTGATAGGGACGCTCAAATTTGGGAACCTAATGACACTAAACATGTTACTAATGCTATTAGTTGGTATACAACATCATGTCGTAAAAGAATTGGCAGTGATATAACTAATCCTGCTTCATTTAGTGGACCTTGTAAAACTATTAAAGATGGAATTTATTATCCAACTTATGCAGTAAGTGGAGTTATTGATTATACAGATCAAATTGATGTGTATGATGGTAAAGAATATAATGGCTATACTAAATCAATAGCAAATTCATATCAAAAAGGTAAACTATACAAAGTAGATTACTTTACTGATACTGATAAGTTTAATGAAGGAGTTAATAGACCTGATTTTATAACACTTGCTCCAAATAGTATTACTAAGGTAAGAATCTATATTTATATAGAAGGACAAGATATAGACAACTATGATTTTGCTTCGTTAGGAAGAAAGATCTCTGTATCATTTGGATTTACTAAAGAAAGATTCTATGGAGAAGATATCGATTATGATGGTGATCCAGAATTACCAGATGATGTAGTTAGAGACCAAACAGTATCTTATGTTAATACTGGTGAAATAACTGATATTTCAAATTCAAAAATTACTTATGATAATGACAAAAAGGAATTTACTTTACCAAGTTGGATGACTAAATTTACATTCAAAGATGGTGGAGTTAAAAAAACAGCTACGCGAGTAGATGATATATGGACAATAAATTAGGAGGTATAAAATGAAAAGAAGAAAGAAAAATCAAAAAGTAAGAAATCTGATTACTCTTTGTGCTTTATGTGCTATTTTATTATCAGTTTCAACTTATGCATGGTTTATAGGTATGAAAACTGTTAATGTAACAGAATTCGACATTAATATTGCAACAACCGAAGGCTTATTCTTATCAATGAATGGTAAGGATTGGTCATATACATTAGATGCAAAAAATGCACCAGCTTATGATGGAAATGCAAATCAATGGTTAGATCAACCTAAACAAGGTTTAATTCCAATGTCTTCAATTGGTGAAATGGATGCAACTTCATCAAGAATGAAGTTATATGAAAAAGGAAGTTTAACTGCTGTTACAGGTGGTTATAGATTGTTATCTAGTCGAGTTGACAACCATACTAAACAAGTAGGTGGATCAACTAGTTCAAAAGAATATGTTGAAGGTGATGGTTATATTGCATTTGACTTATTTGTTAAGAACTTATCAGGAAATCCTTATTATCCAGAAAATAATGTCAAAAATGAAGAAGCAATTTATTTAAATACTAATTCAGCTGTTACAGTTGCTTTAGATGGTGAAGGTAAAGCTGGTATTGAAAATTCTGTAAGAGTTGGATTTGTTCAATTAGGTCGTGTAAGTGCTGCTTTAGATACAGATGTAACAGAAAATCAAAAATTAGTAACAAGTATGACTTGTGCTGATAGTTTAGATGATGCAGAAGATCCAGAACATGTTACAGGTATTTGTAGAGATGCTCAAATTTGGGAACCAAATGATACTAAACACGTACAAAATGCTATTAATTGGTATAATGAATCATGTTTAGAAAGAACTGGTGCAGATGTTAATTCAAGCGCATCTTATACTGATGCTACACCATGTAAAACATTAAATAAAACAACTGCTTATCCAACATATGCTATTAGTAGAACAATTGGAATTGATGATAATGTTAATATTTATGATGGTACTGCTTATAATAAATATACAGCTAATACTAATACATTAGCAGAATACAATGCTGCTGCAGAAGGAACACAACCAGGACAAAAAGGTGCAATGAAATTAATTGAATTCCCATACTTTACTGATACAATGAAAAATGTTGAAGGTAAAGATCGTCCACAATTTATGACTTTAGCTCCAAATAGTATTACTAAATTAAGAGTTTATGTATGGATTGAAGGACAAGATATTGATAACTATGATTTCGCATCTTTAGGAAAGAAAATTACTATTAACTTTGGATTCACTAAAGAAAGATACAATCAATCAGATTTCCCTGATTATGATGGACCAGATGTTCCAACAACAAATGAATAATTTAAAATATCACACAATTTGTGTGATATTTTTTTTGAAAATAGGTGCAAAAGATGTCGAATTATGTTATAATTGATATAAGGTAGAAAAGTTAAAGAATAAATAAGTGGTAAAGGAAGATATTTATGAAAGATTTATTGAAAAAAATACCTAAGCAAAATTATTTAATTTTAATTTTAGGCTTAATATTGATTTGTTCAATTATGATACCTAGTTTGGCAAGATATAAAAATAGAAATACTATTAAAGATATTGAAGTTTGGGATGGTAATGTAGCTACTAGTTATCGAAGTGGTAGTGGTACAATTGATGATCCTTATATTATTTCTAATGGTAATGAATTAGCTTATTTTGCGCAAATGTTAAAAACTACTGATTATGCTGATACATATTTTGAGTTAAATAAGGATATTGTTTTAAATGATGGTATATTTAGTTATGATGAAGAAGGTATTAAATATAAATTAAATAATACAACCTTTTATGTAAAAGAAAATACTAATGAAATATATGATAATGTAGATAAAACTGGCACTAAAATAAAATCTATTAATTTATTTGAATCATTAAATAATTTTAAGGGTAATTTAGATGGTAATTATTTTAGAATATATGGTTTATATATTTCTAGTGAAAATGAAGAAGTTGGTTTATTTACTAATTTAAGTGGTAATGTAAGTAATTTGTATGTTGAAAATTCTATGATTTATGGTGGTAATATTACTGCAGGAATTGCTTCTAGTGCTACTAATTGTAATATAACTAATGTTTTATATAATGGTTATGTTGTTGGTACAAATGAAGAATTAACTAAAACAGAAACATTTAATGTTCCTACAATATCTAATTTTTCTAATATAATGATTCCTTATATAAAAGGTGATATAATTAATGTTACAATTAAAGGTAGCATTGGTGAAAATAAAATAAAAATTAATAATAATGAAGTAACTGGTGATTTCAGTCTCGATTTAGGAAATATTAGTAAAATAGTTATAGATACTAATATAACATTAGATAATTTAACTTATGATGTAACTTATAATTATGGTATTAGTAGTGGAATAGTTGCTAAGGCTGATAAAATTACTTTAAATAATGTTATTAATAAAGCTAATATTATAGGTAAAAATAGTGTTGGTTTAGTAGGATATACTAATGATATTACAATTAATAAATCATATAATAACGGAACATTATCAGGTGATAAAACATCTGGATTAATTAATAAACTTCATGGTAAAGGAACACTAAATAAAGTTTATAGTACAGGTAATGTTACTCATTTAATTAATAATGTTACAAATGGTAATTTAACTATTAATAATTCTTTTGCAACAGAAACAACATATTTAGTAAATTCTATTGTAAGTAGTGTTGTTAATTTTAAAAATTCTTATTATACTGATGGTGAAATAACCAATGAAGGAAGTATATTTGGAACTGTTACTTTAACAGATATTAATAATTTAAAAGATAAAGAATTTGTTATTAATAATTTACAATTTAATGAATTTATTGATAGTACTGATTTAACTAGTAACGCAGAAAATGTTTGGGTTTATGAAGAAGGAAGTTTTCCTATATTAGCTACTGATGATATAAATAATCCAATTGCTAATATTCATGTGGGAACATATTCATGGAACAATTTAGGATACGAATTAAATTCAATTAAGTTTAATAAAGCAACTGCTTTTAGTATCGAACAAATTGATCCATTAAGACCATTTAAAGAAGTTAGTTATTATATTAGTGATAAAGAATTAACAAAAGAAGAAATACAAAATTTAACTTTTAGTAATTATGAAAATATAGTTGAATTAAATAATGAAGGTAAATATGTTATATATGCTAAAGTAGTCGATAATAATGATAATATCTATTATTTAAATTCTGATTTAATTATAGTGGATTTATCTGGTTCTGATGTTACTATTAATATGAATGATAAGACTTGGAATAAATTAAATAATCCAACTATTAAAAATTATATAAATGAAAATACCGATTTAACAATAACTGCTATTGATAATTTATCTGGTATTAAAAGTGTAGAATATTATTTATCTAATGAAATAATAAATGAAGATAAATTAGATAGTGTTAGTTGGAATGCTTATAATGATAAAATAACGATTAATAATAAAGGTACTTATATTTTATATGTTAAAGTAATTGATAATGCTGATTATATTACTTATGTTAATAGTGAATATATAATATTTGATGGTTATAGTATTAATAGTTTAAATGCTGGTAGAAATAATAACTTTACTACAAATTATATAACAAATAAATCATCTATTACTTTAAATGTAAGTTATCAATCAAGTTATAATTATAACGAAGGAAAAACACATAGTATTGTATCTAATACTTCCTTACCACTTAATACAAAAATAACTTTAATTGATAACAACCAAAATAAAGTATATACATATACAGTTGACAAACAAGATACAATTTATAATTTAACTTTATTTAAAGAAGTAGGTAGTGATACTTTATTTAGTGAAGATAATTATACAAATCAAATAAATGAGAATTTTACTATTGTTTTAGATTTTAAAAACACTGATATAACTGATATTGAAGATATTAAAATAGCTATGGAATTAAACAATCAAGATAGTGTAATTAAAACTTTAACAACTACTTTAAAACCATTTAATATTTATGAAAGTAGTGCTAGTATAAATATTAGTTCTAATTATAGTGATACAATTATTTATAATAGTGATTCTACTAATACAATTGATATTACAAGTAATTTAGTATATGATTTTATAAATGATAAACAAATAAATGATACAACATATGAAGATAAAATAATGGGATTAAATGTTAGTTTAGTTGATAAAAATGGAAATATAGTAAATAAAGAATATTTAAAAAATTTAACATTTAAAGTAAATGGAAAAGAATACTCACCAAATAATGATGGTATAGTTAGAATACCTGCTATTGGTAATTTAGAAATAACTACTTCAGTTGATAATAGCAAATTAGAAACAGGCACTTATTACTTTAAAATAAAAGCACTTGCATCTTATGATGGAAAATATGCTAATTCATATAGTAATGAAATAACTGTTCCAGTAACTGTAACTAACAATGTTACAATTGATTATGGATTTGATGTATCATTTAATAATGTTATAACAGACAATATAATTGATTTTGACATAATTAAAACTGGTAATTTTACTAATCCAACTGTAAGAGTTTCATTATATAAGAAACAAGTTTTATCAGCTTATAATCAAGATTATTCATTAGTTGATTTAAGTAATTATACTACTACAAAATTAAACAAAATAACTGATAATATTTATGAATTACCTAACAAATTAGAACTTAAAAATATGTTAGGTGGTTACAAATTTGTATTTGAATTATATGATGGTACAACTAAAATAGGAACAATCGAAAAGAAATTTATTGTTAGATAGGAGGAAATCATGAAACATAAAGTATTAATAATTTTGTTTATTTTAATAACTATATTTTTAGGTACTGGTGTTACATATTCAATGTTTAATTCTAACAGTAATGTAAAAGTAGATCAAAAAATCGCTAAATTTGTATTTGAAAGTAAACAATTGAATCATTTAGAATTAAATCTAAGTAATTTAAATCCTGGTAGTAATGAAGAATACTTATTTTCAGTTACTAATAAAGATAATGAATTAAGTAATGTAACAGTTGAATATCAAATTACTATTAAAACATTTCATTTTATGCCATTAGATATTGAATTATATAAAGTAGGGGAAACAGAAGAATTAATAATGAAATGTGATGAAACTTACTCAAGAAATGAAAAAAATGAATTAGTATGTAATTCTTCAATTCAAACACTAGAACATACAAATGAAATATTAGATAATTATAAATTAAAAGTAACATTCCCTAGTGAATATAATTCATTAGAATATACAAATTTAGCTGATTTCATTGATGTAGAAATAAATAGTTGGCAGAAGTTAGGTGATTAAAATGCGCAAATATTTAATAATGATTGTTATATTTTTAGGTACAATTTTACTTATTACAAATGGTTTTACATTAGCAAAATATGTATCTAATACAGTTTGGAATTATTATTTAAATTCTCAAGGATTTTATTTAAGTAGTGATCAACTAGGAAATAACGTTAAAAATGTTAATAATGTTTGGGATGGAACAAGTATTCATTTTAATTTAAAAAATAATATTAACGATGCTTTAGTTACTGATTATGATATAAAATATAAAGTAACTTGTACATTAGATGATGGTAGTAATTGTAAAGTCAATGGAACTGATTCGAATGTTTATTATGGGACATTATCTAGTTATAATAGTTGTGTAAATAATACAAATGATGGTGTAGATACAACTGATTTTGATAAAGCAACTTGTGAAGTAAAAGGTTATGATTGGGTTATTCAAAAAGCTACTTCAGATATATATTTTGATGTAGAAAATGATAATGTAACTGCTAATATTGAAGTTGTTACTACTGAACCATATGAGAAGATATTAACTGGAACATTTATTCTTAAAAAAGATAAAAACTTAGTAGAAAAAACAGATATGTTATATCAATCATTTTCTAATTATGATCGATTAACAGTAACTAATTCTTCTGACACTAAAAAATGTGTTAAAATAAATTGGGATGCTAATAAATTAAGAATTGATAACGAAAATATAACAAATTATAATATGTCAAATGGTTATATTAATGAAATAATTTTAGAAATACCTAGTAAAGATAATTTAAGTTATATATTTTATAAAGTAGATAAAGATGCTACTTATAATGTAAATGAATTTTCTTTATTAGAAATAGAATGTAATTAAGGAGGAAGTATGAAAGTTTTAAAAAAAATAAAAAAAGTATTATTAGTAACATTGGGAATTGTTTATTTTACTTTTGCATTATTTATGACAATTTTATTATTAAATTTCAATGATTATCGAGTAACAGTATTTGGTGAAACTTCATTAGTAATTTTAAAAGATAAAGTAAGTCATGAAGAATATCAAAAAGGTGATTTAGTTTTAGTTGAAGCAGCAGCGCCAGAAAATTTACAAAAAGGTGAAGAAGTATTTGTTTATAAAGTTGATAAGATGTCTAAAACTGCTGATATAAATATTGGCAAAGTTGGAGAAGTTATGGATGATTATCTTACATTTGAAAATGGTGAAACATATTCAATTAAATATTTGATTGGTAGACCTACTAAAGTATATAATGATATTGGAAATGTTTTAGGAATTATTGAATCACAATGGGGCTTCTTATTTATCGTATTAGTACCATGTTTCTTAATCTTTATTTATGAATTATATGCATTAATAGTTGAAATTAAATATGGTGATGAAGTAGATGTAGAAGAATAAAACACAATAAAATTGTGTTTTTTTATGTATAAAAAAAAGAGATTTTTTAATCTCTTAAATTTTTTGATTGAAACTAATTGACGCATTTACTAATAATGATTTATCATTTAAAGCTGCTTCATAACCTATATTTGTATCAGCTTCATCATCCATTTTTTCATCAACACCTTCATACCATTCAAAGAAAACTCTTACTGTAAATGGTTCATGTGCTGTAGCATTATAATCAACAGTTCCATCTATTGTATTATTTAAAATAGTGGTTGTAGTTATTTGATCACCTTCATTATAATCCTTATCTAAAACTGCATATTTACTAATCATTAAATCAGGCATATTTTCATCTTCAATATTTAAGTTGATTGAATAATCAAATGATACACCAGCATTAGATGGATCAATGTCAATATCAAAATAACCTTTAGAAGAAGGAGCAACGGTGTTTTCAGCAACGTTAACATTTTCTTCCATTACTGGAGTAATATTGATAGAAGTTGTAGTATTATTGGTAATATCATTTTCATTAACTAAAATTTGCCACTTAGCAAATAACAAATCAATATTGCTATCAACATCAGCAACATATCTTGAATAAGTATTACTCATCAAACTTAATGTCAATGCCAAAGAACTAATAACTAACAATATTTTAAATTTCATTGCCATTTAAAACCCTTCTTTCTTCTTTTACATCTTTATTATACATATATATATGTATAAAATCAATAAAAAAATGTAAAATATGATTTTATATGTGTCAATATGTGTAAAATATTTAATAAATATATTCAAATAATGTAAAAGATTGACAAAAAGTATTGTAAACTAAAGAAAAACAAAGTAAAATTAAATTCGACAATTATCGACATATTATATTGACAAAAAAAATATGTATGTTATAATTATATTGTATTGTAAAGAATATCATAGTGACCCTAGTTTATAGGGTAATATGAAGGGGTAGAGTTATGGAAGATAAGATTAAGCTTAGTTCAAAGAAAATCAAAAATGAAAGAAAACTTAAAAATATCTTTAGAATAGCTTTATTAATATTTCTTTTCCTATTTATTCTTTTGTATTTAGTTATAGGTATTATTTATAATAGTGGTAATTTTAGTATAACACTGGATAAAAATTTATACTTTAGTAGAGGTATTATCATTTACGATGATCCTAATTATAAAGTGTATCAAGCAGAATTATCAGTTGCTTCGCCTAAAACATTCACTAATATATCTGGTAATTGGTTACCTGATAATTTAGATGATTCTACTGGTGGTTCTCATAATGGTTCTGAATACCTTGCTTATACATTTTTTGTTGAGAATGTTGGAGATGAAATTACAAGCTATTGGAGTGAACTTTTTATCACAGATGTTATCAAAAAAATTGACGGTGCTGTAAGAATTAGAGTCTATCGAAATGGACAACCTGTTACGTATGCTAAGAAAGCTTCTGACGGAAGAAATGAGCCAGATACTATTCCATTTGAAGAAGAAAAATTAGTTGCTCGTAATAAAGTTGATGATTTTAAACCTGGAGATATCGATAAATACACAATTGTCATTTGGGTTGAAGGTAGTGATCCTGAATGTACAGATGATATTTTAGGTGGAGAATTCTCTGTTTATATGGATTTCAATTCAGAGTACGTAGAAAATTAATGAAAAGAGAGAGGTACAT
The DNA here is from genome assembly GCA_944359055.1 of uncultured Bacilli bacterium. Classification (GTDB taxonomy): domain Bacteria; phylum Bacillota_I; class Bacilli_A; order RF39; family UBA660; genus Faecisoma. The sequence continues at coordinate 14,177 of CALVSO010000003.1, read as the reverse complement.
ATGGAAAAAAGAAATAGAAGACATGAAAAACGTGTCAAAAGATTGCTTGTTGGAGCTGGTTTATGTGCTACTATTTTATCAGTTTCAACCTATGCATGGTTTATTGGTATGAAAACTGTTAACGTTACCGCATTCGATGTAGAAATTGCTGCAATCGATGGTTTATCACTTTCATTAGATGGTAAAAATTTCGGTGACACAGTAACAATTAATGAAAGTAATTATAGTGATCCTGGTGTTAAAGGAACATATTTGACTAATACAAACAGTTGGGGTGGCAAAGGATTGATTCCAATGTCAACAGTTGGAAAAATCGATACTGATTCATCAAGACTTATAATGTATGAAAAAGGAAGTTTTACAGCATCACCTGGTGGTTATCGTGTAATGGCTGCAAGAGTAAAAAATACTGGTGCTAAAGAAGTTGATGGGTATGTAGCATTTGATTTATTTGTTAAAAACTTATCAGGAAATGCTTATTATGATACAGTTGATATAAAAAATGAAGAAGGAATTTATTTAACTCCACAATCAGTTGTTAAAACTGGTGCTGCTGGACAAAAAACAGCTGGTATTGAAAATTCAGTAAGAGTTGCTTTCGCACAAATTGGACGTGTAGTTGCAACTGAAGAAAATACTTCAAAAATTCAAGGAATTAATTGTACAGGTGGTGATGGCGTTTCTAGTATTTGTACAAATAGAGATGCTACAATTTGGGAACCAAATGATACAAAACACGTAAATAATGCTATTAAATGGTATGAAAAATCATGCTTAAAGAGAAATGCGGCTGATATTACTAATCCAAGTTCATTTAGTGGTACATGTGGTACTGTTACTGATGGTACTTTTGTTCCAACATATGCAGTAAGTGGTGAAATTAATTACACTGATCAAGTAGATGTATATGATGGTACTGAATACAATGGTTATACTGCTTCAGTTGCTATGACTGCTACAAAAGGTAAATTAATGAAAGTTCCAACATTCACAGATACAATGAAAAATTTAGAAGGAACTGAAAGACCAGAATTATTCTATTTAGCTCCAAATAGTATTACAAAAATTAGAGTTTATATTTGGATTGAAGGACAAGACGTTGATAACTATGATTTTGCTTCATTAGGAGGACAAATCTCACTTTCATTTGGATTTACTAAAGAACAATTATATGGTGAAGATATCAACTATGATGGTGATCCTGAATTACCAAGTGATGTTGATAAGAGACCAACATTAGGTGAATAATTATTAAAGTAACTAGAAGATTTTAATTAATCTTCTAGGTTACTAAAATTTAAATATAGGAGGAAATTATGGCAAAAAAACATAATAGTAAAAAAAGTAAAAGAATTAGAGATTTAGTTGCTATTTGTTCTTTATGTGCAATCTTATTATCAGTTTCAACATATGCATGGTTTATTGGTATGAAAACTGTTAATGTTGCAGAATTTAGTGTTAACATAGCAACAACAGAAGGTTTATACTTATCTATGGATGGAGAAAACTGGAAATATACATTAGATGCAAGAAATGCTGATCCTTATGAAGGAAATGCTAATCAATGGTTAGATCAACCTGGAGAAGGTTTAATTCCAATGTCATCTGTTGGTGATATGGATAAAGCTTCATCAAGAATGAAATTATTTGAAAAAGGAAGTTTAACTGCTGTTACAGGTGGTTATAGATTATTATCAGAACAAGTTGATAATCATACAACTTTAAATGCTGGTGGTGTTGAATATGAAGAAGGAAATGGTTATGTAGCATTTGACTTGTTCATTAAAAACTTATCAGGAAATGCTTATTATGCTGATAATAATCCATTAAATGAAGAAGCAATTTATTTAACTACTAATTCAGAAGTTAAAGTTTCTGCAAATGGTGGAAAAGAAAAAGCTGGTATTGAAAATTCAGTAAGAGTTGCTTTCGCACAAATCGGGCGTGTTAAAGCAGATACAACTTCAGCTGATAATATCACAAAAATAACTTGTGCTAATGTACCTGCTGCTGATGGCCAAGTTCAAGTAACTGGAATTTGTAGAGATGCTCAAATTTGGGAACCAAACGATACTAAACACGTACAAAATGCTATTAATTGGTATCAAAAATCTTGTTTAACAAGAAAAGCTTCTACTGATGGTGACGATGTTAATGATCCAGATTCATATAATGCTGGTTCAAAATGTACTGCTGTAAAAGATGGTACAGCTTATCCAACATATGCAATTAGTAATAATATTGAAATTGCTGATAATGTAAATATTTATGATGGTGCAGCTTACAATACTTATACAAAAAACACAGTAGATTATGAAACTTATGTTGCTGGAGTTAGAAATACATATAACTTAGTTGAATTCCCATACTTTACTGATACAATGAAAAATGTTGCTGGTAAAGATCGTCCACAATTTATGACATTAGCTCCAAATAGTATTACAAAAGTTAGAGTTTACATTTGGATTGAAGGACAAGATATCGATAATTACGACTTTGCTTCATTAGGAAAGAAAATTACAGTTAATTTTGGATTCACTAAAGAAAGATATAATGAATCTGATATTCCAGGTTATGATGGACCAAGTACAGATATTACTCCAACAAATGGTGAATAATTGATAATAAAGAAGAGTAATTTGGTTAATTACTCTTCCTTTATTAATTAGGTGGTGAAAAATGAAAAAACAAAATACTTTTAGACAAAGAATTATCGAAAAAACAAATAAAAAAGTTACTATCACTGTTATGGTATTAGTAGGTATTTTGCTTATTTTTTCAACATATGCGTGGTTTTCAACCAATTTAAATGTTAGAGTAAAAACATTTACTATGACAGTTAAAAAAAATACTGGATTATCTATTTCTTTAGATGGTATTAATTTTGATACTGATTTAATTATATCTGCTGATGAACTTATAAGAGGATTAAGATATACTTATCCTAATAATACAAGTCAATGGGCAGGTGGTGGATTAGTACCTATTTCTTCAAATGGAATTACTAATCATGATAGTCCGATATTTAATATGTTTTCAAGTAGTGGGGTTAGATATCCAAATAAGGATAAAAATAATGGTTATATAAGAACTAATTTAATGCATGAAGGTGGCAGAAATGAGTACAATAATTATATAGCATTTGATTTGTTTTTTAAAAATGATTCAGGATCTCCAGTAAGCGATAATTTATATTTTGAATATGGTACTTCAATTACAATGGAAAAAGATGCAGAAGAAGAAATGATTGGTTTATTAAATTCTGCTCGTATTGGTATTGTTAAGTTAGGATCTGTTGCTAAAGATGCACCAGCAAATGAAGTTCAAAATATTGAATGTAATAATAATTGTTATTCTATTATTTTTGAGCCAAATAGTAAGGCGCATTCTAATCTTTCCATTGAAAGGGCTACTAAATATGGCGTTAATTTAATCGATGGACAAGAGTTTCCAACATATGCATTTACAAGAGCAGGTGGTCCTATATTTGTAGCAAATACGGTATCTGGTTCACCAAATCTTGACCCAAATTATTTTGAATTACAAGAAACTATGACTGATGATGATTTTGAAAAACCATTATTTACTGTACCAGATGGTATAACAAAAACAAGAGTGTATGTTTGGATTGAAGGACAAGATATTGATAGTCTAGAAACAGATTCTGATGGAGCTGAAATATATATTTCATTAAATTTCTTAAAAGATACACAAGGATATGAATAGGGGAAAAGGTGATAAGATGAAAAGGGAAGAAAAAGTAGATTTCGATTTATCGGCACTAACTTTAAAAGAACTAATAGAAGTTTATCAAAATATTACAGATTTTTCGCAATTTTTAGTTGAAAGTAAAATAGAGTTAGAAGAGGAAAATGAAGATGAATAATTTTTTAGAATTTATAAATAAAGATATTGAAGCAAAAAAAACATTAATTTCCACTATGCCTACTAAAACTAAAACAAATAAAAAGAAATTTAATGAAACAATTGATAACATAATTGAAAGATATGAAGAATATAAAACCAGTACTAGAAATTATTTAATTGCTAAAGCTAAAAGTTTTGAAGTTAAGGAATCAACTGATATAGATAAATTAACAGAAAAATTAGAAACTTTAGAAAATGTTAAATTTCTTTTAAATCCAACTAATACTTATGTCGAAAAAATGTGTTTTGATGATTTACTATATCAAATTAATAATTATGATACATTTAATTTCAAATCTTTAAATGAAATAATAAATGGTTTATTAGATAAATTTGAACAAGCAGGTATTCATTTAGAAAGTGATGATTTTAATTATACTTGTTATGTTCATGAATATATGACTGCTTTTTTAGAAGTAAGAAATAGAAGATTAAAAAGCTATGATAAGGTATCAGAAATTTTTGAACAAATTTATTGGGTAAATCCTGAACTTATTCAACATATTGAATTAAATTTTAGAAAACTAATTAAGAAAAATAGTCGTAAATTAAATAATTATATTTTGACGTTACAAAAAGAAGTAATGGAGAAAAATAGAATTAAAGATTATAATCACTGTTTAGAAAAATTACAAGATGCTTATATTGATTTAAATTTGGCTAGTAAAGAAACTATTAGTGACATAATAGCTATGGCTAAAACTAAAGAATTAGATATCGAACAATATTTAAGTGATAGTAAAGGACGCAAAACAGCATTTGATTCTTTAATTCCAGAAGTTACTGATGTTGATAAAGTAGCGCCAGCTTTAGAAAAATTAAAATTAAATATTTTAGAATATCAAAATTATTTAGAATTTTATCCGATGTTCAAATATTTTAAAGATGAATATGAAAAATTATTAACTACTGATAAAAAAGAGTATAAAGGTTTAAAAACTATTATTGATCAAATAGAAACTAAAGAAAATGAATTAGAAAAATTAAATAAAAAAATCTTTAGTGGTCGACCAGGATTATTTGAATTTAGATCTGATAGTGCTTTAAAACAATTAAAATTACAATCAGTTTTAAAAGCAAAAGAATTATATGAGTTATATAAAACTTATGATATTGAATATTTCAAAGATAAAGTAATGATGATATTAAATGATACATTAACTATATCTGATGTTTTAAACTTATATTATAGTTTTGATTATTTCAAAAAATTAACTATTCAAAAAGTTTATAATATAACTGATTATGATGAAATTATTAAATATAGCGATAATTTTGATTTGTTTGCAATGAATCCAACTAATATTATTATTACAGGAGTACCAATTTTCTCTACTAATAATATAGCTAAAACAATTAGTAATAAATATCGATTAAATAGTATTAATATTAGTGAAGATGATTTAAATGAAGATAATCTTAAAAATTTACTTAATAAAATATTATTGATATTAAGAGTAAATAAAATAGAAAAAAGTGATACAACAATTGAAAAAATTTGGTTTATTGTGCAAGTTGAAAAAATTGTTGCTAAAGAAATTAAAGAGAATGATTAAACATTCTTTTTTTTGATTTTTTGTATTGTAAAAAAATGTCGAATATGGTAAAATTATATATAGTAAGAAAAGAGTCAAAGATAGGGTTGATATAGTATGGTAAATAAAGGTAAAATTTTAGAAAAAGTTGCCAATATCGGTTTAAATATATTGATTTTTATTTTTGGAATAGTTTTACTAATTTCTATATATAACAATATCCAAGTCAAATTATTAGGTAATGATTACTCTAGTTTTTTTGGTTACTCTGTATTTGAAGTGCAGACAGGAAGTATGGGGGAAGCAGTTGAACCTGGCGATTGGATTGTTGTTAAGTATTCTAAAAATATAAAATTAGATGATATTATTACATTTAAACAAGATGGTGAATTTATAACTCATAGAGTTATTGAGGCATACCAAGGTACTTATGTAACTAAAGGTGATGCTAATGATGTTAAGGATGATCCAATTACACAAGAGCAAATAGTTGGAAAAGTTGTCAAAGTATTACCTGCTTTTGGTATATTTAAAAAAACAATATTTAATCCTTATGTTTTAGTTGCAATTATTATTACAGTTTATTTAGTAACATTAACAATTAAGAAGAATAAGAAGGAAAAAGATATGAAAAAATTTGATGTATTTATGGCAAATGTAGTTAAAAAGATAAAAATATTTATAAAAAATATTATTAAATTAATTAAAAATAATAATAAAAAAACAATCAATGATAAGTATATTAAAGAAAAGTCAGAAAAAATTAAAAGCAATATAAAAGAAGAAGTTCAAGAAGTAAAAGTTACAAAAGTAGAAGAAGTAAAAGATGAGAAATTAGATAAGACAATTATTGATTTAAAACCTTTAGAAGCTGAAGATTTGGATAAAACTATGTATTTTAGAATGATTCAAGTTGATAAAGATGAAATTGAAAATGCTTATGCTAAAAAAATTGAAATTGAAGAAGAGCAACCAGAGATCATAGAAAAAGAAGAAGAAGTTAAATCTAATGAAGTAGAATTAAAATTAGAAATGTTAAAAAATAAAAAGAAAAAATTCAAAAATATAATTGAAAAAATTATGTTTATGAAAGAAGAAGAACTAAAAGAAATAATTGAAGTTTTAAATAATGGTGAAAATTTAAAAACAAATGAAGCAACAATTAGAGAAAATTTCTTAAGAGTATATATTGATGGTAAATATTATAATTATTGCGGAGATGTCAATGTTGAGTATAATGGCCGTAATATGAATACTAGAATTGAAAATGCATTAAAAGAAGCAGCAGAAAAAATGATTAAAGCATATAAAGGTACTGATAATAAATATAGCGAAAAGGTTAAAAAATACACTAATATATTTACTTTGATTATGTATTTAGAACATACATATTTAGTTATCGATGATACTAAAATAAAAAAACAAACTTATAAAAATAAGATGGTTAAATTAATCGGAACTGAAGTTGATCCTAAAACAATTAATTCTATGATTAGTAATATATTAAAAATTCAAAGAACTTATAAATCAGTGATTAAAGAATCAATCGAAAAATTAGAAACAAGTTTATTTGAATTAAATTATAATAATTTATCAATAAAAAATGTTTATGCCGTTGAATTAAATCATAATATCAATTTTAGTAAAGTATATAGTGATTATATTGTAGATAAAACTTATTATGATGGTATTGTTGCTGAAGATAAAATAGAAGTTTTATTAACATTATTACTGGTACAAGTTGTTAAAGATATGTTGAATGCTGATTTTAATAAAAAATATATATTCTATATACCAGAAAGTTTATATACTAAATCTAATAAATTAGATAAAATATTTAATTTGTTTGGTGATGAATACGCTAAAAATAATATTATTGTTTTAGCACAATATGAAGAATTATCAAAGAATAAAAAGATTATTAAATCATTAATTAAAGATGGATATAGATTTGCCGTTGATTTAAAAACTTCAGCAGTAAAATCAAAAGATCAAGGTATTGTTGAAGCAATGGAATACATATTTGTCGATAAAAGAGTAAAAGGGAAAATGTTTGAATCAATTGATGTTTTATCATCAATTAAAGAGGAATTACACAATAAAATTGCTTATGATGATATAGCAAGTAAAATAGGAAGTTATTGGGGAGAGTAGTTTATGAATACATTTTTAAGATTTTTTTACGAATTTATATCTATCTTTTTTGATGGATTGTTTAATGCTTTTAAAGGATTTATTAATGGTATTAAACAAATGTTTAGTTTTAGTGATTACGCTAAAATAATTGAAAGTTATAAAGATAATTTTAATGGCAATGAAAAAGTATTTGTTGTTATGTGTGTTGTTTGTTTAATAATAATAGTTTTATTAATAGCATTATTAATTTTCTTGCTAGTTAAAAAAATAATAAGAAAATTAAATAATAATTTAAGCAAAGATGAATTATTAACTGAAATTGGTAATTTAAATGATCAAGTTAGAAAGTTAATGAAAGAAAGAGAAGAATTAATGGCTATGAAAGTTTCTCAATTAGGAATAAATCCTGAAGAAGAAAATGAAGAAAATACAACTGGTGATGAAGAAAAAAATAAAGAGGAAGAAGATGCTGCTATTAAAGGAATTAGATTTCCTAAATTGGTGGCTATCGATGAACAATTTGAAGGTTGTAAAATTAAAAAATATCAAAACGATACAACTTTAGCACAATTAATTGATGATTTCAGATGCTTCGCAGCTAGCCAATTACATTTATATTATGATTTTTCAATTTTAAGACCTTTCTTTGGTGGTTTAGCTTGTGGTAAGTTAATTATTCTACAAGGTATCTCTGGTACAGGTAAAACTTCCTTAGCTTATGCTTGGGGAAAATTTATGGGAATGGATGCTTGTGTATCTTCTGTTGAACCATCTTGGAGAGATAAATCAGATTTCTTAGGATATTTTAATGAATTTACAAAAAAATTTAATGAAACTAAAGCTTTAGGTGAAATATATGCTGCTTCATTTGATGATGATGTTCACACAATTATTCTAGATGAAATGAACTTAGCTCGTGTTGAATATTATTTTGCAGATTTATTATCAATTCTTGAAATGCCTAGTCGTGATGAATGGTTAGTAGACTTAGTACCTAGTGCTTGGCCAGATGATCCTAAAAAATTAATTAAAGGAAAAATTAAATTACCTGGAAATCTTTGGTATATTGGTACTATTAATAATGATGATTCAACTTTTATGGTTACTGATAAAGTATATGATAGAGCAATGCCTATTGATATTAATACTAAAGTAGATCCATTTAAATGTCGTGAGCAAGATGTAGTAAAAATTAATTCAAGTTATTTAGATAGTTTGTTTGCTGATGCAGTTGAAAAATATCCATTATCTGATAAAGGATTAAATTATGTTGGAGAAATAGATGATTACGTTATTGAACATTTTAGAATTGCATTTGGTAATCGTATTATGAAACAATTAGGGGTATTCACTCCAGTTTATGTAGCTTGTGGTGGTAAAGAAATAGAAGCAATTGATTACTTTATTGCTAAAAAAATATTAAGAAAATTTGATCAATTAAGTGTTGCTTTATTAAGAGATGAAATTGATCCATTTATTTCTTATTTAAATAAAAAATTTGGTAAAGATGTAATGAAGGAATGTATTGCATATTTACAAAATCTTAAGAAAAGCATATAGTTAGGGGTTGATATTATATGGACAATTTTAAATGTGAAGTTGAAAAAAATGTAAAAGATAAAACTGATATATTTTTGAAAAAATTAGGTTCTGAAATGTTTTTTAAATCTGATTATGAAGGTAATTTAGTATCTTTTGATTGGGTTGATGTAATAGAAGATGCTTGTCCATATATTGATATTATTGTACGACAACCCAAAATCGCACTTATTAGAGAAGAAAACACTGTTAAAATAGAAAAATCTAAAAAAATTACTGTAGCAAGTATTAAAGATTTGAGTAAGCACACAGAATATATTAATAAAATTGACAAAAAAACTAATAGTGTTGAACCTAAAAAAATATTGGATGTTAGAAATGAAGAAACCTATAATATATATGAAAATAGGTTTCTCTACACTCTAATAGATTCTTTGTTAAAATTTGTTTTAGAAAAAGAAGAATTACTTAATAATTTTGAATTAAGTGATGAAAAGGTATTAGAGTATTCAGCAAAAACAATAACTGATTTTGAAAAGGTAGATATCGAATTAAAAGTTACTTCAGAAACTTTACCAACAACTAAGGTTGATAAAAAAATAAAAGATGAAATAAAAAAAATCAAAGCAAGAATTAAACGAATTAAAGAATACATTTCTAGTTGGCAAAGAAGTGAAATGTATAAAGCTTTAGATAAAGCACATGTATCATTTATAAAGCCACCAATAAAAAAAACAAATATTATTTTAAAGAATCCAAACTTTAGGATAGCAGTAAAATTGTGGGAATATATATTAAAATTCGAAGATAATGAAGATACTAAGGAAAATGATACTGATAATGGTAATGATGTATTAAAAGGATTTTTAGATCATTCATTTTTAATTGATTATTTTGTTTTAGATTCTTTAGTTCCTTCTAAAAGAGAACAAAAGAAAAAAATGGCTAAAAATGCAGTTTTATTACTGACAGAAGAAATAAGAAGAATAGTTGATTTATTATTAAGTGCTGGTATAGAAATAACTGATGAAGAACTATTAAATATGATAGCTAAAGAGATAAAAAAAGATAAAAGTGAACGATTAGTTGGTATAGATGATGTTAAGAAAAAATTTAAAAATGCAATGGAAGAATACTTAGAAAGGGCACAAGAATACTTGTAGTGGTTAATATGAATAATAAAGCTTTTAAAATAATTAAAACAATTTTAAATATATTTGTTGCAATTTTTATTATTTTATTTTTGTTAGTAGTTGCTTTACAAAGATTTAGTAATAATAAAATCTCATTTTTAAGTTTTAGAATGTTTACTGTTGTATCTGGAAGTATGGATCCTAAATATAAAATAGGTGATGTTTTAATTGCTAAAGAAATTGAGCCTTCTAAAATTGAAGTTGGAGATGCCATCTCATATTTGGGTAAGCAAGGTACTTTAGCAGGAAAAGTTGTAACTCATGAGGTTATTAATATTGAACAAGATGAAGATGGAAAATATATTTTTCATACACAAGGTATCGCAAATGATGCACCAGATCCAATAGTTTATGAGAGTCAAGTTTATGGTAAAATCATATACAAATGTATAATATTATCTTTTATATATAAAATAGTTGCTACAAAATTTGGAATGTTTTTCCTAATATTTGTTCCAATTTTATATATAATAGGTTCTGAAATACTTACAGCAATGTTAGAGAAAGAAGAAAAAAGAAGAAAAAAAGCGTAAAAGAAAAGGAGTTGTAACAGTGGAAAGAAAACATAAATTATATTTGAAATTAAATTTGATGTCGCTATTTTTTGTTGCAATTTCTTTTGTTTCTATTACATTAGCTTGGTTTGCTTATAGTGGTTTATCAAGCGCTACTGTTGATGTTGATATTAAAGCTTGGAACATTGAATTTAAAAATGGTGAACAGGTTGTTTCAAATGAAATAATTATTTCTTTATCAGATATTCATCCGGGTATGGATACTGAAATAAAGGATGTTGATATATCTAATTTAGGCGATTCTGATGCTCAAATTAGTTATAATATTAAATCAGTTAGATTTTTTAATGATGTTTTAAATAATGCTTCTAACGAAGAGTTAACAGATAAATTATCACATGATTATCCATTTCATATTAATATGAGTTTAGATAAAGATTACGCTTTAGCTCATGGTGATAGTGGTAAATTTAATGTTTCTATTTCTTGGCCTCTTGATTCTAATAATGATGAATTAGATAGTGAGTGGGGAAATAAAGCATATCAATTTTATATGGAGGAACAACAAAAAAAACAAGCTGATCCTGATTATGAAATAAGACCTTCATTGGAAGTAATAATTGAAATTAAAGCTGAACAAATGCTAATAACGAATGAATCATCAGATACAAATTATAATTTAGGTGATGTTGTTTTATATGATGTAGTTAATAATAAAGTTTGTGAGCAATTAAGTGCATTTTGTTTAAAAACTTATGTAATTGATTCAAAAAATAAAGTAGGGGATACTACAGTTAAGTTATTACCAGATTTAAACAATGGTTTTAATGTTAGCACATATGAAAATTATGATACTACTATTAATGAAATAACTAAAAATTGGAAAGTTATGGCAAAACCATTAGAAATGAATGATATATTACCAGTTATTTCTAAAGATGTTAATAATTCAGTTTTAGTAAGAGAAAATTTATCTGATATGATAATTGGTAATTTGAATTATCAAGATCGTTTGAATACTGAATTGAATTTTGCAATAAATAATAATGGATATTATAAATTTAACAATTCTAAATTTAACTACTTAATTTCTAATAGTTGTTATTGGATTGATACTGAATATAATGATGGAGCATTTCAATATCAAAAAATTGATGATAATAATTCTAAATATTTTAAAGGTTTAAAAACTGATAGTTGTAAAGTAGTACCAGTTATCATCGTATCAAAATCTAGTTTAATTGTATAAAAATATAAGAATTTAATCTTATATTTTTTATTAAGAATATATTGTAGTGATATTTATAATAAGTGTTTTTAATTACATTATCATTAAAAAGTAAATATTTAAAGTAAAATTTAATTGAAAATGTTGTATAACTTTTATCGAATAATATTTTTTCGTTAACTAATATTTGCTATATATTAGAATACATATTGTTTATTAATTTGTTTTTAGTAAAAAATAAGAATAAAAATGATAAAATGTAAGGTCTTTATCATATAATAATTCTTAAATTTTTTATAGTATAATATATACATATGGTTATATTAAAAATTCTATTTATATATGTAGATACAAATAAAGTAAACAAAAAAAGAGTAAAATATTATATGAAATAAAAGAAAGTATACATTAAAAGGAGGAATAATAATGAAATATATAATTATCTGTTTAATCTTATTATTAGTAGGTTGTGATAAACAAAATATATCAAGTGAAGAAGCTTATAAAATGATGAAAAATGAAGATGTTATAATAATAGATGTTAGAGAGGATTTTGAATATGAAGGAGGTCATTTAGAAAATTCAATTAATATTCCTTTAGATGATTTAGAAGAAAAAATAAATGAGATAGATAAAGATAAAAAAATAATTGTTTATTGTTTATCTGGTAATCGTGCTCAAATTGCTTTAGAAATATTATCTGAAAAAGGTTATAATAATATATATACTTTTGGTGGAATAAAAGATTGGAATTATGAACTATATGAGTAATTAAGTAGATATTCAAAAAGTGAAAATATTATAAATAAAACATATACTTAAATGGGTGAGTATATGTTTTTTAAAAATATTCATATAAGAATTAAAATAGTTATGTTAGTTATATTTTTATTTTTTGTTTTAATAATTGGTAAAGTATTTTATATTCAAGTATTTGAGTATGAAAAATTAAATAATTATGCAACTAGTTTATGGAGTAGAAATTTACCAATAGAAGCTAATAGAGGAAAAATATATGATAGAAATGGTGTTGTGTTAGCTGATAATATAACAACAACATCATTAGTTTTAATACCTAATCAAATTGAAGATAAAGAAAAAACTGCTGAATTAATTGCACCTATTTTAGGTATAACTTATGAAGAAATGTACGAACATGTTTCAGTTAAATCTTCTATTGAAAGAGTTCATCCTGAAGGTAGAAGATTAGATTATGAAACTGCTGATAAGATAAACGACTTAGATTTACCAGGTGTATATTTACTTAAAGAGAGTAAAAGATATTATCCTTATGGTAATTTATTAGCTCATACTTTAGGTTTTGTAGGAATAGATAATCAAGGGTTATCAGGTTTAGAATTAATGTATGATGATTATTTAACAGGAAGTTATGGAGCTATTAAATTTTTTAGTGATGCTAAAGGTAATAAACTACAATTATCAGAAGTATATGAACAGCCACAAGATGGTATAGATATTTATTTAACAATTGATTATAACATCCAATCTGCATTAGAAAGAGAATTGGATAATGCTATTAGTAAATATAGTCCTGATCAAGCATTAGGAATAGTTATGGATCCTAAAACGGGAGAGATACTTGCTATTGCTTCACGTCCCACATTTGAACCAAGCAATTATCAAGATTATTCAACTGAAATAATTAATCGTAATTTACCTATTTGGATGACATATGAACCTGGGTCTACTTTTAAAATAATTACATTAGCTACTGCTTTAGAGGAGAATATCGTTAATTTAGAGGAAGAACATTTTTACGATAGTGGATCGGTTAAAGTAGGTGGGGCTACTATTCATTGTTGGAAACATGGTGGCCATGGTGAACAAACATTTTTACAAGTTGTAGAAAACTCTTGTAATCTTGGTGGTTACACAGGAACATTTTTGAGTTCGAAGATGCTTATATAAATAAGAAAAGTCATTCCAATATAGAAGTCTATTCTACATTTAATTTGATCTATAACAATGTTATTTATTCAAAAAATGAGGAGTATCCAAAATTAGAAAGGAAAGTTAAAGTGGAAAATTGTAAGCTTAAAAGTGAAGAGGATAATATTAACAATGTAATTTATAATAATGATAC
>CALVSO010000002.1 GCA_944359055.1 uncultured Bacilli bacterium | reverse complement strand
TCTTCTTTCATTATCTAATTTTGAAACATTATAAATACATCCATCTTTCAATGGCCTATGAAATTTTCGATTAATAGAGTTCTTAATAGTTTTAATATTTAATTGCATATATATACACCACCTAAAATTATAACTATTATTATATCACTATTTTTTATTTAATTATTATAATAAGTTTATATGACAGTATATTATTTTACTAGATTGGTACAAAGTTATTAATAAACTATAAATATTTTATCTTAATTTTAACTTCACTTTTTTTACTTTGACAATTATATATTTAATAATTTATCTTGTAGAAAGTTATTTACTAACTACTAGTATGTATTCACACCTCCTGCATTTATGTGATTAGAAACTACTACAACATCATCACTATTGCCAAATGCGTCTAATACTCTATCAACTCTTTCAGTAGGACTTATTGTTTCATCAGTACTTCTAATTATTTTAACAGGTATACCTAATTCTCTAAATCTATCATACATATAATTAGATATTTTTAAATTTAAATCTTTTTCTATTATGCCATTACCACTTGCACCTGGATCATCTCCTCCATGACCTGCATCTATAACTATTTTATAATCCATAAGTTATCCTCCTCATGTTATTTTATGATAATAGTTTATTTTTGTCATAAAAAAAGGTCAATTAATGACCTAAATTGTTTTATTTAATTTTACTTCTACAGTATTAGTTTTGCCATCTCTTTCATATTCAAGTTTAACAGTATCACCAACACTATATTTGTATAATATATATTTTAAATGAGTTGTATCTTCTATTTCAACATCGTTTATTTTCAAAATAACATCATCTTTTTGTAATCCAGCTACTCCAGCAGGTGAATCTTTTTCAACATCAATAACTACGACACCTTTTTCATAATCTTTATCTAGATATACTTTATAGCTAAATAATGCATATTGATTATTAGCATCAACCATACTAACACCTAATAATGGTCTTTCAATTTCTTCACCGCTTTCTAGCCTATCTAAAACCGATGTTGCCATTTCGATTGGAATAGCAAATCCCATGCCTTCTATTTCATCTTCAACTAATTTTAAAGTATTTATACCAATTACTTCGCCATTAATATTTACTAATGGTCCACCACTATTTCCAGGATTTATAGCAGTATTTGTTTGGATAACTTCCATCATAAAAGCTCCACCATCATCTAAAGTGACATTAACCATTCTATTTTTACCTGAAATAATTCCTTTAGTAACAGAACCTGCATATTTAACATCAACAGGAGTACCTACTGCAAAAACGGTGTCACCTATCTCAGAATCAGTACTATTGCCTAAAGTTGCGACTTGTAAAACAAATGATTTATCAACACGTAATACTGCTAAATCAGCATATTCATCACTGCCTAATATAGTAGCTTCAACTGTTACATTTTCTGTATTTGTAACTTCAATTTTTTTAGAACCACTAATAACATGATTATTAGTTAATATATAACCATATTTATCATCTGTTTTATAAACAAAACCTGTTCCAGTTGCTTGTAATTGATTACCATAGTTTAATACTGTAACAACTGAATCATATACTTTATTTACAGCAGGAGCAATAGTATCACTTTCAGTAATAGTTACTTCTTGTACAACTTTTTCACCTTCATCATTAGGAATATAATATACAACTAATAAAGTACCACTTATTCCAATAAATAATGATAAAATAACTGAACATATATAAATTATCTTATTTTTCAAATTAATCACCCTTTCAATCTATATTTTCTAATTCTCTCCAATTATCTGGAAAACCAATTTTATTTAAAATTGATTTCGTGTCAACTGAATCTATTTTGCCATCTAAAATGTCTATTTCATAGCCAATTTCATTTATTAAATCATGAAATTCACCATCACCTAACATTTGTCTTAAAATAATTAAAACAGCAAAAAAATCATTTTTCCCATATATGTACTCATCTTCAACCTTTGGAATATTTAAAAATTGGTGGAATCTATTATCAGGAATACTCCTTTGAGTTATATGATCATATAATATATCTTCATGAGCACATAAATTTCTATAATTTGATAATAAATACAAGTATATATTTAATTCATTTGAATCTATATGATAAAAATTAGAAATTTCATCTTGATCTTCATACTTTAATATAGAAAATAATTCAGAAATTATTCCAAAAGACAAAACTTTTACTGATACCCACATTGGTATATAACCATAATTACTAATATAATGCTTAGTAGCTCTATGTTGTTTGCCATTTAATCTAATTTGTCTTTTCATTTTTCCTATAACATCATTAACTTGACTAAGTTTAAAGCTTTCATATCTAAAATGTTTAGGGTTTAAATAATCTTTTTCCTTATGTCCATATTTTTTTGATAATTGATAACTAATAATTGATTTAATATTATTTTCTACGATCATTATATTTTTAAACATTATATTTCTTAATCTTCTATCAAAAATAAATATTGCATATAATTCTTCAAAAGTTGCTCCTGGCACGAATCTATTATTATTGCTTGCACTTGTTAGTAAATGTCTATACCCATTAATAAAGAAATAATTTTCCTTAAATAAAATTTCTCTCGTTTTTTCATAATCGGTTATTTTTAATCCTTTTGATTCTAAAATTTCAATTTGTTCTTCCAAAGTTTTGAATGTCTTTTGCATTTTACCACCATAATAATTATATCATAATTTATGAATAATAAAGTGAAAAATAGATGATATTTAAAAAATCTGTTAATTTTCATTAACAGATTTTAAACTTTCTTCATTCAATAATCCAACATACTCTAGAACTAATTTTAGAATATTTTGATTTTTTACTTTTTGAACACTTTTTTGATTATTATAATCAACTTCTTCAAATACAACTAATTCTTCTAAAACATTTTCTTCATCGTCAGTTACTCTTAGGCAAACATAATATGTTTTAGATTTATAAATTGCTTGTTTAACTACAACATATTTTTTTCCGTCAGCTAATTCCATAACTTGATTAATTCTATTTATCATTATCTAACAGGACCTCCTTCAACTTCTAAAGTAGCTTCTTCTTCTGAATTTGTATTTGTCTCAGTAGAATCACTTACTCCATAAAAATCTTTTATCTGATCAACCAATGTTGGGGTTGATTCTTCTTTTCCTGTTTCAACTGTAGTTGTTGTACCACCTTGATCATCGTATGTATGGCTTAAAACATCATCATTGTCCGTAACGTCACTTACATTAACACCATTATTTTGAATATGATCAACAACATTATTAACCTCTTGTTGTAATCTTTCTTCTTCAGAAGTTAATTCACCATCTGATCCTAAATTATCAACTACAACAGCTTCTTTATTACCTTCACTATCTTCATATCCTGAAATAGTTATAGAATTTTCAGGAGTATAAATATCTTTTGTAGATGTTTCTGGTGTTGGATCTGGTGTTGGTTCTGGTGTTGGTTCTGGTGGAGTTGTTGGATTTGGTGGTGTTGTTGGTTTTGGTGGAGTTGTTGGATTTGGTGGAGTTGTTGGATTTGGTGGAGTTGTTGGATCTGGTGGAGTTGTTGGATTTGGTGGTGTTGTTGGTTTTGGTGTTGGTTGTACTGGTTGAGTTGGTTGTTCTGTTGATTCTGATCTTATATTGTTTTTTTCTTCGTCAGAATTTTCAAATTCTTCATCTTCCAAATTATTAACAAAATCAAAATTCAATTCTTCTTCTTCTTCAGGCGAGTCTGGCAATTCATCAGTTATTGCTTTACTTAATTCTGGATTAACATCATTCTTTTGCGTTTTGTTGCATGAAACAAGTCCTGCCACAAAAAATGCTACTGCAACAACTGCTATTTTTTTCCAATTATTTCTTAAAAAATCTATAACTTTTTGTTTTGCTTTTTTCCAACCAACAATAGGAATTGGCGTATCGTCTGATTTTTCTTCTTCAGCAACTGGTACAGGTACTGGAATTGCATTATCGTCTGATTTTTCTTCTTCAGCAATTGGTACTGGAACCGGAATTACATTATCATCTGATTTTTCTTCTTCAGCAACTGGTACAGGTACTGGAATTACACTATCGTCTGATTTTTCTTCTTCAGCAACTGGTACTGGAACCGGAATTACATTATCATCTGATTTTTCTTTTTCAGTAACTGGCACTGGAATTATATTATCATCTTTTTTCATACTAGATAATGCATCAATCATTTTGTCTAATTGTTCTTCATAATCATATGAAATTGCTTTTTCACGTGCTTTTAATATTGCTAATTGAGATTCCAAATTATTTAAAGTTTGTTTATCCATTTCCATAGCATATTTATCTACATTTTTCTTTTCAGACAATTCAGATTTTTTTGAATCTAATGACTTCATATCATTAGCTTTAAGATTTTCAAAATTCTTTTTATTCTTTTTAATAAGCGTTGAAGCAAAATCAATAGATAAAATTGTTTTATTTAATCGTTCAATTTGTTTATCGATATTTTCTGTTTCTTTTTGGATTCTTCTTTTTTCTCTTGCAATAACATCTTTTTGTTGCTCGTAAATATCATTTGGAAGAATAGCTTGATTAATTCTTAGTGTCTCTAATTGTGATGCTAATTCTTTTTTGTTTTCTTCTAATTTATTTATATCATTTTCTAAATTAAGTTTTTGGTTTTCACTAGATATCAAATAAGCATCATAATTTTTTATATCTGCGTCATATCTAGCAATGTTATTTTCTAATGTTGAAATTGTATCATTAATAGTTTCTAAAGCAAAAATTGAAGGTAAATAATTATTTTCATTAGATAATTTATCTTCTAATGCTGTTTTTTGCATTAAAACTTCAGCTTGCAATTTTTGATTTTCAGCTATTTCTGCATCTAAATTATCATATTTATTAGTTAATGGTGTTGGTAACATAAACTTAAATGTTTTTAGTTTATCCAATACTTCTTCATCATTAATTTGATTATTTTCAATTTCACTAATTAGATTTTCAACTTCAACAGGAAAATTAAATGAAATATATTTTTCTCTATCATTATATGCTTGAACAATACTTTTTAATTGTGCTAATTTTCTTTCATCAGCAGATTTTTTAGCTATATCGATAGAAGTCAAACTATCTTCTTGATCTCTTTTCTTTACATTATCTAATAATGCTTGATATCTATTTTTTTGTTCAGGTAATGATGATTTTCTTTTCTCAAGATTTGATAAGTTAGCCATCAATTCTTCTCTTTCTTGAATGTAATTATTCAATTCTACTCTAACTATTTCTATATCCTCTCGAGCAGTTTCCATCTTTTGGCGAACTATTTTTTCTTCTTCAGGGTTTGGATTTTCTCCTAAATTTCTAAATTGTACCCCAGCTTGTTCCAAATCTCTTTGAGCCTCACTTAATAATTCATTGCAAACTTCAATTTCACCATTTACAATATTTAATCTACTTTGAATAGATAAAACATCAGCATCTATCTTAACAAAATCTTCATCATTTTTACGTAATTTAGCTTCTAAATCATATATTTTTGAATGATTTCTGATAAAATTAAATTTTCTGTAATTATCATCATCAGCTAATTTAGCTTCTAAATCTCTAATTTGAATATTCAAAATTTCTACTTGATTTTCTATTTGTATTTGTTCTTTTTCATTACTTTCATTTGCTAAAGACGTTGACTTATCATTTTCTAATGTTTCAGCCATTTCTTTTAAAGCAGCTAACAATTCCTCTTTATTCATCTTAACACCTTATCTTTCTAAATTCCTGTATTGCATTTGATATTGGTATCTAATTTGTTCTATTTTATTTACTTCACTTAAACTACTAACGTCATATCCTAAAGACCTAAATGTTTCTAACATTTCACTTAATGTTACATATCCATCAGTTACTGGCAACCATTCCTCATAATTAGAACCATCAGTACCTTCTTCCAATTTATAATATTTATAAACAGTTGCCTCTGTTGATTCATCTTTTTTAGCACCACTTACTGGAGCTGTAATATAATAAGTTATCTCTTTGCTAGCATCACTACTTCCACTTGGATAATAGCTTCTTACATTACTAGTGTTATACCATTTCCACATTGTATCGGTATATTTGTATCCAGTTTTTGTTTCACAATTTATAGTAGATGAATCAGTACATTTTTTATTGCTCCAATCAGTAAAATCCTCACATACTTTTTGTTCAACACTACCTTTATCGTTAGGATCATTCATACACATATAAACAGTTAAAAATTCAATTGGATATTCACCACCACATTCACCATATGTAAGAGTTACTTTATTTTCATCACCTTTTGCATGACACCAATGTGCCTCAGTTCCTAAAACTTGATATCTATATAAAGTTGACGTTTCAATTTTTCTATAACTTGCTTCGCTTGGCTTTGTATCTGAATATTTAGTTACAGTGGTACTACTTCCTTTGGTTGGATATCCTTCTGGTTGAGTTGATGAATATCCACCATTATTCCAATAATTATTTACTGTTTTTTCAGTATACCATTTATATCCTATTTGTTCATCTTCTTTGCCACTATATCCAGTTTTAGGTATACTAGCATAATACTCAATTACTTTTGAAGCATCAGTTAAATCATTTGGATAATAATATTTAGTTCCTGTTTGTTTTTCTTCACCTAAAAATTTGAATCTAATATCTGAATCTTCTGTAATATCAGATTCATCACCATCTTGCCACATACCATAATTATTATCTTCATTTTCACAATCTAAATTTGCTGAGTAGTGATATGTTTTACTTTCTAGGTAACAAACTGTTACATAAGTATTAGTTTTATCACATGTTTCATAATTACTAACTTTGATTAATCCTTCTTTTTCTAACTGATCTAATGTCACAATAAAACATTCACCAACTTCACTTGGCAATAATTCTGGATATTTTTCATAATAATCCTTTGCTGCTTCAATTAGATCATCTCTTAAAACTGGTTTACCGCATGCTCTTAATAGTAATAATACTATAATTACTCCTACTACTAAAATTAAAAATGATATTAGAATTCTAAGCCATGGAATTCTATTTTTTTCTTCATTGTACTCTGTATAGCTATAATTCTCGTCCATAATTTCCACCTCTAGAATAATGATACCATTTTTAACATTTTTTTACAAGATTAAATTTTAAATTTGTGTAAAATAATTGATTAATCCGTTTTTTATGCTATTAGCAATTTTTTTTTGATAATTATCTTGTTTTAATAAATATCTTTCATTAGGATTTGATATAAATCCAACTTCTAATAAAACGCCTGGTATTTTTACTCTTTGATATAAATAATGATCATTTATTTGTTTATATTCACGATTAGTTTTTAAATCTATTTTAAATTGTTCTTGCATTATTTTAGCTATTACTTCATTTTTATCGTTTACTATATCATAAAATGCTTGAGCTCCTTGCCACGTACTAGATACATCTGAATTTAAATGAATTGATAAATATATATCAGCTTTTGAATCATTTATTATATTCGCTCTTCTAGATAAATCACTTCTTTTTCTATTTATTGCGTTTTTAACAGATAAATCATAATCACCATATCTAGTTAAGTAAACTATTGCTCCATTTTTTTCTAGTTCAGTTTGAATTTTTAAACTTATTTGTAAATTCAAATTTGATTCAAATAAATCATTGTATATAGCCCCTGGATCCGTTCCTCCATGACCTGGATCTATATATATAACTTTTCCTAATAAAGGTAAATTTAAAGCATTAATTATTCCAATAGTATATAGACTTATTAAAAACAATAATAAATAAAATATCTTATTTTTCATATATTTCACCTATTTAAATATATGAAAAAAAGTAGATAAATCTACTAATTACGATTCTGTTAAATAATTTAACTTAAATTTCTAATTCATATCTAATACTCACTAATATTAAAGAAATTATCTATTCCAATCACTCCATCATAATAATTATTCATAATTTCCATACATAATTTAATTTTATCATTATTAATAGTACCAATATTTTTATACTCATTTATGATTTGTGAATAAAGATTATCATAATAGAAAGTAATTGAGCCATATTTAGATTGGATAAGTATATTTATTAATTCATTTACTTTAGTTGTTATATCTTCTTCTAAATTTGATAATAAGTAATCATTTATGTTTACTTTTTCATTATCAATTTCTATTTCTTTACCAAGTATAGATGATAATTTTTTTTGTAGTGGTAATTCCTCATTTTTAATGTCATTAATTAAATAATTTTTATATTGTAATGTTTTTTCAATTGTATATTTTGATAATTCTTGCTGTTTATTATCTATATTTTTTGGAATTAAAGATCCAATAATAAAATCTTTATCACTAGTTTTATTAAATTCTAATATATTATCATTATTAATATCTATTAATACCCAATATTCTGGTTTTACTTGTGCGGTACTACTCCAAACATTATCCTCTTCTGCTGTTATCATTACGCCAACATATAATTTATTATTTTCTACTCTTAACATCGGATATAATGGTATATAATTTTCTAATCCTTTTTTTATTTTTTCAGCGTTAGTAATATTTAAATATTTGTCTAAATTCAAATTATTCATAATATCTCTCCTTTATCTTATTTCTAGCACTATATAAATAAAATTTTATATTTGCCTCTTTAGTATTTAATTCTTTACTTATTTCTTTTATTGAAAGGTCATTAATATAATACATTTCAAATGAAACTTTTTCTTTTGAAGTTAAACCTATTACATCTAAATTATTTATAATTTCCTTATATATTATTTTATCTATCATATCAGTTTTATACCCGATTTGATAATCTTCTTCAAGAGCAACATTGTTCTTTTCTTTAATATATTTTTTTGCTTTGGTGCACCATAAATTATAAGCAATTTTCCATATTAAATTATCTATTTTTTCTATATTAATGTTTTTATTTAAATATTCAAAGATAGCTAAAAAAACATTATTAGTTAAATCTTCTGCATCTTCTTTATTCTTTGTTTTCTTTATAGCCCAATAATATATTTTATAATAATATTTATCATAGATTTTATCCACAATTAATCACCTTTCACTTATATAGTATCTAAAAAATTAATCTGGTTAGAATTTTTTTCATCTAAATTACATGCATGTATAAAATTTTTTTATTATTTAAACTATTAATTATTAATAGCATGATGCACTGTTGGACTGGTTACATTTAATGAAGCAAATACATATCCATGTGATAATCCATATTGAATTATTTGTTCTACTGCTTTGACACTTCCATATTTTGTATCATGTTGTAATACTACATTATTTCCTTTTCTTAAACTTTTTATAACATTATTAGCTATTTTATTTGAATCATTTGTAATTGTATCAGATGAAGAAACATTCCAATCAAAATATTTATAACCTCTTAATTCAACTTCTTTAGATAATCTACTCATTATTCCTTTATTAAATCTACTTACAGTATTAGAACTACCACCAGCAAATCTTAAAATACGACTATATTCTCCTGTTATTCTTTTTATTCTATTATTAACTTTGTCTACATCTTTAAAAAACGCTTCTTCACTTTTATATATTTCGTTATATTTATGACTATAACTATGAATTCCTATACTATGTCCTTCTTGATAAGCTCTTTTAATTGTTGAATCACTTCCATTACTAGTTACGAAAAATGTAGCTTTTACATTATATTTTTTTAATGTAT
This sequence comes from uncultured Bacilli bacterium, assembly GCA_944359055.1. Taxonomy (GTDB): domain Bacteria; phylum Bacillota_I; class Bacilli_A; order RF39; family UBA660; genus Faecisoma. The sequence continues at coordinate 66,318 of CALVSO010000002.1, read as the reverse complement.
CTAATAAAGTATTAGTATAACTACTTGGACCATCATCAAATGTTAAATAAATTACTTTATCTCCTACTGGAATATCAGGATTTTTATTATATACATAAACTGTTCTAGTGACTTCAATTTTATTATTCAAATCATCAGATACTGAATATGTTATAGTATATTTTCCTGCTTTATTGCTATCAACATTACCACTTATCTTTACTCTATTAGTTATATCGCCTAAACAATTATCAATAGCAGTATAACCATATTCATTATATTTTTCACCAATTTTCAAATAAACTATACTAGATCCTTTTAATTTTATTGTTGGTTTTTCATTATCTTTATATTCTATTGGTATTTCTAAAATAGTTTCATTATTTGAACTATCACTAACTTTCAAAACATATTTATTATCAATTACTTCTTTAGTTACTTTGTCAGTTATATCATTATCATAATTATCCACAGCTTTATATGTAATATCACCATTTTTATTTGGACAAGACTCAATTACATCTTTATCCACAGTAATAACTGGAGGTTCATCATCATAAACTTTTATTTCTTTTTCTATTTTTTTATTTTTAAATAATATTTTTGATTCATATGTAATTTTATAATTACCAATTACATTAGTATCAACATTACCTTCTATATTAACTGGTAATTTGAACAAGCAAAAACCAAATATATCTTCTAAACAGCTTGATATATCTTCATTATAATTATCAAATACTTTAACATTATCACTATTCACAGTTATATTTATTTTTAAAGTAAATAAATATAATAAAATAATAAAACTTATAACAACTATGATAACTATCTTCTTCATAATATACCTCAAATAATTATTTTACCATAAATAAATTTTATTTAAAGTTGTTTTGTCAAATATTAAAAAATTAGACACTTTTGTGTCTAAAATAAGTTCCAAGGATAATAATTAGGTAATGGTTCTTCAAAAACTAATTCTTCCTTTGTTATTGGATGATAAAATGTTAATTTATTAGCAAATAAACAAACAGGGATTTTTTTTACTTCTATTTTATTATATTTATTATCTCCTACCAATGGATGATTATGATATGAAAATTGAACTCTTATTTGATGTGATCTTCCTGTTTTTAAATTAATTTTTACTAATGAATAATTATTAACATATTTTACTAATTCATATTCTAAAATTGATTCTTTTCCATTTTTATCTACTTTAGTTATATTTGTTTTTTTATCTTTTAATAAATTATCCTTATAGATACCTTTATCAACTTTACCAATAACTATAGCGTGATATTCTTTTTTTAACTTATTTAATCTTATTTGTTCACTTAATCTTGAAGCTGCTTTACTAGTTTTAGCAAATACCATAACACCACTTACAGGTCTATCTAATCTGTGGACTAACCCTAAATAAACATTTCCTGGTTTATTATATTTTTCTTTTAAATACTTTTTTAACATATTTAATAAATCTTCATCTTTAGATTCATCTTCACAAACTGGAACATTAACTGGTTTTACAACTACTAATAAATGATTATCTTCATATAGTATCTTCATTTTCCCATCTTCCATATATACCACAAGGTAAAACTAAATTATTATCTTTAATAGGTAACCCAATTTCTCCAGCAATAACTTTTCCTTTATATTTACTTTCTAAAGTAGTTTTTAAAATATTATATAAAACTGTACTTGATATACCAGTTGTATAGGCATTAATTAAGAAAAATAATGGTTCATCACTTAATATTTTTAAACATTCATTAATTAAATTATATAAATTGTCTTCAAACTTCCACATTTCACCATTAGGACCCCTTCCATAACTAGGAGGATCCATAATAATTACATCATATTTATTTCCTCTTCTAAATTCTCTTTGTACAAATTTTAAGCAATCATCCACAATAAATCTTATTTTATTATTTTCTAATCCACATAATTTCATATTTTCTTTTGCCCATTCAACCATACCTTTAGATGCATCAACATGAACAACATCAGCTCCTGCATAACTTGCTGCCATAGTTGCTCCACCTGTATAAGCAAATAAATTCAAAACTTTAATTTTTCTTTTACTATTTTTTATTTTATTAATTGAAAAATCCCAATTGGCTGCTTGTTCAGGAAATAATCCTGTGTGTTTAAAATTAGTAGGACTTACTTTAAACTTCAAATCTTTATACTTTATTATCCAATGATCAGGTAATTGTTTTTTATATTCCCAATAACCTCCACCTTTATTAGAACGATGATAAAAAGCATCTATATTATTCCATAAATTACTATTTTTAATAGGCCACATTGCTTGAGGATCGGGTCTTCTTAAAATTACATTACCCCATCTTTCTAATTTTTCACCATTACCAGCACTTAAACATTCATAATCAATCCATTCATTACTTAACAACATAAAATCACCTTTATTAATTATACCATAAATAAAAGGAGATTTTAAATCTCCTTTTACAATTTTAGTTTTTAAAATGAATATATTAAAATTTCCAAGTCCTAGAATCACTTAATTTAAAATTATCAATATAATTCATTTTTACATCAAATTCTTTAATATATTTTTCTATTTCTTCTTTTGAAATATATGATTCTTCAGATATCATATTATTAGAAATGTTAATGTCTTTTACACCACTTATAAAAGGCATTCTATCATATATATATAAAATATCAGCCATGTAAGCAATATTATTATCATATTGATGTGCTTTTTTTGATGAATAATTTTCTTCAATTTTTTCAATTAAAATTGAACAATCTCCGCTATCCCAATAACCATCTTTGTAATTTTTAAGACGTAATACTGGCAATTTGTTTTCTGATTGCTTATATTCTAATTCGATTACTGCATAATAATTTATATTATTTAATTTTATATTTTTTAATATTTGCATCTTATCACCTTTATTAATTATACCATAAATAAAAGGAGATTTTAAATCCCCTCATATATTCTTTCGTATATTTTTTTAATATTTTCAACACTAGCTTCTTTTGGATTACCACCTAAACAAATATCATTATAAGCAGCATTAGCTAGCCAATCCATATCTTTTAAAGAAGCATTTAATTCTTTTAAATTAGAAGGAATACCTAATTTTTTATTCATTTCTTTAATAGAATTTACTATATTACTAGCTACTTCTTCATTAGATAAATTATCAACTTCTAAATTCATAGCTTTAGCTATTTCTTTTAATTTATCATAACAAACATTAGAGTTATATTCTATTACATAAGGTAAAATAACTGCATTAGCTATACCATGTGGTGTATCATATAAAGCTCCTAATGGATGAGCCATAGCATGAACTAAGCCTAAACCTACATTAGAAAATCCCATACCGGCTATATATTGACCTAATCCTACATTTTCAATAGCTTTTTTATCTTTTTCATTTACCGCTTGTTCAATACTATTAAATATTAATTTAATTGCTTCTAAATGAAACATATCGGTCATTTCCCAAGCAGCTTTAGTAATAAATCCTTCAATAGCATGAGTTAAAGCATCCATACCAGTAGAAGCAGCTACCATTTTAGGCATTTCCATCATTAATTCTTGATCAATAATTGATAAAACAGGAATATCATGAGGATCAACGCATACCATTTTTTTAACTCTTTCTTCATCAGTTATAACATAGTTAATAGTTACTTCTGCTGCAGTTCCAGCAGTAGTTGGAATAGCTATAATAGGTAATGACTTATTTTTTGTTTCTGCAGTACCATCTAAAGAAACAACATTACTAAATTCAGGATTAGTCATAATAATACCAATTGCTTTAGCAGTATCAATAACTGATCCACCACCAATAGCAATAATATAATCAGCATTAATTTCCTTACATTTACTAACACCATCTTTAACATTTTTTATAGTTGGATTTGGTTTTATTTCCATAAATAATTCGTATTCAAATCCTTCTAATACTTGTAATACTTTATCAGTAACATTTTTTAAAATATTTTCTTGCGTTACTATTAAAGCTTTTTTATATCTTCTTTTTTTTATCTCATCTTTTAATACACTTCTTGACCCATAACCAAAATAAGAAGTTTCATTTAATATAATTCTATTGATCATTTTAATCGCCTCTAATAAAAATTATATTATCATGAAACTTCTTAGTCAAGAAAAATATTTTTTCCCTGTCAACTTATAGTCTAGATATAGCCTCTTTAATTACATTGATTGAATCTTGTAATTTTTTAGTTTCTTCATCTGTTAAATTAACAAATATCTTACCTTTAATTCCATTTTTATTAATAATAGCTGGCAATCCAATAAAAATATTATTTTCTTCATCATAAGTTGACACTGTTATAATACTATTCTCGTTATTTAAAATAGCATTTGTAATTCTAACTAAACACATACCAATTCCATAGTATGTAGCACCTTTTCTGTTGATTATTTCATAAGCAGCATTTTTAACATTTAAGTAAATTTCATTTAATTCATTATCATTTAAATAATCTTTAATATTTTGTAGTCCTATATTGGCATTACTCCAAGGAACAAACTCTGAATCACCATGTTCCCCAATAACATAAGCATGAACATTTTTAGGACTAATTTCTAATTTATCTGCTATCATATATCTTAGTCTTGATGTATCTAAACTAGTGCCTGATCCAATTATTTTATTAGTAGGTAAATTAGAATATTTCCATGTTAAATATGTCATTACATCTAATGGATTAGTAGCTACTAAAAAAATACCATTAAAACCACTATCCATAACTTTAGTAACAATATCTTTAAAGATTTTACTATTTTTATAGATTAAATCCATTCTTGTTTCACCTTTTTCTTGATTTGCACCAGCTGCAATAACTACTATAGTAGCATTTTTACAATCTTCATAACTACCTGCTTTAATATCAATTTTATTTGGTGCAAAAGCTAAACAATGATTTAAATCCATTACTTCGCCTACCACTCTTTCTTTATCTAAATCAATTAAAACCAATTCATTTACATTAGTATTTTGATTTAATAAAGCATAAGCATAACTCATACCAACATTACCGCATCCAATTAAAACTATCTTATTCATTATTTTGTCCTTTCTGCTTCTCGTTCATAAATTCCTGAATCATACTCTAATTTTTTCAAAACAATTTGTTTAAGTTTTTGTAATTGTTCACTACTCATTTGACTTACATTTTTTAATAATATATAGTATTTTTCATCAAAATCTTCATTAGATACATTCATATCAAGTAATTCTTTTAATAAATATTCTATCATCTATTTCCCTTCCTTTTGTTTTCCATAATATATTGTTCAATATATTCTAAATCATTATCACTACTTTCAAGTAATCTAGATATTTCTGTTTCATTTGTTGGATATTTTCTTCCACATAAAGTTTTATATATAATATTACCTGTATTATTCTTTTTTACTCCAACCCCCATTATACAATAAAGTTTAGGATTAATTGGATGTAAGACAATTCTTATTTGATCATCTTTTAATTTTCTAAAATCTTTGTAAAGAGATGTAAAACCCTCAATATTTTTATTTGTTAGTGTACCATTAATTAATGATGTAATTAAATCTAAAACTTTTGGTAAATATTCATTATTGATATTTTTTAAATCCTTTAAAAAATATGTTTTACCATTTGAATCTTGAGCAAAAATTACTTTTATATCAGATGTTTCAACAACTTCATCATCTTTACTAATAATATTAAAATATTCTTTTCTAAATTTTAGAGATAGACTCGTTAATCTTTTAAATTCATTAACAATTTCTTTTTTTGTATCCAGATCGACATAGAAATCTTTATCTTTAATTAATGTAATATTTTCAAGTATCTGCTCTTGTAACTTTTGAATCATTATTATAAAAAACAATTTTAAATCATTTTCGTTTAATATTTCTTGCCTAATTTCTTCAAAATATTGTTTAAAATCATCTTGATATTTTAAAAGAGAATAATGGAGATCTGCTTTCTTAGCAATGTCTTGATTATAATCAAGACTATTATCTTCAATTATTTCAAATCCAAATGATAACATATCTAAAACTTCATTTTTATAACTTGGAGAATAATGATGAATCTTTTCGTATATATTTCTATTATATATATTTATAATTTCTAAAAATTTAATTTGTTCAATTTGTGAAATTTCTTTTTCTTGAAAAAAATTATCTAAAAATTTAACAATTTTATATGGTATATATTGTTTATATTTTATTTTTTTTAAAGTAATTTCAAATAATTTTATTTTGCCTTTGTTGGCATTTATCCTTTTATTTAAATCGGCAATTTTGTCTTTTATTTCTTCATTTTTTCTAATTATTTTACCAAATAAATTATTTACAATTTTAATAGCATTCTTATATTCATCTAAATCTATCAAATTCTTTTGTTGATACCATTGAATTAAAACCAGTTTTTTTGATAATTGTAGAGCGATATCTTTATCAAATGTATCTAATATTATTAAAATAGCTTCTTTGTTGTTTATTATTTTATTTATATCACCAGCTGAACTAATAATATCTTCATATAAATCATTTAAAGTTTTTGCTTGTTCTAATTCATCTTTGTCAGATTTAAATTTTTCTATTTCAAGCTCTAACATATCAGTTATTTGTGAAATATTTTCCATAAAATCACCACCAAATCAATTTTAACACAAAAAAATAACCAAGTAAATACTTGATTATCTTTTACTAAATTGTGGTGCACGACGAGCTGCTTTTAATCCTGGTTTCTTACGTTCTTTTTGTCTTGCGTCTCTAGTTACAAAACCAGCTCTTTTTAAAACTTTACGATAACTATTTTCTGATTCTTCATTTACTTTATCATATTCTAATAAAGCTCTTGTAATTCCTAATCTGATTGCTCCTGTTTGACCTGTAAAACCGCCACCATTAACTTTTACATCAATATCGAATGTTTTTTCGTTATTTGTAGCTACTAATGGTTGCATTAAATCCATAACATTAGTTTCATATGGGAAGAATTCTCTAACATCACGACCATTAACAGTAATTTTACCGCTACCTGAAGTCATTTTAACTTGAGCTACAGAAGATTTTCTTCTACCAGTACCAAGATATATTTTCTTTTCCATAAATTCCTCCTATTTCATTTCCTTTGGTTTTTGAGCCATATGTGGATGTTCGCTTCCAGCATAAACAAATAATTTTTTATACATTTGTCTACCTAATCTTCCTTTTGGTAACATACCTTTTACAGCTCTTTCAATCATTTCTACAGGATAATCTTCACGCATAGTTCTTGCAGTTCTTTCTCTTAATCCACCAGTATATCCACTATGATTGTAATAGATTTTATCATCTAATTTATTACCAGTTAAATTAATTTTACTAGCATTAATTATGATAACGTTATCACCACCATCAATATGTGGAGTATAAGTTGGTTTGTGTTTACCACGTAATACTGTAGCAACTTTAGTAGCTAAACGACCTAAATTTTCACCTTCAGCATCGATTACCCACCAATCTCTTACTACATCTTCTTTTCTTTGCATATAAGAATTTTTCATATTATTTTCCTTTCTTCCAAATAATGAATTGTCCCAAGATTCATTAAATGTGGGAATAAATTAATGTACCGCTATTAATTATATAAAAAAAACATATATTTGTCAATGAAATTATATGTTTTTTGTTAACTTTTTATTTATAAAAAACATCTTTAAGATATAATCCTTCAGGTGGCGCAGTAATACCAGCTTTTCTTCTATCTTTAGCTTCTAATATATCTAATACTTCTTCACTTTTTCTTTTGCCTTCACCTATTTCAATTAATAGACCAACCATATTTCTTACTTGATATCTCAAAAAACCAGTACCCAAAAAAGAAATAATGAATCTATTAACATCCTTAACATTTCTAATTAAATTAGTCTGAATAATAGTTCTAGTAAAATCTTCTTTTTCTTCATCTGCTTTTGAAAATGATTTAAAATCATGAGTTCCTTCTAAATATTTTAAAGCTCTTTCCATTTCAACTAAATCTAATTTTTTATTATATTGATAAATATAATCTTTTTCTATTGGACTATATTCACCCATATTTATTTTATAAATATATTCTTTAGCAGAAACATTAAATCTAGCATGAAAATCTTCACTTACTTCTTCCACTCTTTTAATATAAATATAATCTTTTAAAAAACTATTTAACGCTTTTTGTAACTTATCACATGTAATATTCATATCTAAATCAAAATGAGCCTTTTGATTTAAAGCATGAACACCTGCATCTGTTCTACCTGAACCTGATATTGAAATATCCTTACCACTCAATTCTTTTAAAGCTTTTTCTATTTCTCCTTGTACAGTTTTCAATCTAGGTTGCTTTTGATAACCTTTAAATTTTGAACCATCATAACTAAATGTAATTAAATACCTCATAATACAACTTCCTTCATAATTAAAATAAATAAACCTAAATGCATTAATACTAAAAATGTATCATAAAAATGCCATCTATTTTGTCTAAAATTAATTCTTTTACTATTAACATTATATAATCTTACTTCCATTGAATCAGCTAAATCATCAGCCTTTTTAATACTTAAAACAAACATAGGAATTATTAAAGATTTTATAGCTAATATTTTACCCTTTAAATTAGAATTATAATAATCGATACCACGACTCGCTTGAGATTTAATAATTTTATTTCCTTGATCAATTATAGTTGGAATAAATCTTAAAGCTAAACTGATAGATAAAGCCATTTTATTAACAGGGATTCCAATTAATTTTAAAGGTAAAAACAATTTTTCTAAACCATAAGTAATTTCAGTTGGTGGTGTTGTTAAAGTTAAAATTGATGTATATAAAACAACAAATATCAATCTAAACATAGTTATAATTGTTACTTCCAAATTGCTACCAACAATTAAATTAATAATTAATATAAATAATAATAACCATTTAATACTAAATATAGTTTTAAAATAAATTTTAAATGGTACTTTAGTATTACATAACATAAGCACTAATAAAACTAATAATAAAACATTAAATCTTATATCAAAAGTTAAAAAACTCATTATAATAAATAATAACACACATATTATTTTAGCTAAAGGATTCATTTTGTGAACTAAAGAATCAATCGGATAATATCTACCTATCATTACTTTATTTAACATAACGATACACATCCTTCATTAAATCATTAATGTCATCACGATACCCAATTTTTATTCCTTTTTTTTCTAAAACTAATTGTTCAAATTCAATTATTTTAGGTCTTTTTAAACTATATTTTTCAATATCTTGTTTAAAAACATCATACTTATTTCCTTCTAATACAATTTTACCTTTGTCTAGTAAAATAACATGGTCACTTATTTTTAATAATAAATCAGTATCATTACTTACAACAATAATAGTTTTTTTATATCTATTTTTAAGTAATTTAATGATTTTAATTAAATTTTCTTTACTTTTATTATCTAAACCAATAGTAGGTTCATCTAATATGATTACTTTAGGATTAAAAGCTAAAACAGAAGCAATAGCAACTTTTCTCATTTCTCCACTACTTAAAGTAAAAGGATTCCTATTTAAATAACTATCGTCTAATCCCATCATAATCAAAGCATCACTTATATGTTTTTGAATACTTTTAACTGATTTATTAAAATATTTCATTCCAAATTCAATTTCTTCTTTAACTGTTTTACAAAAAAATTGTTCTTCAGGGACTTGAAATACCAATCCTATTTTATATCTTAAATTATTAATGTTTTTAATTTTTCTTGTTTTACTAATAACTCTACTTCCGACTTGAATATTACCTTTAGTAGGAATTATTAAAGCATTTATAAGTTCAATTAAAGTAGTCTTACCACTACCACTTTTACCCATAATACTAGTTATTTTACCTTCTTTAAAAGTAGCATTTATATCACCTAAAACCATTTTAGAAAGAGGTGTTTTTTCATTATAAACATAAAATACATGATTAAATTTTACTTCCATAAAATATCCACCATCTCTTCCATATCATAAATAACATGATCAATCAAATCATAAAACATTAAGCGATTAGATAATTCTACCATAAAAGGTAACTCAAATCCTAATTTATGTAATTTATCTTCTTCTTTATAAACTTCTTCTTTTGTTCCACTTAAAACTATTTTACCTTTATCTAAAACATATATTTTATCACTTATTAATGTATCTTCAATATCATGACTAATATTTAAAATAGTTAATCCTTTACTATTTAATTCTTTTAATATCTTTAATATTTTTTCTTTATCATAAGGATCTAACATGGTTAATGCTTCATCTAATATTAATATTTTAGGATCGTGAACTAAAGCAGAAGCTAAACTAACCAATTGTTTTTGATTACTATTTAAATCATGTGGATTACATTCTAATATGTCATAAATACCTAAGTATTTAGATACTTCTTCTATTTTTTTTCTAATATCAATTTTTTTATAATTCATATTTTCTAAAGTAAATGCAATATCATCCATAACCGTTTCTGCAACAAATTGATTATCTGGATTTGTAAATACGACACCTATACTTTTTCTTATTTCTTTTCTATTATCCTTTAATAAAGGAATATTGTTTATTTCTATTTTCCCATTATATCTATATAATCCAACTAATATTTTTACTAAAGTAGATTTCCCACTTCCGTTAGGCCCAATAATAGATGTTATTTTACCTTTTTCTATATCCAAATCTACATTATCAAATATATCTTTGGTACGATATTTAAAAGTTAAATTTCGAATAGTAATCATAATACATCACCACCTAATATTATATTATAAAATGCCTTATTTTTCAAATAAAAAAAGAAAATGTTAAATATTAACACTTATCTTTTGACTCCTGTATTTTATAACTTACTCCTAATTTTAATTTTGTAGGTAGTATTTTTGATAAATAAATACCTATTTTTGTCTTTACACCAGGAATAATTATTGATTTATTTTTAAACATTTCTTTAATAGCATATTCACAAACATAATTACTAGTTAAACTTGGTAAATTAAATTTAACTTTAGCTACTTTATTAAATTCAGTATCTACAGGACCTGGACATAATGCCCCTATATAGACATTAGAACTATCTTTTTTTAATTCTTCATTAATCGCTAATGTTAAATGTAAAACATAAGCTTTAGTAGCATAATAAGTGCTCATTAAAGGGCCTGGTAAAAAAGCAGCTGCTGAAGCAACATTTAATATATAACCAGAATCTCTTTTTTTAAAATCTTTTAAAAATAATTTGGTTAAAGTATGTACAGTTTTTATATTTAAATCAATCATATCTAATTCACTATCTAATTTTGTATCATTAAATTTACCAAACAAACCAAATCCTGCATTATTAATTAATATATCAATTTTTTCTTTTTTTACTTCATCGTATAATTTCATACAATTATATGTACTAGATATATCTAATTCAATTATTTTGACATTAGTTTTTAACTGCTTAGCTAGTGTTTCCATTTTTTTCTTTCTTCTAGCTACTAATATTAAATCATAACCTTTGTCACTTAAAATTTTAGCAAATTCCGCACCTAATCCACTAGATGCACCAGTTATTAATGCTTTCATCCTACCACCCCACTATGTATAATTATACTAAATTTTTTTACATGTAACAACTTTTTTAATATTTTTATTTAAATTTGTTTACATTTTTATTCTTTTTTTATATTCTTATAAAAAGGATTGTATGGGAGTGAAAAAAGATGTTCTTGGGTACATAGGATGTGCCATGGCTGGATTAGGATTATTTTTACCATTTTTAAATTTATTATTTGTTAAAATAAATTTTTTTGAAGGTGATGGAAAAATAGTTTTATTTGGTTTAATTATTTGTGCTATTTTTATTTTCAAAAAAAAGCCAATAATTACTTTGATATCTAGTTTATTATGTATTGGAATAACATTATATGACTTATTCAATGTATTTAGCAAATTTGAACATAGTAATCTTGTTCAAATAGAAGTAGGATTTTATTTAAGTATGCTAGGATTAATCTTAATTATAGTTTCTTCTGTTTTAATGATTAAAGAACAAAAAATTGAAAACCAACAGTTAAATCAAATTTAATTGTTGGTTTTTTATTTAAAATTATATATTAAAATATATACATGTAATTGATAATTAAATTAATCAATAACATTATTTATAAACTTCCAAATTGAAGTTTTTTTACTTAATCAAAAAAGATGCATTATTTTGCATCTTCCTCAACTAATTCTAAAATAACCATTAACGCATCATCACCACGACGTTCATCAAGTTTTAATATTCTAGTGTATCCACCATTACGTTTAGCGTAACGAGGAGCCAAAACATCAAATACTTTTTTAACTGCTTCGTTATCGTTATGTAAGAATGCTAAAGCTTGTCTACGTGATACTAAAGTACCTTTTTTACCATATGAAATCATTTTATCAACAAATTTGCGAACTTCTTTAGCTCTTGTTTCTGTTGTAGTAATTTTTTCATTTATGATTAAGTCTTTAGTTAAATTAGCTAGCATACTTTTTCTATGTTTATTAGTACGTCCTAATTTTCTATAAGCCATAAATTACCTCCTAGTCTTCTTCACGGAATCTAAGTCCCATACCTTTAATCTTATCAATAACTTCTTTTAATGATTTCTTACCTAAATTACGTATTTTCATCATTTCAAGTTCTGATTTTGCTGTTAAATCACCTAAAGTATTAATATTAGCTCTTTTTAAACAATTAAATGCTCTTACAGAGAACTCTAAATCTTCGATTGGAGTTTCTAATTTCTTTAATCTACTATCTTCTTCTTTAGCAGACATAATACCAGTCATATCAGCTATATCACTCAAATCTAACAAAACATTTAAATGTTCAATTAAAATTTTAGAGCCTAAAGCTATAGCTTCCTCTGGTCTTAAAGAACCATTTGTATAAACACTTAATATTAATTTATCATAATTAGCATCTTGACCAACACGAGCGTTATCTACTTCATAACTAATTCTTTCAATTGGAGAATATAAAGCATCAATTGGAATATAACCGATTTTGTTATTTTCAATGAATTTCTTATTTTCATTACCTGGAACATAACCTCTACCATTGCTTACTATTAATTCCATATCAAGTTTACCACCTTTAGCTAAAGTAGCAATAACTTGGTCTTTGTTAATAATTTCAACATCGGAATCAGTTTCAATATCTCCAGCTGTTACAACTCCTTCAGTATCAGCATGTAAATGTAATACTTTATCTTCTTCTGTATTATTTTTAATTACAATACTTTTTAAATTTAATATAATTGAAGTTACATCTTCTACTATACCATCAACAGCTTGAAATTCATGCATAACGCCATCTATTTTAACAGCTACAATAGCACTTCCTGGCATACTTGATAACATAACTCTTCTTAAAGCATTACCTAAAGTAGTTCCGAAACCTCTTTCAAGTGGTTCAAGTTCAAATTTTCCATAATTATTATTTTCAACATATTCAGTTATTTTATATGTTGGTTTTTCAAATTTTAGCATCTATTAATCCTCCTTTTAATTATCCTCTTGGACGTTTTGGTGGACGGCATCCGTTGTGTGGAATTGGTGTTACATCAGAAATAGATGTAATTTCTAATCCAGCAGTTTGTAATGAACGAATTGCTGTTTCTCTACCTGAACCCAATCCTTTAACATATACTTCTACTTTTTTCATTCCCATATCAGCAGCAGCTTTACCTGCAGCTTCAGCAGACATACCTGCAGCAAATGGAGTAGATTTTTTACTTCCTTTGAAACCTAAAGTTCCAGCAGAAGCCCAACTAATTACGTTTCCATCCATATCACTTATTGAAACAATTGTATTATTAAAAGTTGAATGAATATATGCTTTCCCTTCTGGGACATTCTTTTTAACTTTTCTTTTTCTTGCTTTATAAGCCATAATTTAACCTCCTTTTAAAGCATTATTTTTTCTTATTAGCTACTACTTTACCTTTACCTTTACGAGTACGAGCATTTCTATTAGTTCTTTGTCCTCTTACAGGTAAACCTTTTTTATGACGAGTTCCTTGATAACTATTGATTTCCATTTTAGTTTTAATATTCATACTAACTTCACGTCTTAAATCACCTTCAGTAGTATATTTGTTAACTTCGTCACGAATTCTAGCTAATTCATCAGTATCTAAATCTTTTGCTCTTTTATTAATATCAACATTAGCATCCTTTAAAATTTGGTTTGATAAATTTCTACCAATTCCATAAATATAAGTTAATGCGATTTCAATTCTTTTATTATCTGGTATATCTACACCTTTAATACGTGCCATATAAACACCTCCTATTAACCTTGTCTTTGTTTGTGTTTAGGGTTAGAGCATATAACATATACTTTTCCCTTACGTCTGATTATCTTACATTTATCACACATTTTTTTAACTGATGGTTTTACTTTCATAATATTCCCTCCTACTATTTTCGGTAAGTAATTCGCCCGCGTGTTAAATCGTATGGTGAAAGTTCAACAACTACTGTATCACCTGTTAAAATGCGAATCTTGTTCATTCGGATTTTACCAGAAACGCGAGCAATTACAGTAAGTTTGTTTTCTAATTCAATCCTATATTCATTTCTAGGTAAAACATCGATTACTTTACCTTCAACTTCTATAACATCATTATTAGCCATTATATCACCTCTTTGTTAAGATTTCATACCCATCTTTAGTAACCACAATTGTATGTTCAAAATGGGCAGATGGTTTATCATCAGCAGTGATGATAGTCCAATCATCATCTAAAATATAAATATCTGCAGTTCCTAAATTAAGCATTGGTTCCACAGCAATAACCATACCTTTTCTTAAAGTCATTCCTGTGTTTTTTCTTCCATAGTTTGGAACATCTGGTGATTCGTGTAAATGTTTACCAACACCATGTCCAACTAATTCTTTAACCACACCTAATTTATGTTTTAATGCATACTGTTCAATAGCATAACCGATATCACCAATCTTCATACCTGGTTTAATAACACTTAAACCTTCATATAAAGATTTTTCAGTATGTTCTAACAAATATTTTTTTTCTTCACTAATATTTCCAACTGGATAACTCCAAGCAGAGTCACCATGATAGCCTTTATAACAAGCACCGATATCTATTGAAATAATATCTCCTTCTTGTAATACTCTATCAGATGGAATACCATGAACTACTTCTTCATTAACCGAAGTACAAATAGAAGCAGGATAACCTTCGTAGTTTAAAAATGAAGGAGTAGCATCTCTACTTATAATATAATCATAAGCAAGTTTATCTAATTCTTTAGTAGTAATACCTGGTTTAATAAATTGTTTTAAATAATTATGGGTATCACCAACTATTTGCCCTGCAATTTTTAATAATTCTATTTCTTCACTTGATTTAATCATATTTAACCTCGATTAATTATCTTTTCAATTTCATTTAAAGTTCTTTCTTTACTTATACCACTACCTACAGTAAATAATTTACCTTTATTTTTAAAATAATTTAATAATGGATAAGTTTCATTCATAAATGTTTGATACCTTTTTTCAAAAGTTTCTAAATTATCATCACTTCTTTTACTTAAAGGTCCATTACATTTATCACAAGTCCCAAATTTCTTTGGTTTACTTTCATCAATTTGATCATTATATACAGCACCACAAGTTGGACAAGTAAGTCTTCCAACAATTCTTTTTTGAGTAACTTCTTTAGAAGCATCTAAATAAATTACATCTCCAAGTGGTTTATTTAATTTTTCTAATAATTTCATATAGCTTTCAGCTTGAGAAACATTTCGTGGAAAACCATCTAAAATATATCCATTTTGACAATCTTCCTTAGTAATTCTTTCTTCTAAAAGTTTTAATACTAAATCATCAGATACTAAAGATCCACTTTCCATTGTCTTTTTAACTATATCGCCCAACTCACCAGTAGCTGCTCTTAATAAATCTCCTGTAGAAATATGAGGTATTTGATATTTTGAAGACAATAATTTTGCTTGAGTTCCTTTACCAGCAGCTGGAGGAGCTATTAAAATTATATCTCTCATTATCTTCTTCCTTTTCTATAACTTCTACTTTGTAATTGACTTTCTAATTGTTTGTAAGTTTCTAAAGCAACACCTACAACAATCAATAATCCTGTTCCACCAATTGATACATTTTGAGATAATCCTGGAATTAAACCAAATAGAACAGGAATACCAGCTAAGATAGCTAAAAATAATGCTCCTACAATTGTAATTCTACTAATTACATAACTTATATATTCAGTAGTTTCCTTACCCGGTCTTACCCCTGGAATAAATCCACCATTTTTATTTAAATTTTCACTCATTTCACTTGGTTTAATTTGCATAAACGTATAAAAATAAGCAAATACAAATATTAAAATTATATATAATGAAAATCCAATAGGAGTATTCATTAACAAATATTGTTTAACAAAATTTGTAAACGAATCATTTTTAACAAATGATGCTATAAATGATGGTATTGATATTAATGCTGAAGAGAAAATTACCGGCATAACACCTGCAGAATTTAGTTTAAATGGAATATAGTTTTGTCTACCACCAAATGAACTATTTGATTTATTAGCGTATTGGACATTAATTCTTCTTTCTGCGCCTTCAACATATACAACACCTATTGTAATAGCAACATAAACTATAATATATAATATAAACAATAAAATTCCTATTATAGATGAATTTTGAGTTAAATCATTAAATGCAGTAGCAAACATTGTTGGCATGCTTGATATAATACCAGCCATGATAATTAAAGAAATACCATTGCCAATTCCTTTAGCAGTAATTTGATCACCTATCCATAATAATAAACAAGTTCCTGCTGTTAAAACTAAAGCAAATTGTAAATATTCAATATTTAATATCCCACTACCAGCACTTCCTAAGAAAGCAAATGAATAAACATATCCTTGAACAAAAGCTAAAGCAATACCAGAAATACGAGTTATTTTATTTAATTCGTTTCTTCCTGTACCACCTTGTTTTTTTAATTCTGACAAATAAGGGACGATATCCATTGCTAAGATTTGAATAATAATTGATGCAGTAATATAAGGCATTACACCTAAAGCAAATATAGAAAATTGCCCTAAAGCGCCACCACCTATGATATTAATTAATTGAAAAAATTCTAAATTCGTTACACCTAATTGATATTTATCAATACCCGGAACAATTATTGCTTTTCCTAGTACAAAGACAAATAAACAAGCTAAGGTGAATAATATTCTTTTTTGAATATCCTTATTTTTTGCATTAAATATTTGCTTAATAGTTGCAAACATTTTAAATCACCTCTGTTTTTCCACCATTACTTTCAATTTCTCTTTGTGCACTACTAGAAAATTTATGTGCTTTTACAGTTAATTTTTTAGTTAATTTACCATTACCTAATACTTTAATACCATCTAATTGATTTTTAATTAATCCCATTTCTTTTAATAATTCTGGAGTAACAACTGCTCCATCTTCAAATCTATTTAAATCACTTAAGTTAATAGTTGCATATCTAGTTTTAAATCTAGCGTTACTAAATCCTCTTTTTGGTAATCTACGGAATAAAGGTAATTGTCCACCTTCAAAACCTGGTCTTACTCCACCGCCTGAACGAGCGTTTTGTCCTTTATGACCTTTACCACTAGTTTTTCCTAATCCACTACCTGGTCCACGTCCTACACGTTTTCTTGTAGTTGTAGCACCTTCGTTTGGTTGCATTGTATGTAGTTTCATTACATTATCTCCTCAACTTTTTTTCCTCTTAATTTAGCAACTTCTTCAACTGTTCTTTGTGATCTTAATGCTTTTAATGTAGCATAAGCCATATTAACTTTTGTATTTGATCCAAGTGATTTAGATAAGATATTTTTAACACCAGCTAATTCTACTACTGCTCTTACAGCACCACCAGCTTTAACTCCAGTACCTTCACAAGCAGGTTTAAGTAAAATCTTACTAGCTCCTTCTACACCAGTTGCTTCATGTGGGATTGTTCCATTAACAACTGATACACTAACTACGTTTTTAGTAGCAGCTGCAACAGCTTTTTTAATTGCATCAGGTACTTCATTAGCTTTACCTGTTCCAATTCCAACGCGACCTTTACGATCTCCTACTGCTACAGTAGCTGAAAAACGGAAATGACGACCACCTTTAGTTACTTTTGTAACTCGACCAATATTGATAATTTCTTCATCAAATTGTTTTGGGCGTGGTTCTCTTTTAGTTTTTTCCATAATTCCCTCCTTAAAATTCTAATCCATTTGCACGTGCTGCATCAGCTAATGCTTTTACACGTCCATGATAAAGGTATCCCCCTCTATCAAATTGTACTTTTGTAATTTTTAATTTATTTGCTCTTTTAGCTAAAAGTTCTCCTACTTTAGTAGCTGCTTCGATATTTGAACCATTTTCTAATTTAAGTTCTTTATCGATTGAAGAAGCACTAACTAAAGTTACACCTTTAGTATCATCAATGATTTGAGCAAAAATGTTGCTATTACTTCTAAATACATTTAATCTTGGGCATTCACTAGTACCTTTTACTTTGTTTCTAACACGAGTATGTCTAGCAACACGGGCAACATTTCTTGATTCTTTTTTAATCATTTTAACGTCTCCTTTTATCTAATATTAAGCAGCTTTCTTACCAACTTTACGGATAATGTGTTCATCAGTATAACGAATACCTTTTCCTTTGTATGGTTCTGGTTGTCTAATTTTACGAACGTTAGCTGCGAATTCTCCAACTAGTTGTTTATCAGCTCCTCTTACAAATAATTCTGTATTACTTGGAACTTCTAATTTGATTCCATCTGGAATACTTACTTCAACTGGATGAGAATAACCAGCAGTTACTACTAAGTTGTTACCTTTTAAATTAAAACGATATCCAACTCCAACTGCTTCTAATTTTTTTTCAAATCCTTCACTAACACCAATAATCATATTTTTAATATTAGCATTAGCAGTACCGTGAAAATTTTTGTAGTTATCATTATCTCTTTTAACAACTACTTGATTTTCATTTACTTCAACAGTTATATGTTTATTAATTTCAGTAGAAAGTTCACCTTTTGGTCCTTTAACTGTTACTTTGTTACCATCAACTGTTAAAGTTACGTTACTAGGAAGGGTTAATATTTTATTTCCTATACGACTCATTGTATCAATTCCTTTCTACCAAATGTAAGCTAATACTTCGCCACCTAAGTTAGCAGCTTTAGCATCTTTACCTGTCATAATTCCTTTTGATGTAGATATAATAGCAATACCTAATCCATTTAATACTCTTGGTATTTCTTCAGATTTAGCATATACTCTTAATCCTGGTTTAGATATTCTCTTTAATCCTGTAATAACTCTTTCTTTGTTATTATATTTTAAACTTAAGACAATAATATCTTGAACATTATTTTTCTTAATTTTATAATCGTTGATAAATCCTTCATTTTTTAAGATTTTAGCTATTTCAACTTTTACTTTTGATGAAGGTATTTCAACTTCTTTATATCGCATAGTATTCGCATTACGAATACGAGTTAACATATCTGCGATTGGATCTGTTACCATATAATCCTCCTTTTCTTACCAACTTGATTTTTTAACACCTGGTATTTGTCCTTTGTAAGCTAATTCTCTAAAGCAAATTCTACAAATTCCATATTTTTTAAGTACAGCATGTGGTCTTCCACAAATACTACATCTTGTATATTTACGAACTTTGAATTTTGGCTTACGACTAGCTTTAATAATCATGCTTTTTTTAGCCATAATCTCCTCCTATTTTTTAAATGGCATTCCAAAACCTTTTAATAGATCATGAGCTTCTTCATTAGTTTTAGCAGTTGTTACGAATACAATATCCATACCTCTTACTTTTACTACATCATCATAGTTAATTTCAGAGAATATTAATTGTTCAGTTAAACCTAATGTATAGTTTCCACGTCCATCGAATGATTTATTAGATAATCCTCTAAAATCTCTTACACGTGGTAATGTAATACTAATTAATTTATCTAAGAAGTTATACATATTTTCTCCACGTAATGTTACTTTACATCCGATAGCTTGACCTTCTCTAATTTTAAATCCTGCTATAGCTTTTTTAGCTTTAGTTGCAACTGGTTTTTGACCTGTAATAATTTCTAAATCTTTCATAGCTGCTTCTAACATTTTACTATTATGTGAAGCATCTCCAACACCCATATTAACAACTATTTTATCTAATTTTGGAACTTCCATAACACTTTTATAATTATATTTTGATTGTAATTCTTTTACAATTTCGTTATTATACTTTTCTCTTAGGCGGTTCATAATACCCTCCTTCCTTAATCAAGATTTTCGTTAGATTTTTTAGCAACTCTAACTTTTTTTCCTGCTTTATTGGTAGTATGGCCTATGCGAGTAGGTTTTTTTGTTTTTGGATCTAATATCATAACATTTGAAGCATCGATTGGAGCTTCTCTTTCAACGATAGATCCAGATTCTTGACCGTTTGGTTTAAGATGTTTTTTAACCATATTAACGCCTTCAACAACTACTTTGTTTTCGTTTTTTAAAGTTTTAATAATAGTTCCTTCTTTACCTTTACTCTTTCCGGCGATAACAACTACTTTATCTCCTGTTTTTAATTTCATAGTTTCCTCCTATAACACTTCTTTTGCTAGTGATACAATTTTCATGAAATCTTTATCACGTAATTCACGTGCTACTGGACCGAAAACACGAGTTCCAACTGGACTCTTATCATCTTTAATAATAACGCAAGCATTATCATCGAATTTAATATAAGAACCATCTTCGCGTCTTAATCCGAATTTACTTCTAACAACAACAGCCTTGACAACTTTTCCTTTACCAACTGTTCCGTTAGGAGTAGCATTTTTTACAGTTCCAACAACTATATCACCAATATTTCCTGTCTTAACTTTGCTGCCACCTAAAACTCTAATTACAGAGATTTCTCTTGCACCTGAGTTATCGGCAACTTTAAGACGACTTTCTTGTTGAATCATAATTAATCCTCCTTATCAATTATAAGATAATTGCTTTTTCTACCACTTCAACTAATCTATAACGTTTAGTTTTTGATAATGGTCTTGTTTCCTCTATTCGAACAGTGTCACCAACGACTGCTTCGTTTTTTGGATCATGTGCAGCATATTTTTTAGAATATTTAACACGTTTTCCATATTTGCTATCTTTTTTATATGTTTCTACTAATACTGTGATTGTTTTATCACATGAGTTACTAACAACTTTACCAATTAATTCACGTCTATTTTCCATAGTTACCTCCTAATCATTAAGTTCGCGTTCACGAATAATAGTTTTCATTTTAGCGACTAACTTTCTTAATTCTTTGATTCTTGAAGGTTTTTCAAGATTTCCAGTTGCTTGGCTAAAACGTAAATTGAATAATTCTTCTTTATATTCTTCGATTTTTTTGTTTAATTCTTCTGTTGACATTTCTCTAATATCTTTAGTTTTCACGTTTTTCACCATCCTTTTTTACAAATTTACATTTAATTGGTAATTTGTGCATTGCAAGTCTTAATGCTTCTCTAGCAACTTCTTCTGAAACACCAGTTATTTCGAATAAAATTTTGTTTTTCTTAACAACTGCAACCCACATTTCTGGTTGACCTTTACCTTTACCCATACGAGTTTCTAGAGGTATTCTAGTTAATGATAAGTGTGGGAAAATATTGATATATACTTTTCCTCCACGTTTCATATAACGAGTCATAGCAACACGAGCTGCTTCGATTTGTTGTTGTGTGATCCAAGCTCCTTCCATAGCTTGTAATCCATATTCACCAAAGTGTAATTCTGTATTACCTTTAGCTAATCCATCATAAGGTAATCTATGAGGACGTCTATACTTAGTTCTTTTTGGTATTACGGCCATCTTTCATACCTCCCTTATCATCAGATGCTTTTAAAATTTCACCTTTATAAATCCATACTTTAACTCCGATTTTTCCATAAGTTGTATTAGCTTCTTTATGTGCATAATCTACATCTGCTCTTAAAGTATGTAATGGAATCATACCTTCAGTATAACCTTCAGTTCTTGCCATATCAGCACCACCAAGTCTTCCTGAAACAGCAGTTTTGATTCCTTTTGCTCCGGCTTTCATTACATTTCTAATAGCTCTTTTTTGAGCAATTCTGAATGAAACACGGTTTTCAATTTGATGAGCGATATTTTCTGCAACTAATGCAGCAACTAAATCTGGTTTTTTAACTTCCATAATTGAGATTTGAATATCTTCACCAACTAATTTACTTAATTCTTTCTTTAATTTTTCAATTTCTTCTCCACCATGGCCTATAACTACGCCAGGTTTAGCAGTATTGATAATTACATCGGTCTTTTTGGCTGTTCTTTCAATTAGGATACTAGCTACTGATGCATCTTTTAATTTTTTGAATAAAAATTTACGAATTGTATCATCATTTTTAATGTATTTTGCGAAATCTTTATTACCTGCATACCAAGTAGATTCCCATTTTTTATTGATGCCGATACGAAGTCCTATTGGACTAACTTTTTGACCCATGTTTTTCCCACCTTTCTTTATTTATTATCACTTACAACGATTGTAATGTGGCTTGTTCTCTTTTTAATTGGATCTACATGTCCACGAGAACCAAATTTCATTCTTTTCATTACTAAGCCTTCATCAATGTAGGCTTCTTTAACTTTTAAATCTTCTACTTTTAATCCTAGATTATTAGTAGCATTAGCTGTAGCAGATACTAATACTTTTTTAATTAGTCTTGCAGCTTCTTTATTTAAATTAGATAAGATTACTTCTGCTTCTGCTACACTTTTGCCACGAACTAAATCTATAACTAAACGAGCTTTACGAGGGGCTATTCTTACGTTTTTAGCGATAGCTCTTGCTTCCATTTGATACTCTCCCTTCTTTAATACTATTTAGTATCTTTATTATCGCCATGTCCACCAAATTTACGTGTTGGTGCGAATTCACCTAATTTATGTCCAACCATATCTTCTGTTACATAAACAGGAATGAATTCTTTACCATTATGAACAGCAAATGTGTGTCCAATAAATTCAGGAAAAATTGTTGAACGGCGAGACCATGTTTTAATAACTTCTTTTTTCCCACTTTCGTTAACTGCTTTAACTTTTTTCATTAAGCTTTCATCAACGAATGGACCTTTTTTTAGACTTCTTGCCATCTAATCAATCCTTTCAATTATTTTTTACGACGACGTACTATTAACTTGTCGCTAGCTTTTTTATTTTTACGAGTCTTATAACCAAGTGCTGGTTTACCCCAAGGTGTAACTGGACCTTTTCTACCGATTGGAGCTCTACCTTCACCACCACCATGTGGGTGATCGTTAGGGTTCATAACTGATCCACGAACGGTTGGTTTAATACCCATATGTCTTTTTCTTCCTGCTTTACCGATACTAACTAATTCGTGATCTTCGTTTCCTACTTCACCAACTGTAGCTCTATTAGTAGCTATTACTTTTCTAACTTCGCCACTTGTTAATCTTAATAAAGCATATTTTCCTTCAAATCCTAAGATTTGTACTGAACTACCAGCTGATCTTGCTAATTGTCCACCTTTACCAGCTTTTAATTCAACATTGTGTACCATTGTTCCTTCTGGAATTTTGCTAAGTGGTAAGTTGTTTCCAACTTTGATATCAGCATTTTCTCCTGATTCAATTTGCATACCAACTTTTAATCCTTTAGGAGCAATTATGTATCTTTTTTCACCATCAGCATAGTTAATCAAAGCGATATTTGCTGTTCTGTTTGGATCATATTCGATTGAAGCAACTGTTCCAATAACATTATCTTTATTTCTTTTGAAATCGATAATTCTATATTTTCTTTTTGCTCCACCACCACGATGTCTAACAGTTATTCTACCTTGATTATTACGTCCGCCTTTTTTAGTTAAGGTAATAGTCAATGATTTTTCTGGAGTTGTTTTTGTGATTTCGTCATTAACTAATTTTGACATACCACGAGTTCCATTAGTCATTGCTTTATATGTTTTAACTGCCATAGTTTCCTCCTTATTAGTTTAGTTCAATTGAACTTCCATCTTTTAATTTAACAATAGCTTTTTTAACTTTGTTTGTGTAACCAGTATATTTACCAACTCTTTTTTTTCTTGGTCTTACTGTTACAGTATTTACACTTTCAACTTTAACATTGAAAACTTTTTCAACAGCTTGTTTAATTTGTATTTTGTTAGCTTTTGGATCAACGCTTAATGTTACTATATTTTTTTGAGCTAAATCATTTGATTTTTCAGTCATGATTGGGCCTTTAATAATATCTCTATAGTTTTGCATTAAAGCACCTCCTCTAATTTCTTAACTGCTTTTTCAGTAATTACCATTGTATCTGCATAAACAACATCGTAAGTATTTACTTCATCAACACTTAATAATAATACATTATTTAAGTTTCTTGAACTTAATACTAATTCATCTGTTAATTCATCTACAACTACTAAAACTTTTTTAGTTAAGTTTAATGATTTTAAAATTTCTTTGAAATCTTTTGTTTTATTAGATACTTCTAATTTATCTAAAACGATTAATTTGCTTTCAATTGCTTTATAAGCTAAAGCTGATTTTAAAGCTAAACGACGTTCTTTTCTATTCATTTTGATAGCATAACTTCTTGGATGTGGTCCAAATACTACGCCACCTCCTGGCCAATGTGGAGCTCTAGTTGATCCTTGTCTAGCTCTACCTGTACCTTTTTGTCTCCAAGGTTTTCTACCTCCACCTGATACTTCACTTCTTGTTTTAGTATCAGCAGTACCTTGTCTAAAGTTATTTCTAGCTAATCTTAATGCATCATATAAAACAGCGTCATTTGGTTCAATTCCCCAAATTTCTTTGTTTAATTTGATATCGCTAACTTTTTCACCTTTAGTATTTAATACTTGTAATTTTTCCATATTATGCCTCCTCGCTTTCAGCGGCAGGTTCTAATTCTGCTTTTTCTGTTGTATCTTCAGCCATTACAACTTCTTCATAAGATACTAATTCATCACTTGGATTAACTTTACCGTTTGCTTTAACAGCAGATTTAATAATTACTAAACTATCTTTAGCTCCTGGAACGTTTCCTTTTACTAAAATACAGTTATTTTCTAAATCAACAGCAACGATTTCTAAGTTTTGAATTGTTACAGTTAATGTACCCATGTGTCCTGGTAATTTTTTACCTTTGAAAACACGCATTGGTCTCATTGTACCCATTGAACCTGGTTTTCTGTGATAATGTGAACCATGTCCCATTGGTCCTCTTGATTGATTGTGTCTTTTAATAACACCTTGGAACCCTTTACCTTTAGTAGTTCCTGTTACATCAACAACTTCTCCTGCTTCAAAAATATCAGCTTTGATTTCTTGACCTAAAGAATAATTGTTAATATCTACACCTCTAATTTCTTTAAAGAAGCGCTTAGGTGTAGTGTTTGCTTTGTTGGTATGTCCAACTGAAGCTTTTGTCGCTAACTTTTCACGTTTTGTATCAAAACCTAATTGGATTGCTTCGTAACCATCATTTTCTTTAGTCTTAATTTGTGTTACCACATTTGGTTCTACAGAAATAACTGTTACTGGAACTACTTTATTAGATTTTGTAAATACTTGCGTCATTCCAATTTTACGACCTAAGATTCCTTTCATATTTTTCTCCTCCTACATTTTAATTTGAATATCAACACCACTTGGAATATCTAAATGAGTTAATGCCTCAATAGTTTCCTTACTTGGGTTTTTGATATCAATTAGTCTTTTGTGTGTTCTTTTTTCGAATTGTTCACGACTATCTTTGTCTTTGTGAACAGCTCTTAAGATAGTAATTTTTTCGATTTCAGTTGGTAGTGGAATTGGTCCTGAAACTTCTCCACCAGTTCTTTTAACTGTTTCAACTATTTTCGCACAAGCCTTATCTAATGATTTGTGTTCAAATGCTTTCAACCTAATACGAATTTTTTCTTTAGACATAATATCCTCCCTTCGCCTATATCACGTATAGACTCGCTCCGAGCAAATAACCCGATTTACCTTTTAAATTATTTTCAACTTAACCTGGTGTATCGGCAACCTTGCACATCACCGCAGTCACACATTCAAAATTATACAATAAAAATATATGAAAATCAAGCGTTTTTTTGCATTTTTATTAATTTTTTTCAAAAAGAAAAATGTTATTATAAATAACAGCCTTATTTCATCTAATATGTGGCCTAATTTTACAAAAAAAGACATATTTTATACGTCTTTATTATACCTTAAATTATTAATACCCATTTCAAAATATTTATTATGATCTTGATAATTTCTTTTTTTATAATCATATATATGCATTAAATCATTTTTAATAACGATCGGATATTTATTTTTAAATCTATCTTCTAATATTGAATTACTAACATTATATTTTTTATTAATGTTATATTTAGATACCATTGCTTCTAAATTACCATATACAACTAACTCTAAATTAGGATGTTTATGATATCTATTATGATATGCATCAATTATATTTTTAATTTGAGTATCAGTTAATTCATAAGATAAACATATTTGTTTAACGTTATTACTATGTAAAAATGCTACGGAATAGGAATTAGTAACATTAAATGAAAAATCACTTAATATATCTTTATATATTAAACTACCTAATTCACCTACTAATAATTTTTTATTATATTCTTTATGTCTTTCAATTACACGATCTAGTCTTAATACTTTTCTAGTATCATCTATTTTATTATATAAATTTTCATTCATATAAATATATTTGTAATTACTATTTTTATCATAATCTTTTATATCATTAATTAAAATATTGTAATTTTTTTCTTTAGGGAAGTCAGGCAAATTAATACTATATTCTTTTTTTACATATTCATATTTATATAATCTTTTTTCATTTAACAAATTAACAAATTTATTTTTTATATCATTTAATTCTTTAATTGGAATAAATATATTAGAATCACCAACAATATTTAATTCTTCAAATTCATATATAGTATTACCTAGTTTATTTAATTGTTCTTTTATTCTATCAAAAGATATCGGACTATTAATAGCTTCATTAACTACATTACCATATAATACAACATCATTTTTACCATCAGTAATTTCTAATTTAATTTTATTATTAATATAAACTTCTAAATTGCCTTTAATGTTTATTTTTTTATTTATTTTTAAAATATCATCTATTTTTTTATTCAATAAATAATCGTAAGTTTTAACTACATTACCAGATACCTTATCCTTACAATAAATAGATATTACATCGCCAATATTTCCTTTATTTATTCTTTTTTTATTTTTAAATATTTGTGTTACTATAAAACCAACATCATTATTAATAAATCTTATACCATCATTTATATTTAATTCATCTGTTAATAATATATCAACATAATTATTTTGTGATTTTATTACCTTTCCTATTTCTACTCCTAAATGATTTGGTCGATATTCATTTACAATATTTATTTCATTAAATAAAAATCCCTTAGTATACTCACGATTAAATATTTTTTTTAATTCTGTTAAATCTATTTTAACTTCTTTACCAGCAACATAAGAATCTATTGCTTGTCTATATAATTTAGTAACTAAATAAACATACTCTGGAGATTTCATTCTACCTTCTATTTTAAAGCTGTCAACACCAATATCAATCAATTTACCAATATCTTCAATAGTACATAAATCTTTACAGCTTAACAGATAATTATCTTTATTAACTTTTTTGCCATCAACTAATAAATTATATTTTTGTCTACAACTACCTGCACAACTTCCTCGATTACCACTTCGATTACCAATTAGACTGCTAAATAAGCATTGTCCAGAATAACTTACACATAAAGCCCCATGAACAAATATTTCTAATTCTATATCAGTATTTTTTTTAATTTCTTCAATTAATTCAATTGGTGTTTCTCTTGCTAAAACAGCTCGTTTTAAACCTAAACTTTCTACTAACTTAACGCCTTCTAAATTATGAATATGCATTTGAGTTGATGCATGTAGCTCTAATAAAGGAAAAGTTTTTCTAATTAAATCCATCATTCCAATATCTTGAATAATTAAAGCATCAACATTGTTTTTATATAAAAATTCTACATAGTTCATAAATTTATCTACTTCATTTTCATATATTAAAGTATTTACAGTTACATATACTTTAACTCCATATAAATGAGCATATTTAATTGCTTCAATTAATTCTTCATTATTAAAATTATTTGAAAAAGCTCTAGCTCCAAATAATTTTCCACCCAAATATACTGCATCACAACCACCTAATATGGCAGCTTTTAAACTCTCAAAATCACCAGCAGGAGACAATAATTCCATATTTATTCACCCTCTTCATATATGTTACAAAAAAACCATTTACTATTTTGTAAATGGAATTAAAGCCATAAAACGAGCTTTTTTAATTTCATTAGCTATATGTCTTTGATGTTTTGCACATGCACCAGTAATTCTACGAGGTAAAATTTTACCTTTTTCATTACTTATGTATCTTTTGATAGTTTCAACGTCTTTATAATCAACATCTTTACCAGCACACATTTGGCAAACTTTTTTCTTTTTACGATAAAATTCAGCCATTTATATTCCTCCTTAATCTAAAAAGTTATCATCGATTGATACGCTATCACCGAAATCAGCAAAAGGATCATTATCGATATTAACATCATTAGATGGTTGTTGGAAATCATATGGAGTAGTAGATACATTATTTGCCCTACCTTGTGCTTGAGCACGAGATTCTAAAAATCTTACATTATCTGCTTGCACATCCATTGAATATCTTTTATTACCATCTTTATCTGTATAATTACTTGTTTGAAGTCTTCCTTCAACAGAAACTAAACTACCTTTATCCAAATATTGGCAAATATTTTCTGCTTGTTTTCTCCATGCAACTGTATTAATGAAGTCAGTTCTTCTTTCTCCATTGGCACTTGGAATACCATCTACTGCTACAGAAAAACGAGTATATGGTAAATTAGAATTAGTATATCTTAATTCTGGCTTAGCAGTTAATCTTCCTACTAATAAAACTCTATTCATATTTCCTCCTTAGTCTTCGATTTTTGTAATCAAATGACGAATGATGTCTTGTGAATTTCTAGCTTGTCTATCAAATTCACTAATAGCTACATCATCATTAGCTTCAAGAGTAATAACATAATAGAAACCTGATTTGAAATCTTTAATTTCGTAAGCTAATTCTCTTTGTCCCATATCTTTTTCACCAGTTATAGTAGCCTTATTATCTGTTAAAATTTTAGAAAATTTAGCAATAACATTTTTCTTTTCTTCTTCAGATAAAGTTGGTCTTGCTATAAACATAATTTCATATTTACGCATTCTAACACCTCCTTATGGACTATTGGCTTTTATAAATAAAAGCAAGGAGTAAATTTCTTACTCGCTTAAGATTATAACAAACTTATTTTAATTTGTAAATAGTTTAACTATATATTTTTATAAATGTATCACGATACATATTTAATTTTTCTTGTGTAACTTCACCAACCTTAAATAATATATCTTCATTTTCAATTCTATATATACTATCTAATTTTATTATACTATCCTTTTTTAATTTATTTTTGTTATCTTTAGCTAAAAATAAATTTGTATCATATTTTAATTTATCTAATTGTGAAGATATTAGTAGACAAAAATAATCCATACTAACTATATAATTATCTTCAATTATTAAAAATAAATGATTAGAACCATTTGTTCCATCATTATAATTATATTTTTTAACAAATACAATATCACCAGTATTATATTTAAAATTATAATTACTTTTTTCTTCATTTAAATATATTGAGTTATCTTCTACTATATCTATATCTTTTAATTCTTTTATTAAATTATATTTTTTGGCTATTTCTATTATATTCATAAATTCACCTCAAATTAATTATATATTAATTATAAGTTAATGTCAATGTTTTTTTTCATAATTGATTAAACTAATAAAAGGTGATTATAATGTACTATTTAAATTATTTTTTTATTTTATCTTTTATTGGTCACTTAATAGAAACATTTATAATAAAAAGTAATAGCGGTATTTTATTCGGATGGTGGACACCAGTTTACGGAATCGGAACTATTATAATTTTTTTAATAAACAAATATATTACTAAATTCAATTTAAATAAAATATTAAAAGTAATATTATTGTTTATTAGTTGTAGTTTTATCTTGACAATAATTGAAGCAATTGGTGGTTATTTAATTGAATATATTTTTGATATAACATTTTGGGATTATACTAATTATAAATTTAATATTGGTAAATATATTGCTTTAGAAATGTCTATTATTTGGGGATTAAGTAGTATTATTTTAATATATTATATCAAACCTTTATTAGATAAAATAATAAGTAAAATACCTAAATATTTTACTTATGCCTTAATTATATTATTTATAATCGATATTATAGCTACTTTATTTATTAAATCTAAAATAACAAATATCGCCATCTTGCATTAAATATTCTTTACCTTCTAATCTTACCTTACCTGCTTCTTTAACAGATTTTTCGTCACCATATTTTTCTAAATCATAGTAACTAAATATTTCAGCTTTAATAAATCCTTTTTCAAAATCAGTATGAATAATACCAGCACATTCTGGAGCTTTCATACCTTTTTTAAATGTCCAAGCTCTTACTTCGTCAGTTCCAGCAGTAAAGAATGTTTGAAGTCCTAATAAAGAATATGTAGCTTTAATTAATTTATTTAAACCACTTTCTTCAATTCCTAAATCATTTAAAAATATTGTTTTTTCTTCTTCATTTAAATCACTTAATTCTGCTTCTATTTTAGCACACACTTTAATTACCTTAGCATTTTCAGCTTCAGCGTATCCTTCAACTTTTATAACGTATGGATTATTTTTATTTAATAAATCTTCCTCACTAACATTAGTCATATATATAATTGGTTTTAAAGTTAAAAAATTAAATGGTTTTAAAATTTTTAATTCTTCTTTATCAAATTCCATTCTTCTTAAAGGAAAATTTTTAATTAAATTATCTTTTACTTTATTTAATAATTCAACCTCTTTAATTGTTTCCTTATCTTTAGACATAGCTGCTTTCTTACCAATTCTATTTAATCTATTTTCTACAACTTCTAAATCAGCTAATACAAGTTCTACATTAATTATTTCAATATCTCTAATTGGATCAACAGTATTTTCTACATGAATAATATTTTTATTTTCAAAACATCTTACTACTTCTACTATTGCATCTACTTCTCTTATATGAGATAAAAATTTATTACCTAATCCTTCTCCTTGTGAAGCACCACTTACTAAACCTGCTATATCAGTAAATTCAAAAGCTGTAGGCACTAAACTTTTAGGTTGATATAGATTATTTAAAAAATCTAATCTTTTATCTGGTACTATTACTACACCAACATTTGGTTCAATAGTAGCGAATGGATAATTAGCCGCCAAAATATTTTGTTTTGTTATTGCGTTAAACAATGTACTTTTCCCAACATTTGGTAAACCTACTATTCCAGCTGTTAAAGCCATATAATCACCTCTTCAAATACTTATATAGTATACCATTTTATTAATTTTAAAACAAGACATAAAAAAATCAATTGTTTACGAACTCATTAGTAATAAAATCGTTAATTAATTGATTTTGATATTCTTGATACTTCTTTACAAATTCTTGTTTTAACTCATCTGGTAATGTACCAAGTTTTCGTTCAAACAAATTTTTAGGGCCAGTATATATCTTTGTTGTTTTAATAACAGATTTACGAAGTAAATTAATTTGCTTAGCAGTTTCTTCATCAATAATGACATCATATATTCCAATTGCAGCTGATGAAGAAATAATCACATAGTGAATATCAGTATATAATAAATTATTATTAGCATCTGTTCCAATTACTAATACTGGTCGTGCTTTATATCCATCACTATTAGGTAATTTTGCCTTATAATACCATACTTCACCAATCATTTATCCCATTCCTCACTATTTGGTTGTAACATGAGGCTAACAAAGTATTCAGCAATAACCTCTTTAGGAATTATTTTATTATCTCGTTCATCTGGATCTAATCCTTCTCTTGCAAACTGCCATGGATATTGATTATGAGTTATTTCTTCTAAATATTTTGCATCATATTTGCCATAATTATCTCGCACATACTCTAACACTTGAAGTGTTTTTTGAGAAAAATTTGGAATTTGATATTTTAAATTTATTGGATTGTAAATATATTCACGATATTTAAAATATATATTACTATTAACAGGTCCATGAACCCAAGCTTCTAATTCTTCGTCAAATAATTCTTCATCATTAAAACAAAATGAAATACCTTGCGCAAAATATAATAATTTTTGCAATTTTAATGGGTCTGGAGAAATTTCATTTATAAACCATTTCGCAATGTTATCAATTTTTTCCATATTACCTGCCTCCCGATTTCAATATACCATACGAACAGATATTTGTCAATTCAAACATAGTTTTTTGTTATATATTTTACAATATTGCATATTTACTAATAAAAATTCAAGTATTTTAAACTTGAATTTACATAGTAGCTAAAGTATCAATCCCTAATGGTAATCCTGCTATATACCAAATAATTAATATCAATAACCAGAATATAATCATTGTAATAATAATTGGCCATATTAATTTAACAGTATTAAATAATGTAACTTTATTTTCATTTTTATTATATTTTTGAACGAATCCTAACATAACAATAAAATAAACAAATAAAGGGGTTAATATTTTACCAACACTATCAGCTGCTTTAAATACAAATTGAGCAAAATCTGGAGTTAAATTTCCTCTCATAAATAAAGGTACTAAAATAGGTGAAATTAATGCCCATTTTTCTAAACTTCCAGGTATTAAAATACTCATAAGTATTATAAATATAAATGAAACAACAATTAAAGGAATACCAGTAAAATCAAATAAACTAATTATAGAAATTAAATTATTAGCAATTACTGTTCCTAAATTTGTCCAATTAATAATTCCTATTAAAATTGAAGATAAAAACATTAAAACAAATAAATACCCAATATTATCAAATTGTTTAGTAAATGACCAACCAAATTCATGATTATTCTTAAAGTTTTTACTTACAAACCCATATACCAATCCAACAATAGCCATTATCATTAAAAATAAATACATAAATGATAAATTAAATGGAGCATTAGCACTAAATAATTTAGCTACATATTTTGTTTGTGTATTATCCAATAAAATACCATTAGGCATTATCATTATAAATATTGGAATAATGCAAATAATTAAACTTATAATAGAAAATAATAACGCTTTGTTAGATGTTTTAATATCATCATCATATTTAACTGTAGTAGCAATTTTCTTACTCAAAAACTTTTCTATTAAAGTAGTAATTAAAAATGTTACAATTACACTACTAACAGTCATGATATACAAATTTGAATATAAATTAAATTTATATGATGGATCAACATCAATAACTGCAGCTGCTTCGGTTAATACTCCTAAAGCATAATCATTATAGTTATAAAAAATGCCAGTTCCATATCCTAAAGTTATACCTAAAAAAACTGTTATAATTCCTAAAACGGGACTTTTATTAACATACTGATATAATACAGCTACTAAAGGTAATAAAATTATATAACTATAATCACCAACTATTGATGATATAACGCTTATAAAAACAACTATAAAAGTTAAAACATTTGGTTTTAATTTTTTTAAAGGTTCAAATAAATGCTTTAATAATCCACTTTCTTTTAAAATACCTATCGCCATTAAAGAAAGAATTATTAATACAAAAGGTTCTAACAATGTAAAATTTGTTATAATATTACTAAATAAATATATTAAACCTTCCTTAGAAAAAATATTTTTAACAACTATTATTGATGTCTCTAACATGCCATTTTCAATGGTAGTTTGAGTTCCATCAAAATTAATAATAGCTAAAAAACTACTAGTAATTAGAGCTATTAAAATTAATATACACATAGTTATTACAGGTGACAATAATTTCGGTTGCTTTTTTTTCGACATAAAATCCTCCCTATATACTAATTATTTTCTTTAATTTTTTGTTAAACTCTATTCTTGGTAACATAATTGTTCTTCCACACTTGCAACATTTAATCTTTATATCGGCACCGACTCTTACAACTTCAAATTCATTAGTACCACAAGGATGATCTTTTTTCATTGTAACAATACTTCCTAATTTATACTCTTTCATTATGTACCACCAATTGATTATAAGGTATTTCAATATTATTTTTATCTAATATTAATTTAACTTCTTTTCTTATTTTTCTTTGTGTACTATACTGTGTACCAGCTTCTACTTCTGCCGTAATTCTAAAAGTAATAGCACTATCACCTAAAGATTCAATACCTAATACTTCAATATTACCTTTTAAGTTATCTAATTTAATATTTTGGCATAATTCATTTAAAACTTTTTCTACCTTATCGATATTAGAATCATAAGAAACATTAACATCAACAATAGCTAATGAATTAGCTGCTGTATGATTAATAACCTGTGTAATAGATCCATTATTAATAATTAATATTTCACCTTCATAAGCTCTTATTCTAGTAGTTTTCATACCAATACTTATTACTTCACCTTTAAAATCATTAATAGTTACCCAATCACCAACATTATAACTATCTTCAAATATAAAAGATATACCAGCAATAAAATCTTTTAAAATATCTTGGAAAGCTAACCCAATAACAACAGTAACAGCACCTAATGAAGCAACAATAGTACTAGTTTTAAAACCATATATTTCTAATATAATTAAAGCCGTAATTATTAAAGTTATTACCCTTAAAACATTAATAAAAAAATTCATTAAAGTAACTTGTTTCTTTTGCTTTATCTTTTTTGTTCTAACATTAAAAACTCTTACTATAATTCTTCTTATAACTTTATATAATACAAACATTATAATAATAGTTATAATAGGACCAATAACCTCTTTAGATAATAATACTTCTAATACCTTTTCCATTTTATCACTCTTTTACATTTAAAATTTCTAATATTCTATTTAAATCTGCAACATTAGTAAAAGATATAATTACTTTTTTATCTTTTACTTTAATTTTAGTATCTAATTTATCTCTTAATAAATCTTCAACATACCTATATTCATTATTATCATTAGTATGCTTCTTTATTTTTACTTTTCTTTCTTCATTGTTAGTAATTTGTTCAGTCTCTCTTACTGGTAACTTATTTTCTTTTATCATTTTAGCATATTCTAACATTTTATTTTGGTCTTCTAGTTTACTTAATACCCTAGCATGACCCATAGTTAATTCATTATTTATAATCATATTTTGAATTTCTTCAGGTAATCTTAATAACCCTAAAATATTAGTAATATGACTTCTACTTTTACTAACTTTAACACTTAATTCCTCTTGAGTTAAATTTAATTTTTCAATCATTGATTTATAAGCTAAGGCTTCTTCAATAACATTTAAATTTTCTCTTTGTAAGTTTTCAAGTAGTGCTATTTCAATCATTTGTTCTTCACTAAAATCCCTTATAATTGCAGGAATAGTAGTTAAACCAGCTAATTTAGAAGCCCTAAATCTTCTTTCACCAGCAACTAAATCATAACCCTTAATACTTTTCTTAACAATAATAGGTTGAAAAACACCATTCTTCTTTATTGAACTGGCTAATTCATTTAAAGCATCTTCCTTAAAAACTTTTCTAGGTTGATGAGGATTAGGTCTAATCTCATCCAAATTAATTTCAACTATTTCATCTTTAGGAGTTGTTTCATATATTTGCTTTTCAAAATTTTCAAAATCCAAATTTTCACTATTAAACAATTGTTCTAAGCCTCTACCTAAAGCTCTTTTTCTATTTTCCATCGTGATCAATCACCTCTTTAGCTAAATTTAAATAAGCCATAGTTCCTCTGTTTTTAGGATCGTATGCAAGTATTGGTTTACCATGACTTGGTGCCTCAGATATTTTAATTAATCTAGGTATAATTGTATCATATACTTTCTCTTTAAAGTATGCTTTTATTTCTTCAACAACTTCTAATCCTAAAATAGTTCTACTATCTAACATAGTTAATAATACTCCTTCAATATCCAAAGCAGGATTTAAATCTCTTTGAATAAACAAAATAGATTGAAGTAATTGTGTAATTCCTTCTAGTGCGAAAAATTCACATTGTACTGGTATAATAACACTATTTGCAGCAGCTAGTGCATTCGTTGTTAAAATACCTAAAGAAGGTGGACAATCAATAATAATATAATCAAACTTTTCTTTCGCAACATCTAAGTATTTTTTTAGTTGGCTTGATTTATTAAAACTATGATCAATTCTACTTCTTTCCATCAATTCAATATCTGCTCCTGCTAAATTTATTGAAGCAGGTATAATATATAAATTTTTAAACTTTGTTTTAATTATAACTTCATCTAAATTAGCTCTATCAACTATTAAATCATAAATAGTT
Organism: uncultured Bacilli bacterium; assembly: GCA_944359055.1. Lineage (GTDB taxonomy): Bacteria > Bacillota_I > Bacilli_A > RF39 > UBA660 > Faecisoma. Next base: position 29,600 of record CALVSO010000002.1, on the reverse strand, counting down.
TTTTCATGAGAGCTTTTACTTATACCCACACCTGTTGTACTATTTCCTTGACTATCCAAATCAACTAATAATACTTTTTTTCCTAATACACCTAAAGATGCAGATAAATTTATACTAGTAGTAGTTTTTCCAACTCCACCTTTTTGATTTACTAAAGCTATAACTCTACCCATAACATCACCATTTTTCTACAAATACTATTTTATCACATTTTAATCTAATTAGGTAGTAGTTCATGCAAAAAAATTAAATTTAAAAAACTAAAGATAATTATTCTTTAGTTTCTATTGCATCTTTTAGTTCTTCTTTGGTCATTTTAGTATAACCTTTAATTTTTAATTCTTTAGCAATATTTTTTAATTCTTCTAAAGTTGGTTCTTCTTCCTCTGGAGGTAAACATTTATGTTCTACTAAATAATCTATTTCCTCTTTTGTTAAAGTTTCTTTAGAAATTAAAGTATTTGCTATTAAATCTAATAAATCTCTATTTTCTTTAATTATTTTTGTTGCTTTTTTATAACAATCATCCATGATTTTACGCATTTCTTGATCGATTTCATAAGCAACTTGACCAGAGAAATTACGTGATTTATTATAATCTCTACCTAGAAAAACACTACCTTCTTGTTGTTCTAATTGAAGTGGACCTAATGAACTCATACCGTATTCAGTTACCATTGATCTAACTATCTTAGTAGCTTGTTCAAAATCATTATGAGCCCCAGTAGTTATTTCATTAAATACTAATTCTTCAGCAACTCTACCACCTAACAAACCAATAATACGTTCTAATAATTCTTGTTTAGTAGCAGTAAATCTTTCTTCTTTAGGTAACATCATTGTATATCCACCAGCATAACCACGTGGAATAATAGTTATTTTTTGAACATCATTAGCACCATCTAATTTAATACCTAATACCGCATGACCTGCTTCATGATAAGCTACTAATTTCTTGTCATTTTCAGTATATTTTTTAGATTTTTTAGCTGGTCCCATCAATACTCTATCATGAGCTTCATCTATCTCTAACATAGATATACTTTCTTTATTTCTTCTAACAGCAAGCAAAGCAGCTTCATTAAGTAAATTTTCCAAATCAGCACCACTAAATCCCACTGTTCTTTCAGATATATTTTTTAAAGAAACATTTTTAGAGAAAGTTTTACCTTTGGCATGAACATTTAATATTTCTTCTCTTCCCTTAGCATCTGGTAAATTAACTTGAACTTGTCTATCAAATCTACCTGGTCTTAAAAGAGCTGGGTCTAAAACATCTGGTCTATTTGTAGCAGCAATAATTATAATTCCTTCATTAGCTCCAAAACCATCCATTTCAGTTAATAATTGATTTAATGTTTGTTCTCTTTCATCATGACCGCCACCTAAGCCAGCACCTCTTTGACGTCCTACTGCATCTATTTCATCAATAAAGATTAAACATGGCGCATTATGTTTTGCTTGTTTAAACATATCCCTTACACGAGATGCTCCAACACCGACAAACAATTCAACAAATTCAGAACCACTTATATAATAAAATGGTACATTAGCTTCACCAGCAACAGCTTTAGCTAATAATGTTTTACCGGTTCCTGGAGGACCTACTAATAAAACACCTTTAGGTATTCTAGCACCTAATCTTTGGAATTTTTTAGGACTTTTTAAGAAATCAATTAATTCAGCAACTTCTTCTTTTTCTTCATCCAATCCAGCAACATCTTTAAATGTTACTTTATTATTTTGTTCACTAAGTCTAGCTTTACTTCTACCAAAATCCATTGATTTGTTAGCAGCGCCCATTTGTCTAGTTACAAAATAAAATCCAACACCTAAAATAATAATCATAGGTAGTACATTTAAAATAAATAATAATAATGCACTTGAATCAGGATCTGATGAAGTAGCTATTTTGAAATCATAATTTTCTTCAGCATTTAATATTTTAGCTATAACTTCATTAGATAAAGGCACTTTTAAATAAAATGTTTCATTTTCACCATAATTATTTAATTTACCTCTTATTTCATATACACCCGCACTACTACGTGGTGTAATAGATATTTCTGTTATTTCTTTATTATCCATATGAGTTATAAATTGATCATAAGTAAATTGATTTACTTTAGTATTAGATAAATTAAAGAAATAAAGAATTCCAAGCATTACTATAAATAAAACCAAATATGGTAATAATCCTTTTTTTACATCTTTTTTATTCATAATTTCCTCCTTTTAATAGTACTTAAGTATTATATCATACTTTTCTTCTTTTTCTAAACAAAATTTAGATTTTTTTAACCCTGGCAACCAAATTATATTATCATCACTATCACATACCACAGGCCATAGTTCTCTATCTTTCATTGAAATCTTACAATCAATAAATATATCAGATATTTTTTTTCTACCTAACATTCCTTTAACAGTCATCTTATCACCATCGTGACGATTACGAACATATAAAGGTAACTTAACTGAGTTTGAATCCAATCTACAAATATTGTTATCATCAGATTTAGAAGATTTAATTTTTTCAATATTTTTACCATTTGGTAAATTTAAATATTCTTCTATTTGAATTTCATATATATTATTTTTAATTTCTAGTTTGGTTAGCTCCAATGTATTATATGATTTAATAGCACCAATATTATTAGGCAAATGAATAGTTGCATTAGCTTTATTAGATAATACTAAATTATGAATTATTTCACAATGTTTATCAGTTATTAACATTAAATCATCTTGATACATTTTTTCTAACATCATATAAATAATTTTAGTTTGAATTAATTCCTCTTCTTTTTTGAATTCTTCAATATTTAAAACATTATCAGGACATATTTTATTATATTTTTTCTTAACTTGTTTATCGATATAATCATTATACTCTAATAAAACCTTACTAAATTTATAAAACTTTTCATGAACTAATTTATCTTCTTTTTTAAATTCTGGAACAATATATTTTCTAAATCTATTTCTCGTATAAACATCTTTAGTATTAGATGAATCCTGCATATATTTAATTTTATTTTTATTTAAATAAGCAATTATTTGATCTTTAGTAACTTCAATTAAAGGCCTTATTATATAGTAATTATCCATTTTAACAGTTTTTGAAAAACCACTATATCCTTTTAAAGTTGAGCCTCTTACAATTCTCATTAAAATAGTTTCCATTAAATCATCGGCATGATGAGCTGTAAACAAATATTTCGCATTATATTTTTTTATTAAACTATTAAAAAAACTATATCTAATTGTTCTTGCTTCATTGTGGAAATTATCATCTCCATACTTTTCAATTGTCATAGTTTCAAATATAACACTATTTTTTTTACAATAATCTTCAACAAATTTTTGTTCTTCAAATTGACCTTTTCTTCCTGTATTGTGATTAACATGAGCGCATATTATTTGTAAATCCAAAGCTTTTTTTAATCTAATTAATAAATGTAATAATGCCATAGAATCAGGTCCACCAGATACACCTACTACTACTGCATCACCATATTTTATATTTAATCTATTGAGTAATTCATCATATACTTTATCCATAATTCTCACCATATCAATTATATAATAAAAAAAAATAGTAAGCAATACTATTTTTTAAAACTATCATATTCTTTTTTATTTTCTAAATATGAATTAATATAATCTTTTACTTTTAATAAATCATCTAATATTATTAAGTGAACTATTAATATAGAATTAGATATTTCTAAATCAGGTCTTTCTTCTTTATATTTTTTTACTAATTCCCCGTAATTATTTTCTTGTACAATTTTTAACCATTTAATAATAATATTTTCTACTTCTAAATTTGTTTGTTCTCTTTCATTTTTATTTAAATTTTGAGTTAATCCTTTAATATCAACAACTGTTTCATATATAGAGCCATCGACTTCATCTACATTTTCGTTTTTTAATATATTTAAAGATTGCTTAAGCTCATTCAATAATTTACCATTTCTTTCATATTTCAAAGCATCTTCTTTTAGTTCAACCAAAATTGGATTTAATTGATTTTTAAATTCCGTTTTCAATTCATTAATCGAATCAGCTTCCTTATTATTTTTTGTTATTTCTATACAATCATTAATTTTTGTAATAAAGTCTTCTTCTAATTTATTTAAAATTTTGTCATATTTGTTTTTCGTGAAACTGTCTAACCTATTTAAGACATTTTTAATTTCCTTAATGTTGGCAAAATCACCTTTAGTTAACTGTTCTTTCAATTCGAAATATGGTTTGATTTTTTTCCATATTTGACTATATTTTTCATACATATTATTAATTTTATTTTCCAATTCTAAAATACAATCTGTATATACTAATTTTATCGACAAATCAAAATTAATCGAAGATACAATTTCTTGTTCAGTTTTAGAAATCAAATCTTTTAAGTAGTCACTACTTTTTTCAAAATTTAGTTTTTTAGAAATTTCTAAAATTTTTTTTATCTTATTTTCAATATCATTATCAGGTTCTTCTAGTTCTTTCAATATATTAATATATTTTTTTAGTTTTTCTAAATCTTTTATGGATTGACTTTGGCTATTCAAATTATAAAGCAAAGATTGAAGAGAAACAATCATTTGAATTTCTATACTTTTTAAATCTTTATTATCAACTTCTAATGAAAAGTTTGAGGTTTGCTTTAAATCAAATTGAGGTTCATTCTTAGAAATATTTTTTTCATAGTTATTAATTATCTCTTTTAAAATGAAAGCCGCTTCTATTTGTTTTTTGACAGGAAATAAATTGATTGCTTCATAAATTTGCATAATTAATTCTAAAGTTTCTTGAGATAAGTTAAATTTATTTGTTATATTTTTTACACCGCTATTATCTATAATAACGTTTTGAATATTTATTTTTACATTTGGATTTGAAAAATTCACCTCTTTTACATCAAATAAATCTACCAAGAAATTTTTTAAATTTATTTTTTTTACATTAGGAAAAAATCCTAACATTTTTTCTTCAAAATAAGTTAAATATTTATAATCCGCTTCTATTATTGTAATTTCTTCTATTTCACGAAAACTATTATCGGAATAATTGTAATCACTTGATATGTTTTTTAATGTACTGTAAAAAGTCATTTCTTTTAAATTACAATCATCAAATGAACTCATAGAAACTGTTGATATCTTTTTAGGAAGATAAATATTTGTTAACGGATTGTGAGCAAATGCACTTTTGCCTATTTTAGCTACGCTTTCTGGTATTCTTACGCTTGTTATTTGATTATCAAAAAATGCAAGAAAGCCTATTTCGATTACACCTTCTGCTATTTCTATTTCCGATATTTGATTATTACAAAAGGCATTTTTGCCTATTTTGACTACGCTTTCTGGTATTTTTACACTTTTTATTTGATTATTCTCAAATGCAAATTCACCTATTTCGACTACGCTTTCTGGTATTATTACACTTGTTATTTGATTACCCATAAATGCACCATACCCTATTTTGGCTACACTTCCTGGTATTTTTACATTTGTTATTTGATTGTTTCTAAATGCAAATTCACCTATTTCGACTACGCTTTCTGGTATTATTACACTTGTTATTTGATTGTGATCAAATGCACTATAACCTATTTTGGCTACGCTTTCTGGTATTATTACGCTTGTTATTTGATTGTGCTTAAATGCACTTTCGCCTATTTCAACTACGCTTCTTGGTATTATTACGCTTGTTATTTGATTATTCTCAAATGCACTCCTGCCTATTTCAACTACACTTTCTGGTATTATTACACTTGTTATTTGATTGTCCTCAAATGCTAGGGATCTAATTTTTGTTACACCTTCTGCTATCTCTACTTTCGTTATTTTATTACGTCTAAATGCACTTTCGCCTATTTCGACTACGCTTCCTGGTATTCTTATGCTTGTTATTAAATTGTTCGCAAATGCCCAGGGTCCAATTTTTGTTACACCTTCTGCTATTTCCACTTTCGTTATTCTCTTAGTACTAAATTCACATTTACCTATCTCTACTACACTTTCTGGTATTTTTACACTTTTTATTTGATTGTTCTCAATTACTCTATCATCAATTTTTGTTATTCCATTTTCTACTTCTCGAATCATATTACCACCCTAAATACATTATAGCATAATTTATAAATATTTATCTAGTAGTTCTTTTACAAATGAAGTATATTCTACCTCAGTACTTTCTTCTGCTTCTAATAAACATAAAGGAGGGAATAAAACACACCACCAATTATCACCTTTACCTTCTCCTAATGTAATAACTAATGACTCATAATAACCTTCATCATAAGTAATTCCTTTATATTCTTTACTAGGAAAGTAATTTAATCCAAAATTAATATCATATCCTAATTCATAATCTAATAATTGTAAAGTAGTTTTAACATCATCTTCAATATTATCTAAATTATTATTAATAATTCTTCTTGCTTCATCTACACCTTTAGTATTTTTTAATAGTTCATACATTTTATATTGAATATTTTCTTTTACTATTTTTTTGATTTCTTGATCATACTCTGAATTACTATTAGCAATAACTCTAATTCTTAAAGCATCATCAGGAATAGCTAAACTAGACACATGCCCTATACATTCATAAAACAAAATAATTAAAAAAATAATCAATATTAATTTTTTCATTTTTATCACCTAAATTAATATTGATTATTTATTTATAAATTTATACAATATTTTTTAATAAAATAACAATTCTATCAATTATTTGTTGTTTCATCGATTCTCTATCACCAATTAAATCTTCAATAGTCATAGTATAGTTATGATTTTTTTCTTTATCATAAATACTTACATAAACAATATTATTTGACCCATATGGATTACTATCATCCTGTTTATTTAATTTTCCAGTTATTCCTACACCATATGAAGAATTAGTAAAAGAGCATATAGCTTTACTCATTGCATTAGCTGTTTCCATACTATAAACAGTATATTTATCAATTATATTACTATCTACACCCATTTTTATTTTATATTCATTAGAATAAGTAACAGATCCAAATTTAAATACTTTACTAGAATCATCTATATTAGTTATTGAACTAGCTAGAAAACCACCAGTACAAGATTCCATTGTAGATATTGTTTTATTTAAATTTATTAATTTATTAACTACATCTTTCATTTAATTACTCCTAATATTAAATTGTTATCAACTTTATTATCAGATATTTCAATACTATCCAAATATTCATTACTTAAATCAATTTCTTTATCAGTATATAAAGTACATAACAAATCTTTATCATTAACATAATCATTTATTTTTTTATTTAAAACAATACCTGCATTATAATCAATTATATCTTCTTTTTTAACTCGTCCTGCACCTAACATGCAACTTATTTTACCTATTTTAGCAGTATCCATTTTAGTAATATAACCGCATTTTTTAGAATATACTTTATATTCATATTTTGAATTATGATTTAATTTAGAAATATCTCCACCTTGATATTTAATTAATTGATAAAATTTATCTAATGCCTTACCACTTTTTAATACTTCTATTACTTTATCTTTAGCATCATTATAATCAATACTTTTAGTAATACTAACCATGTATGTAGCTAGTTCAATACATATATCAGTTAAATCTTTAGGACCATTATTTTTTAATACTTCAATAGCTTCTAATACTTCTAAATTATTTCCAATATTATTACCTAATGGTTCGTTCATATTAGATAAAATTGCAACTGTATTAATAGAAGCATTCTTACCAATGTTGACCATAGTTTCACCTAATTTAGTAGCATCATTTATATTTTTCATAAAAGCACCACTACCAACCTTAATATCTAATACTAAATTTTTAGCACCACTTGCTATTTTTTTACTCATAATACTAGAAGCTATTAAAGGAATACTTTCTACTGTCGCAGTTACATCTCTTAAAGCATAAATTTTTTTATCAGCTGGAGCTATATTTTTAGTTTGACTTATAACACTTAAATTAATGTTATTTATTTGATTAATAAAATCTTCGTCACTTAATTGTACTTTAAATCCCGGTATAGATTCTAATTTATCAATAGTTCCTCCAGTATAACCTAATCCTTTACCACTCATTTTAGCTACTTTACAATCTAAACATGCAACTATTGGTGTAATAATTAAAGTTGTTTTATCTCCAACACCACCAGTTGAATGTTTATCCACAGCATTAAAATTTAAATTTAATTTATCCCCAGAATTAGCCATAGCTAAAGTTAAATTAGTTACTTCTAAATCATTCATACCATTTAAAACAATAGCCATTAATAAACTTGATACTTGATAATCTGGTATTAAATTATCAACATAACCATTAACAAAAAATTCAATTTCTTCTTTAGTTAAAGATAATTTGTTTTTTTTCTTTTCTATTATGTCATACATTCTCATAGTTATTTCTCCAAATCAAAAGAATAGGGTAATAATTCATCTAAAGTATATTCCTTATCTCCAACATAAATCTTAAAATTTTTATCACAAAATTCATTCATAACTTGGCGACATACGCCACAAGGATAACAATATTCTGTATCACCACTTACTGCAATAGCTTCAAATTCTTTATATCCTTCACTTATAGCTTTGAAAAAAGCAGTTCTTTCAGCACAACAAGTAGGTGTATGAGATACACTTTCTATATTACATCCCGTAAATATTTTACCATCTTTAGTAAGTAAGGCAGCTCCAACTTTAAAATGAGAGTAGGGGCTATATGAATTTTTTTTAGCTTCAATAGCTTTATCCATTAATTCCATTATAAAACCTCCAAACTTGCTTCTAGTGCAACTTCTATCATATGTTTTAAATTATTTTGTCTATCACTAGAACTAATTTTAGTATCATCATATAATGAATCAGATACAGTAAGTAAACATGTAGCTTCTTTTTTTAACATTTTAGCTATATAAAATAAGGCAAAAGCTTCCATTTCGCTAGCAATAATATCTTTAGGCAATCTTTTATTATATTCATCCCTATTTTCCATATAAGCATCAAATACCATACTACAAACAGTTTTACCTTTTTTAATCGTATTATCTTTATTTAAAATAATATTGTTTAAATAATTGCTAGATTCAACTTCATGAACATCTATAGAACTATATGTATAACTAAAATTAGTTTCAGTATAACTTGAAGTAGATAAAATAGTATCTAACAATTTTATATCTTTATTATTACTTCCACAAGAACCAATTCTAATTATATATTTTACATCAAAAAATTTATACAATTCATAACAATATATTCCCATACTAGCCATACCCATACCTGATGAAAAAACTGTTATTTTTTTACCTTTATAATAACCAGTATAAGCTAACATATTTCTTACACTATTAACTAATTTATAATCTTCTAAATATGTTTCTGCTATAAATTTAGCTCTTAAAGGATCTCCTGGCATTAAAACAATATTTGAAATATCTTCTTTATTACATTTAATATGTGGTGTTTCAATCATTTTATCACTCCTATAATTAGTATAACACAAAACCAATATTATAGTAACATATCTTTTATTTTCTTTACAGATAAACCAGTTAATTTTGATACTGTTTCAATATTCATGTTTGCTTCTAGCATATTTTTAGCAGTTTGCAATATTCCTTCTAATTTACCTTTTTTTATTCCTTTTTTCATACCTTTTTCTTCAGCTTCACTTTTTATATAATTTTCTCGCATTTCTCGTTCTTGTTCTGGAGTAAACCATTTTACTACTAATTCATCTTTATTAGCTTCTTCTACACTTTCTTTAAATTCTTTCACTATATCATTCCTTTCACTTAATTTTTCTAGTTCTTCTAATGCTAATCCTAACATAGTATATAACTCTTCTTCTTTTGTTAACTTATAATTATTATAATATTTTTTTGTATAAAAGTCTACATTTAAATTCTTTATTTCTATTTTTGTTGTCAATTTTTTATTATCAGTTAAATTTACTACCGCTATATCTTCTATTCCTTTACTTTTTCTTCCAAAATTTATATTTATTTGCCTAACATTACCCTTTAATGTTTGTTTATCTTTTTCACTTTTATCCAAACATAACTTAAATACATATAATAAATTTCTTTCTTTTATGTATTTGTTATATTTAGAATTTAATTCTACATTTATATATTCATCATTTGCTTTAATTAATAAATCTAATTTCTGACCTATATTATGTATATTATCTTTTATTAAATTAGGATTTAATACAATAAATTCATTATATTTTTTATTTAATATTTGTTCAATTAATTTTTTTAATATTTTTGGATGTTTTACTGCTGAATACATAAAAACTGATTCATATTTTGCTGTATAAAACTTTGACATGTTTTACCTCCTACTAGTTATATACGACAAAAACAAATCAAATTCCTGCTTAAAATACAAAAAAATTGTAATTTCTTACAATTTATTTTCTATTATCTAACTCTTTTCTTAAAACTATATATGAACCAATTATCATTAATAAACTCATACCAAGTAATACTAATAGCATAATAAAATAATGACTAGAAGTATAATTAAAATAATCTTCGGCTTCTCTTACAAATCCTAATACAAAAATCTTATTAGGCATGTTATTTAAATCTAAAGTGGTACCCAAAGCTGAAACACTAAATCTACATAATACAAAATTAGAAATAAAAGAAGAAAAATCTTTAAGTTCAAATAACATTCCAGAAAATAATAATTGTGGAACTAAAATTAATGGAGCAACTGACATTGCTATATTTGCATCTTTGACAATACTAGATATTAATATTCCTAAACTTGCTGCAGAAATAATTGTTATTGTTGAAATAATTAAAAAATCAAAATAAGGATTTATTATTAAACTTTCCGATGGAAATTCAACTAACATAGCATAAACAGTTATTAATATAAATGATTGAATAAATGCTAATAAAGACTGGACAATTAATTTGGAACATATATATGACGATAACTTCAAATCAGCCATATATTCTTTTTTTAAAATAACTTTTTCCTTGCATATTTCTTGAATTGAATTTAAAATTCCTAACCAAATACAAGAACATGATAAAGAAAATAATATTGCTTTTGTATCATCATAATTTTTAAAAACACCACTATTAGTAACTAAACTTAATAAAAATGAAATAATTGGAGCTTGTAATAAAAGAAGCGCTAATCGTTGTTTATCATTTATTATTAATTTTAAATATCTTGTTGTTAAAGTAATAAATTGTTTTATAAAAGATTTTTTATTAACATTAGTAGTATCATCTACTCTTTCAGTTTGTTTTTCAAAAACAGGATTATAATACTCTGAATTTAAAAACTTACTATTCCAACTATCTGAATCATTGTTTATATATGTATAAATATCAACAAAATCAGATACTCCAAAAAATTTTAACGCATCATTTGGTTTTCCAGCAAAACATAATTTACCACCACGACCTATAAAAACAACCATATCACATAAGTGCAAATTCAATGTTGTATGAGTAACTAATATTACAGTTTTTCCTGATTCAGACATGTTTTTTAGTGTTTTCATAATACTTCTTTCAGTACCAGGATCCAAACCACTTGTTGGTTCATCTAAGAAAAATAAAGTTGGATCTGCTATCAATTCTACCGCTATACTTGCTCGTTTTCTTTGACCACCTGATAATTTTCTTATATAAGTATCTTTATGTTCTGTTAAATCTACTATATCTAAAACTTTAGCTATTTGGATTTCCTTTTCCTCATCAGTTGAGTCTTCAGGCATCCTTAAATCAGCAGCATATTTTAACATATCATAAAGTCTTAGATTTGTATAAACTATATCCTGTTGAGGAACATATCCAATTATATTTTTTAATACTGAATAATTATCATATAAATCAACACCATTAACTAACACATTACCACTTGTTGGTTTAGAAAAACCACTAATACTATTCATGAAAGTACTCTTACCAGCACCAGACCCTCCTACTAAGGCAACAAAATTAGAAGGTTTAATCTCTAAACTAATATGTTTTAAAATATCTTTAGTTCCACCTTTAGTAGCAACTGTTTTTACAATATCATATGCTTCAACTTTTACACCTTCATTAAAAGTTTGATAAATAAGTCTTCCAAATGAATAGATAAATAATGAATTAGTAATTAATATTACATCTTTTTCTTTTAATTTAATTTGATTACTTATTATTTCACCATTAACTGAAGTATTATTAGTACTATCATTATCTTTAATAAAATATTTATTATCTTTTTTCGTTATAATCGCATGTTTTTTAGAAACACCAACATGTCTTAAAACAATATCACATGAATTATCTCTTCCTATTGTTATAGTTTCTTTTTTACTTAAATCATAAGAATCCCAATTTACTTTTTTTTCATTTAAAGACAAAATAAACATAACCCCTTTATTTAAGGGCTCTTTAGGATTATCAATTTTAAAAATATCACGATCAGAAAGTTTTTGCTCTTTTATTGTTTTACCATTATAAAATATTCCATTAGTACTGTTATCATCAATAATATATATTTCATCATCAACTATATTAAAATAACCATGATGACCAGATATCAACATTGAATCGATAACAATATCATTATCATCTTTTCTTCCAAAAGTTATTTGAGAAGAATTAAAATCATTTAGATTATAAGTTTCAATTTTATCATCATTTATAATTGTTAAATAAAATGATTCATTACTTTCTATCTTAATTTTTTTATCTTCATAACAACTGACTGTTTTTTCGTATTCATCCATATATACCACCTAAAACTTTATTAATAAAAATGTAATATTATCCTTTCCACCATTTTTTAAAGCACAATCTAAAAAATTTTGGCATTTATTCATTTCTTTTTGTTTTGAATTTAATATTTTTTCAATTTCTTCATTATTTACCATATTATAAAGACCATCACTACATAACAATAAATAATCATTCTTTTTAATACTTATATTTTCAATAACAAAAGGTTCTATTACTCCATCTTCTACATTCATTCCCATATGTTGCGTTAGTCCATTATTAGTAGCATGATCTTTTGTTAGTTGAATCAATTTATTAGAATATAAATAAGCTCTACTATCACCAACGTTGTAGATATCAATAGTATTTTTTTTAATAATTGCACTTACTAATGTTGCCCCAATCCTACATTTTTTTTCATTCATTTTTGAAACGACTAAATTATTAGTATTAATTATATTTTCTAACATTTTTTTAGTATTTAATTTTTTATTATATAATCTAGCTAATTCTTTAGTAACAATTAACGAAGCAAGTTCTCCATATTCTTCGCCACCCATGCCATCACTTACAGTAATTAAAGCATTATTTAAGATTATTTTTTTACCCATTTCATCTTTGCCAACAGATGAAAAATTATTGATTTGAAATTTATCTTCATTATTTATTCTATTACCTTTATTACTTACGAAATAACATTTTCTAATCATTATAATCACCCATTAATTTTACATATTCGTTACCTTTTGGGCTAGCTATATAAGCTTCTTTACCATCGTATAATATTTTATACCAATAATAATAATCCCCTTTGATTATTTCTAAAATATCATATTGTTCTCCTTTATAAACTTGTCCTAAACTATTAGATGTTGTATTAGCGTCTTCTCTAACATTAATATAATCATTTATAACCTCTAACCTATCAACTTGTTTGTTTTTTATTATAGCATCTATATATTCATGATTATAGCCACTAGTTAAATATCCTCTTTTGCCATTTTCCATTTCAATTTCATACCAAACAATTTTATTAGAATCTATACTACTTAAAATATTATAAACTTCATCTTGATAAACTATTCCAATTATGTCACCTGAATATGATGGTTCATCTCTTAAATTTATATAATCAGTTATAATTTTCACATAATTATCTTTTAAATTTTTATTACTTTGACTTTCAAAAGGTAAAAATGCAAATGTTATAGAAACAACAAAAAGTAATCCTATAAATATGTAGATTTTTTTATTTACTTTTTCTTCTTTATTGTAAATTTGATTTAATTTTTTATTTTTTTCTTTATAATAATCAATACTATCTTTTTCAACTTTTAATTGTTCTAATTTTAAATTCCATTTATATGGAAGAATATACAAAATAAATGTAATTATAAAATAACAAATATATAATACATTAACATTAAATCTTTTATTATAAAATAAAATTGCTTGAATAATTAATAATATCATATTTATAATATATAATTTTTTAGAATTTTTATATTGTTTTTTACCTGTTATAGATATTAAAAATGCTACTAAAGTTATAAAGCAAAACACTATTAATATACCTATTTCACTTTTAAACAATTCACTATTATACATAATATCCATTATATCATAATTTAAATTTGTTAAATTTACCACATATGATATAGGTACAAATAGTAAAATTGCTAAAGCAAAGGATAATAAAAAACTTAATAATGGCATTTTTTTATTTAATTGTTCATAATAAACCTCAACATCATATTTTGGTCTTTCATTATTTCTTTCTTCTTCAATTATTCTTCTTATTCTATCTCTTAGTTCATCATCAGAATTATTAGGTATAAATAAATCTGCTTTAATATTTTTTTCATTTGGTGTTTCTTTATCATAAATCGATACTGTTTTATCATAATCTTCATAAATTGATACTGTTTTGTCATACTCATCAGAAAATTTTCTTTCATATTTATCATCTGATTTTAATAAATCTTTTCGCATTATATCAGGATCATCATACCGATTATTTTTGTCATAACTGCAAGCGGTATATATTATAGTTTGAAGTTTTTGACTTATACCTTCTATAGGAGGAATTAATTCTCCAGACATTCTTTTCATTAAAGCTGTTTCATTATCAGATGCTTTAACTAATGTCATATTTTTATCAATAAAAGGTGCTTTATTATTATTTAATAAGCGATACATAACAATTCCTAATGAGTAAATATCACTTCTAATATCAGCAATTTTTCCTTTATAAATCTCAGGTGCCATATAATTAAACGTGCCTTTTTTACTCATGTTAAGAGTTGTTTTTTCTAATTTTTTAGCAACACCAAAATCACCTAATTTAAATGTACCATTATCATCAACAAAGATATTTGCCGGTTTGATATCTCGATGAAGTAAATGATGAGTTTTACATACTTCTAATGCTTGACATATATCAACACCTATTTTTGTTACTAATTCCTCATCGATTTTATTACCTTCTATGTATTTATCTAAAGGAGTTAATAATTCCATTCTAATGTAAACATCATAGCCTAATTTATTTTCTTTTTCAATTATTAAATGATCTTGATAATCAACTATATTCTTATTAGCACGTAATTCATACATTATTTCTATTTCTTTTATCAAATCATCAATTGTATCTTTATAATAATCTCTTATACTATCAATAGAAATTACATTTCCTTCTCTTTTTATTTCTTCTAATTCTTCCTCATCTTTAGGAAAAGAAATATGTTTTATAGCAGCATAAAAATCTTTTCCTAATTCAGTTTTCCTAGCTTTATAAACTGTCCCAAAAGAACCGGTTCCTATCTTTTCTTCCAGTTCCCATACTCCCCACAATTTCTTTTTCATACTTACTCCTCACTACCTTTTATAATAATATTATATCATACGGCAGACTGCGTCCGCAACCTAACTTGCAAACTTTCTAAAACTAATATATAATAACATTTACAAATTTCAACTGTCAGAAAAAAGGCCGACCTATATAAGTCCTTTTCTTAATAAAAATTAAGTTTTTCACGTTAGAATTATAAGATTCAATATTATACAGTTGAACATAATAAACAAGTTTATTCTCATGTATCTTCATATGGGGAAAGGGGCATTTTGCCTTTTTATCAAAAACTTGTTTTTTATTTATGTTTTTTTAAAGCAATAGCATATTTTAAATAAAAAAAGTTTTAAAATTTATTTATGATAAGTTTCATTATTTAAAATTTTAAAACTTCGATATATTTGTTCTAATAACATAACTCTAAATAATTGATGAGGAAAAGTTAAATTAGAAAAAGATAATTTATAATTACTTATTTTTTTTATATCTTCATGCAATCCATCTGAACCACCAATTATAAAAGTAATATTGGGATTAGTTAAAAATATGTTATCTATTTTACGGGCTAAAGTAGGGGAGTCTAACATATTTCCTTCTATTTCAAGAGTTATTATAAATTCTTTATTAATATACTTTAAAATATTATCTCTTTCTTCTTTAATATTACTATCTTTTAATTCAATTATTTCTATTTTAGTATATTTACTTATTCTTTTAGTATATTCTAAACAAGCATCAACTAAATATTTTTCTTTTAATTTTCCGACACATATTATTTTTATCATACTTCTATCAACTCAGTACTTTCATTTTGAGTAGCAATCATTATTTTAATATTTTTTATATCATTTAAATTATTTAGAGCTAAAGATGGATCATTATTTTGTTCAGATAAATGGGCTAAAACAATATATTTAGTTTTATCACCAATTATTTTATTTAAATATTCTTTACATTGATTATTAGATAAATGACCTTTATCTCCTAATATTCTTTGCTTAATTTGATAAGGATAATTAGGATTATTCATAAGCATTTCAATATCATGATTACTTTCAAAAATATATAAATCTTTATTATTTAATTTTTTTAAATTCTTAATATTTATATATCCGGTATCAGTTACATAAACAATTTCTTTATCATTATTTTTAAATATATAACCAACTGAATCAGTATCATGTGATGTTTTGAAATAATCAACAATTAAATCATTTAATATTATTTCAGATTCTAATATTTCATAGTCATTTAATATATCTTTTAATTCATTGTACATATCTAATGTTAAAAAGACTTTAGGATGATGTTTTTTTATAAAAACTTTTAATCCTGCAACATGATCCGTATGAGTATGAGTTATGAAGACAAAATTAATATCATCAGGATTTACTCCCAATAATATTAATTTTTTTTCAATATATAAATTACTCATTCCAGCATCTATCAATACTTTTGTATTATTAGTTTCTATATACGTTGAATTTCCTTTAGAACCCGAAGCTAAAACTGATACTTTCATTCGTATATACTCCATGGATTGATTCTACAATATTTGCAATCTTTCCATACTTCAAAGTGAATGTGAGGTCCTGTTGAATATCCAGTAGTACCTACATAACCAATTTGTTGACCACGGGCAACAGTATCTCCAACATTAACGCCATCCATAAATTTATTCATATGAGCATATAAAGTATAGTAACCATTATTATGATTTACTACAATATAATTACCAAAATCATAACGATATTCTTTTGTAATTACTGTTCCATTATTAGCAGAATAAACTGGAGAATTATATCCGGTACCAGCGATATCTAAAGCAGCATGGAATTCACGTTCACCAGTAATTGGTTGAATACGCCAAGCATAATTTGTTGAAATTACCCAACCACTTTCACTAGGCCATTCCCAATTACTTAAATCTCCGACATTAGGAATTCTTTTTTCACCTTTTATAACAATTTCATCAACTTTATTTTTTAATATTTCTTTGCCAACAGGTTCAACGAAAGCAATATCACCATTAACAATCTTTTGTTTTTGACTAATTCTTTCTAATCCATTTTCTCCTTCTTGAATTGTTTTTTCATATCCTAACAACTCATTTTCATCATATTGATAAATAGTTTTAAATTCACTAACTTTGTCTTCAACAATATATTTCTCAACTACAACACTCAATTGAGGATTAGTTTCTTTAATTAAAACTTCTGTCCCTTCAGAAATCAAACTATTTTCATCACGATATTTAGGATTTGATATTAAAAACTCTTGATTACTGATTTTATTATTACGCGCTATATCTTCAATCATTTCATTTTCTTTTACTTTATATGTTGTAGTAATTGGATTATTACCATACAATAAGAATTGTGTTAATTCATCACTATTAGTAAAAATTTTATTATCTATTGATATTTGAGTTTCCTTAACAGTAATATTTTCTTCAATATAAACATTCTCAATTAAAGATCCAACTGTTTCTATTTTCAATTGATTATCTTCTAAATAAGCTTTATAATCATCTTTACCAACATAAGTTGAAATTAAAGAATTTACAGCTTCTTCAAAAATGCTTTTATTTGTAACATATAAATATTCATTTTTATCTTCATTATTAACAGTAAATTGATATCCTTTAACTGTGAAAGATTTTAAATCAATAATCTTTGAATAAATATCTTCTATGTTAATTAATTCACCATTATAAGTTAAAACTTTTTCAATGTTTAATCCGTTAGGTGAATATATTTTTTCAATTGTTTCACCATCTTCAATTATAATGTCCATACATTTTTTATTATCTTTTTCATAGTACTTAATATCTTTACTATTATCCATTAATTCTTTTATTTCTTCATCTTTAATAATTTCTTCTAATTTTTTTTCATCTTCACAATATGTTTTAGTAATATCTTTTATATTAATTAAATGTTCGGTATTTTCATCAATGTAATTTTGTAATTTTTCTTTTGAATCAATTGTACCTAAATATTCACCATCTAAATAAACATTATATAATACATTAGGGTAATTATTCTTACTATATCCAAAACAAAAGAAAAATAAAATTATTCCTAATATTAAACTTATTACTATCGATCCTATTTTTTTCATACGTCACCTTCCATACTTTCATCAACTGAATTAAATGTACTAGTATTAGTTTTAAAAATAAGTGGGATATCTGTTACAGGTCCATTACGATGCTTAGCAATAATTAATGTTGTTCTACTTGTATTTTCATCGATTCTAGCTTCTCTATCATAATAGTCTTCGCGATGGAGCATAGCAACAATATCAGCATCTTGTTCAATAGAACCAGATTCCCTTAAATCACTTAATATTGGTCTATTATCTTTTCTTCCTTTTCCTTCAACACTTCTTGATAATTGAGATAACGCAATAACTGGAACTTTTAATTCCATTGCTAAAGTTTTTAAACTTCTAGATATTTCAGTTACTTCTTGAACTCTGTTTCCTTTATATCTATCCGAACCTTGAATTAACTGTAAATAATCGATGATAATAATATCTAATCCATCTTTCATAGAGGCTAATCTACGACATTTGGCTCTTATTTCACTAATTGTCATACCTGATGTATCATCGATATACATTTTAGTTTCAGCTAATCTACTAATAGCTTCATTTATTCGTTTCCAATCTTCATTTTTTAAATTACCACTTTTTAATTTGTCACCAAATATTTGTCCAACTGAAGCTAACATTCTCATTACTAATTGTTCTGCACTCATTTCCATATTAAATAAGGCAACAGTTTTACCATTCATAGCTATGTTAGTAGCAAGGTTAAGTGCGAAAGCAGTTTTACCCATACCAGGACGAGCTGCTATAATAATTAGTTCATGAGGATGTAATCCAGAAGTAATTTTATCTAATTTATAAAAACCTGTGGAAATACCAGTCATTTCACCTTTATTTTTAGATATTTTTTCTAAATCTGCTTGTGTTTTAAATAAAACATCTTGAATACTTCTAAATTCTGTACCTTTTCTTGTTTTAACAACATTTAATATTTTTGTTTCAGCATTATCTAAAATATCATTAATACTATTATTTGAATTATAAGCATCTGTTACTATATTAGTAGCTTCATCTATTAATCTTCTTAAAATAGCTTTTTCTTCAACTATTTTAATATATTCTTCTATATTAGCAGCAGTAGGAACACTTCTAGCAACAGTAGTTAAATATTCAATACCACCAATAGTATTTAACCAATTCCTTCTTTTTAATTCTTCACTAACGGTCATTATATCTATTGGTTTATTTGCTTCAGCTAAATCTCTTATAACTGAAAATATTTTACTATGACTATCTAAATAAAATAAATTTTCATTTAAACTTTCAATACCTTTTTGTAAAGCATATTTAGTTAAAAACATCGATCCTAAGACCGCTTGTTCAGCTTCAATACTATGAGGTATAGTTTTTTCTTGCATAATTCACCTACTTTACTAAATTAATTTTTATATTAGCTATTACTTTTTTATGTAACTCAACATTTACAACATGAGTACCTAAACTAGATAATGGATGATCTAATTTTATTTTGTTTTTATCAATATCATAATTTAATTTTTTTAATTCTGTTACGATTTGTTTAGTACTAACACTACCGAATACTCTATCTTGTGTACCAACTTTTACTTTAATATTTATTTTTAATTTTTCTAATTGTTCTTTTAATTTTTCACATTCTTTAATAAATAAATTTTTTTCTAATTCTTGCTTAGATTTAACTGTATTATAATGTTTTAAATTAGATTCATTAGCAAGTGAAGCAACATTATTTTTTATTAAAAAATTACCATACCCATCTTTTACTTCTTTTATTTCACCTTTTTTACCTTGTCCTTTTAAATCTTTTAGGAATATTACTTTCATTTTTCCTCCTTTAGAACATTTAATAAAAGTTCTTGTACTTCTTTTATAGTTTTTTCTTTTATTTGAGTAGCAGCTTCTGTATAATGTCCACCGCCACCTAATTTAGCCATTATTTCTTCAACATTTATTTTTCCAATTGATCTTGCACTTATACCAACTATATTTTTAGATATGTTGCCTATTACAAATGAAGCTTCAACATTTTCAAATTGTAACAATTCTTCAGCTATAGCAGCTAAGTCCTTATTTTCATATATTTTATTGTCCAAAATACACAATGTCATATTCTGATTTATCATAAAACTTTTTTCTACTAATTTTTGCCTTTTAATATATATTTCTTTGTTTTCTTGCAATAATTCTTGCTTTAAAATATTATCCGCACCTAACTTAGATAGGAAGGCAGCTGCTTCATAAGTTTTATCTGTAGTTTTCAATCTAAAATTATTCGTATCTATTTCTAATCCAACTAACATTATAGTCGCGAATAGGGGATCTATTTGCTTATTTAAATACTTAATGTAGTTTGCCATAAATTCTACAGTACTTGATAATCCAGAATTAATATAACTTAAATTTATATCGTTTATATGATCTTTACTTTTAATATGATGATCAATCACAATAATATTTTTAACTTTATCAACCAATTCAGGAATTTCTGTCATTTCTTTTTTATGAGTATCTAAAATAATTAATAAAGTATCGTCATTAATTAACTTTTCAACATTAGTTTTTTTTACTGTATTAAAATATAAATTATTTTCTTTAATTAAATCATAGCTTTTTTTTAGTGAACTATTTTTTTCACTATTATTTATACAAATATAACTTTCTTTTTTAAAACTATTAATAATTTGTTGTAACCCCAAAGCAGAGCCCATACCATCAAAATCAGGGTTTCTATGAGTCATTATTAATATAGAATTGTGTTCTTTTATAAGTTGCGTTAATGAATTAAAGATTTCTTCCATAAAATCACCCATATTAATTATACTATAAAATTAAAATAATAAAAAGAGAAATTACATTTTCTCTTTTAATTTGTCGGCTAATTCACTTATTTTTTTAAACCTATGATAAATACCCGATTTAGTGATTTTCTTACCTGTTTCCATTGAAATTATTTCACTTAATTCTAACAAAGAAACATCTTTATATTTCAATCTGTATAAAGCTACTATTTGTTCTTTTTCATCTAACAAGTCTAAACCAACTTGATTTATTAACTCAATATCTTTTAATTGTTTACTTGCTGTTTCAATTACTTTATCAACATTTGCCTGTTCACAATTGTTTAATCTATTAGTCATATTTTTGTGATCTCTATATATTCTTATATCTTCATAATACATAACTGCATTATAAGCATTTATTATTCTTAAAAAATCACTTATTTTTTCAGCTTCTTTAATATATATCATATATTTAGTTTCTCTTTTTAAAACCTTACTATTTAAATTATATTTATTTAATAAATCATTTATAAAATAAGCATACTTTTCATCATTTACCAAAAATTCCAAATGATATCTTGATGTTTTGGGATCATTAATCGAACCACTCATCAAAAATACGCCTCTTAAATATGCTCTTACTGATTCATCATCGTCAATAATATAATCTTCAGGTATTTTATTAGAAATATCAATATTTTTGTTTTTTATGTGTAAAATATACAAATATTTTTTATTAAAATTTAAGCTTCTTCTAACAATAATATTTGGTATTACATGATATAAATCTTTAATTAAATTAAATATACTTCTAGATACACTAGCATTTTCAGTAGTTATTTTTATTATATTATCTTCTAAAATGGCATTATTAGCTAAAATAGCATTTAATTCTGCAATTTTTTCTATATTATTTATTTCTAATTTACTTACTTCATTTTTTACTGTACTTGTAAACGACATAATTAATCACCCTTTAATAAATATGAATAAATGTGAAATCCTAATTTAGCTATATTGTGTCTTAAAATATCATCTTCAACTTTTATAAAATTATCAGCTATTATCTTTAAATTTAATTTTTTTAATTCTTCTTTATCATATATAACTTGATCTTTTTGTTCCATTGATAGATATTTTTCTTTTATTTTTTTTGTTACTTTACCATTATTAACAACAATAACATTAACTTTTTTATTATTTAAATATTTATTTATTGTTTTTATATGATCACTAGCTTTATAATCGTCAGTTTCTCCAGGTTGTGTCATGATATTGCAAACATACATAACATCAGCTTTACTATTATCAATAGCAACTTTTACTTCATCACATATTAAATTAGGCAATAAACTAGTGTATAAACTACCCATACTTAATATAATTAAATCAGCATGTTCTATTTCATATATAACTTCATCTAATACTTTAGGTTTTTCCTTATAAAAAATTTCTTTAATATTTTTATTACTTTCTGTAATATTGTGTTCACCTTCAATAATAGAATCATCTTCCATTTTTGACATTAATATTACATTGTCTTCAGTTAAAGGTAACACTTTACCTTTTAAATTTAAAATTTTACCTAACGATTCAATACTAGTAGATAGATTTCCTGAAACATTTATAAGACCAGTAAGTAACAAATTTCCTAAAGCATGACCATTTAAATCACTATTCGTTTTAAATCTATAATTTAATAATTTTTTAAATAAAGGTTCAGTTTCTGACAAAGCAATTATAACCTGTCTGATATCACCAACAGCAGGAACATTAAATTCTTGCCTTAATTTACCAGTACTTCTTCCATCATCAGATACTGCTACTATAGCAGTTATATCAACAGGGAATTGTTTTAATCCACGAAGTAGAGTAGATAATCCTGTTCCACCGCCTAACACAACAACTTTTTTCATTTTTATCACCACTTAATTTTATTTAATTATACCATTATTGAGTACAAATGTATATATTTATAGAATTTTTAAAATGACTATTATCATAATATGAACTTAATTAGATTTTATTTTATCTATTATTACATTATAAATAT
Source organism: uncultured Bacilli bacterium (assembly GCA_944359055.1). Classification (GTDB taxonomy): domain Bacteria; phylum Bacillota_I; class Bacilli_A; order RF39; family UBA660; genus Faecisoma. The sequence goes on along the minus strand of CALVSO010000002.1, from coordinate 6,051 downwards.
TTATTGTAAACATCCCAAATAATTTTAAAAATATTAATATCTTTTAAAGCAATAACGATTTTATATATTAATATTAAATAAATGTCAAGTAATACTTGACATTTATTATTGTAATGGTGACATATTACCTTTATTAATTATTATTACTGGCCTATATACATCAACATCACCATTAATTTCATTAAAATAAGTTCTTACTTCACCACTATAATCCATACGCATATCACCAGAATCCATAGAACACATAGGATTATTCATACAATCATTTCCTAAAGACCCTGATGCATCTAAATCTACACCATAACATGGATCACACATTATATATCCTTCTAATTTATAAGAAGAAGATTTATTAATTTCATCATATAAATTGCTATATACCCAACTAGGGCAATTAGAACTTTCAGTCATATCTGGACCATAACATCCTAAATTTTTTAATTGTGTATAAGTAGGAAAGACGGCTCGAGTTTTATAAAAATAACTTTCTTTATCAGAATTTTCATGATAAAATTCACCTAGATAATTGTTAATTAAAATATCTCGTGGTGGATAGTAATCAAAAGGTTCAATGTTGTCCCAAGTATTTGTTAATGTTATTAAGTTTTTATAATAATCTAATGATCCTAAATTACTAGAGTATATATTTTCTTCTAATATCATCCAAACTTCTTTTCCATTATCTTCTAAAACATAAAAATTTTTAATTTCACTACTATTAACTCTGACACCGACTTCAATTCCTTCTTTTATTTCATCTAATGAACATGTATTATTCATAAATATACAATTATTCGTTGTGCTTGCAATAAGATTTATATTAACAATAAAATCAATGCTAGCTTTTGAAGATAATTCGCTATTACTTATCGCTGTGCATTCTACAGTCGTATTAAAAGTTAATTCTGATGTGTTATTATAATTGCAAGATACACTTCCACCGCTTATTGAATAATTTACATCAAAATAATCAATTATACTTGAAGCATCACCCTTAGTTATCGTTACTGTTTGTTCTTTTGCAGTTATTGTTGGAGGTGTTAAATCTATTTTATATTTATTGCATAATTTCTCACTTTCATTTCCATTATTATCAACACCTATTACACATACATAAGCTGACTCATTTGTTTGATTTAAGTAAATATCTGTGGTATAAATAGTATCATCTGGATTACATTCTTTATCAGACATACAACGTCTATAACCTTTAACCCCTGATTCATTATCAACAACTTGGACATTAATAAATATTGCCTCATTATACCAACCATTATGTAATTCATTATTAACATTCATTGTAACTGTTGGGTTAACATCATCATTACCAACAAATCCTAAATCACAATCATCAACTGCAACAATATTTATTTCACTATCAAATGTTTTTTTATAACATTTGTTATCTAATATAATTGCAACAGCGACTTGATTTTGATTATTAACATATACTTTACCAAATTGAGGCTTATTCATAATATTCATTTTAGGATATATATCAACAACATTGTTAATATCATTTTGCTTTTCTTCATCTAATAATGATTGAGCATAATAATTATGGGCATCATTTACTATCAATTGAACTGAAGAAAGATTTGCAGATTGTTTTGCATCATTTATTACGTTTAATATAATAGGAGTTGCGATTAATGCTACTATAGCAAGTATTATAACTACTGCTAGTAATTCTATTAAAGTAAATGCCTCATTCTTTCTTATTTCTTTCATTTTTTTCCTACCTTTCTATAAAAATTATACAATATTTTTTTGTTATTTACAATACATAAATTGCATATAAAAAAAAGAAAACTAAATTGTTTTCTTAACATTTATAGCTGCTACAGTTGCTTCACCAACAGCAGTAGTTAATTGATATATATCTTTTTTAATAATATCACCACAAGCATATATATAATCAATATTAGTTTTCATTTTATCATCAACTATTATGTAACCATTATCTTTTTCTAATTCATTTAAAAATGATGTATTAGGTTCATAGCCTATAGAAACAAACATACCATCTACTTTAAATGAACCTTTATTGGTAATAATTTCGCTTAATAAATTATTTTCTTTATTTAGTGTTTCTATTACACAATTAAGTTGAACTTCAATATTTTCTTTATTATATATTTTATCAACTAAACTTTCTTCACCTTTAAAATGTGAACCACGTCCAATAATAATAACTTTTTTACATATATCAGATAAATAAATAGCTTCTTCAATAGCAGAATTACTATATCCTACTATAGCAACCGTTTTATCTTTGTATAAATTACCATCGCATAATGCACAATAGCTTATATTTTTAATATCATTAGTATTATCTAATTTACGAGCTTTTCTACCTATAGCAAGAATAACTTTATTAGCAGTTATTTCTTCAACATCAGTTTTAATTATATGATCTTTAATATCTAATACTTTGCCATATCTTATTTCTATACCTAAATTAGTAACTTGTTCATATATTTTATAAGCTAAATCGGGTCCTGAAATTTTATTAAAACCTGGATAGTTTTCAATAACACTAATTTTATTTAATAATCCTCCTGGAGCATCATTATCTAATAGTAAAACATTAACATTAGATCTTTTTAAATATATAGCAGCAGTCATTCCCGCTATACCAGAACCTACTACTACACAATCAAAAGAGTACTTCATCTAAATTCTCCTTATCATTATATCTATTTTCTAGCATAGATCCTCTTGATTTAACTATTAAAATTATTAAACCGGCTACTACTAATAATATTGATACTATTTGAGCTATTTTAAAATCAAATAACATTAAACTATCAGTTCTTAAACTTTCTATAAAATATCTTCCAATACCATACCATATAAAATATAAACCAGTTGTTTGACCTATTTTACAATATCTTCTTTTCCTAAAGAAAAATAAAATTATAAAACCTATTAAACACCATATTGATTCATATAAGAAAGTAGGTTGGTAATACATGCCATTTATATGCATACCTTCAATTATAAAATTAGGTAAGTGGAGTGATTGTAAAAATTCTAATGTAGTTAATGGGCCATGGGCTTCACCATTAAAGAAATTACCCCATCTACCGATTGCTTGCCCAATTATCAAGCCAACTGCAATTATGTCTAGCATTCTAAATGTATTAACTTTATATTTTTTAGTATAAATTATTATAAAAATCAAACCAAATAATATACCACCATGGATAGCTAAACCGCCTTCCCATATTTTAAATATATCAATTATGTGATTACTATAATAATCCCATTCAAAAGCTACATAATATAATCTAGCTCCAATTATTCCAAATATAATACAAAATAATATCATATTTAAAATATAATCTTCTGGTATTTTAAATTTTTTAGATTCTCTTATTATTAAAGATCCTCCTATAAAAACACCTAATAATATCATTATTGAATACCAATAAATTTGAATAAAACCTAAATCTAATAACACTGGATTCATTTTTATCATTCCTCTCTATTATAATTATATCATGAATTTGTTTTTATTTTGCAAAATTCTATTCTGATTTATATTCAAATAAAATATCTCTCAATTCCATAGCGCGCTCAAAATCTAAATTTTTAGCTGCTTCTTTCATTTCTCTTTCAATATCTATCATTAATTTTTGCTTATCTTTCTTGCTCATTTTGTTAGAATCTTTTTCTATTTCTTTATTATTTGTAACAACTTCTCTTATTTCTTTTATAATTGTTTTAGGTATAATATTATGTTTTTTATTATATTCTTCTTGAATTTTTCTTCTTCTATTAGTTTCTTTAATAGCTTTATCCATTGAGTCACTAATAGTATCAGCGTACATAATAACCTTACCATTAGCATTTCTAGCAGCTCTTCCTATTGTTTGAATTAAACTTCGTTCACTTCTTAAAAATCCTTGTTTATCAGCATCCAATATAGCTACCAAACTTACTTCTGGTATATCTAATCCTTCTCTTAATAAGTTTATGCCCACCAAAACATCATACTTACCTTTTCTTAAATCATTTATTATTCTTAATCTTTCTAATGTTTTAACCTCAGTATGAAGATAAGCTACTTTAATATCAATTTTCTTTAAATAATTAGTTAATTCTTCTGCCATTCTTATAGTTAGAGTAGTAATTAAGGTTCTTTCATTTTTGTTTATTTGGTTATTTATTTCATTTACTAAATCATCTATCTGATTTTTTGATTTTCTTACTTCTATAAGTGGATCTAAAAGACCTGTTGGTCTTATTATTTGTTCTACAAATTTATAATTTGTTTTTTCTAATTCATAATCTCCTGGTGTAGCAGATACACAAATCACTTGATTTATTTTACTTTCAAATTCATCAAATTTTAAGGGTCTGTTATCTAATGCACTAGGTAATCTAAATCCATAATTAACTAAAACTTCTTTTCTAGCTCTATCACCATTATACATACCTCTTACCTGTGGTAAAGTAACATGTGATTCATCAACTACTATTAAAAAATCTTTATCAAAAAAATCAATCAATGTAGTAGGGGTTGCTCCTGGTTCTTTTAAAGCAATATGTCTAGAATAATTTTCGACACCTCTACAAAAGCCTGTTTCCTCTAACATTTCTAAATCATAATTAGTTCTTTCTTGTAATCTTTGATATTCTAATAATTTGTTTTCATTTTTAAATTTTTCTAATTGTTGTTCTAGTTCTTCTCTTATATTTTTAATAGCAATCTTTAACTTATCTTCACTAGTTACGAAATGACTTGCAGGGAAGATAGATATAGATTTTTTATTATTTATTATTTTGTTAGTTAAAATATCAACTTCTAATATTTTTTCTATTTCATCACCAAAAAATTCAATTCTAATAGCATGATTGTGTTGGTTTATAGGTACTACTTCTAATATATCTCCTCTTACTCGAAATGATCCTCTTTTTAAATCTAAATTATTTCTTTCATATAACATTTCAACTAATTTTTCTAATATTTCATTTCTTTCTACATTATCACCAACATTTAAAGTCAACATTTTATTTTTATATTCGTCTTTTTCACCTATACCATATATACATGATACAGATGCAACTACTATTACATCTCTTCTATTTAATAAAGATGATGTGGCAGAATGTCTTAATTCATCTATTTCATCATTTATAGAAGCATCTTTTTCAATATAAGTATCTGTTTTTGCTACATAAGCTTCTGGTTGATAATAATCATAATAAGATACAAAATATTCAACTCTATTATTAGGAAATAATTCTTTTAATTCAGCATATAATTGTCCTGCTAAAGTTTTGTTGTGCGCTAAAACTAGAGTAGGCTTATTAACTTCTTTTATTACATTAGCAATTGTAAAGGTTTTTCCAGTTCCAGTTGCGCCTAGTAAAACTTGATATTTTTTATTATTATTTATTCCACTAACTAATTCTTTTATTGCTTCTGGTTGATCTCCACTAGGACTATATTTAGATACTAATTCAAACATTTATATCACCAAATAATATTATATATCATTTTTATTAAAATACAAAGAAAAAACGATTTTATGAATAATCATTTAAATCGTTTTTATATTTATTTTTCAATTTTAAATATAACCTGATATGAGTCTTCGAAATCTATTTCTTCAACATCTACCATAAATCCATATTTTTCTAATGTATTTTGACATTCCCTTATTGTATTTAAAGCAACTCTTATATTAGGAACTGCTGCCTTTACTGATGAATTTGTTGGTGTACTCACATTTTTAACAGATATTTCTTGATTTTGATTTGCCATACTTGGCATTGATTTATCTGCATTAAAAACATCGTCAGTAGAAGAAGAAATTGGAATATTATAATCAAAACTTGGAGTTACTTCTGACATATTTGGTATTTCAAATGTTGGTTGTACTGGTTGTGGTTCTATTGGATTTGTTGGCATTTCAATTGTTTGTTGTACTGGTTGTGGTTCTATTGGATTTGTTGGCATTTCAATTGTTTGTTGTACTGGTTGTGGTTCTACCGGATTTGCTGGTATTTCAAATGTTGGTTGTACTGGTTGTGGTTCTA
>CALVSO010000001.1 GCA_944359055.1 uncultured Bacilli bacterium | reverse complement strand
TTAATTATAAATTATCATTCAACATACATAAAATCATTGCATATTTTATAAAATTTCATTCGTTAAAAATAAATCAACTAATACAAAATAAATACTTTGACTAATATTATATCATATAATTTGCATTATTTAATATATCTTTTAACAAACATTTAGTTCTTCTTAGAATAACTAGCAAATTATTGTCCAAACTTTTTTAGTCCATGAAAAACTTACATATTTTTATCACCTTTTACTTCATTTTATAAGCAAAATTTCCCTACTATGTAACACTTTAAAGATATCAATTAGCATAAAAATAAAAGTAAATTCTTCAGATAACATGTCTGCTCCTATTTACTTTTATTTTTTATTGTTTATCCTATTCGATGACAAGAACAATTTTTATATATCTTTCCATATTTTTAAATATTTATTTTACTTTCATATTTATTTTTACAATACAAAACATACTAAAAAGACTAAATCTTTTAATTCAGTCTTAATAATTAATTTTCTTTCACAACTGCTTGTGCTGCTGTCTCATTTGGTGGGCAGTTTATACAATAATTGTATAACCTTACCTGAATACATTAACATTATACTATAAAAATCAGAAATAGTTAACTCTACTCCTGATTTTTTCAAAGTTATTAAATATAAAGATCTACTAATAATGGCTTAGTCAAGTGAACTCTAGATAACTCATCGTGATACTTTGCGTAGTTATCTGCATCATCTTTTGTTATCACAATTCTACCAAGAAATATATCCTCGTCATTTATTCTATCCGATGTCTTATCTATTCTTCCTAATTCATTTGCAAAATTTAGGTGCCATTCTATATGATCATTATCTACTACTATTTTTCTTACAAAAGAATCAACTAACTCATCAGAAACTTCACCCCTCTTATAATTAAGCTTACTAGTAATAATTCTTTCACACTCTCTTAATCTCTCTTCAACAGTAATAATAGAAGTTGGTGTTTCAACATCATACTTTAACAATTGTAAACGAAGATCCCCAATTTCCTTTTCAAGTTCCCCATTCTTCAAAGTGTATCTTTCTTTATCGATAGTACCAGATATTAATGCATCCAATAAGTTATCTGATTTCTTATTTAAAGAATCTATTTGCTTCTTAAGATTCAACTTTTCCGTTTCTATTTTATCAACCTTATCCTCCTTTACAGATTCCTTAAGCAATGATTCAATAATACTTAATATTTGCTCCTTCTCATACCATATCTTATTAAAAACGATAAAGGCTACAATTCTCAGTTTCCACTCTGGAATAGACCTAGTTGAACAAATACCATCAATACTCAAGCCGTGTTTCATTCTTGAAGAAATCGTACCAGTTCTTCTTTGTGCATAACATTGATAACACAATGTAATTTCACCATCTTTACTAATATGATATTTTCTCTTTTGCATAGTTGAGCCACATTGACATATTAATTTCTTACCATAAATAGTAGTAGGTAATTTACCTGCTCTTTTCTCACCATCTTGACAATTAACACGATGACCAGCAATCATTTCCTGTACTTTGTTGAACTCTTCTTTACTTACAATAGGTGTATGACTACCCTCTACAACTATTTGCTCTACTTCACCATTATTTTTCTTAGGTTTTTGCTCTAAAAAATCTGGAATATATGATTTGTTATATACAATAGTACCACAATAAAATGGATTACGAAGTATTCTAATGATAGTAGCAGGATCCCAATGAGCAAGACCACTAGCAGTTAAATATCCAGCCTTTTCTAACTCGTATTGAATACTCTTGCTTTTATTGCCTTTAAGGTACAAATCAAAAATCAATCTTACTGACTCTGCCTGTTTCTCATTTATAATCATCTTTCCATCTACTCTGTCATAACCCAGTATATTTCCATTACCATAAGGAACACCATTTAAAAATGTAATCTTTTGTCCAGCCTTAATCCTTGCTGAAATTTTGCCAGATTCATTTTGGGCTAGTGTAGCCATAATACTTAATCTAAGTTCACCATCTTGTTTGTTAAAAGTCCAAATATTATCTTCAGTAAAATAAACTTCTACACCCATCTTTGCTAGTTCTCTTGTCTTGCTCAAAGTATCAACAGTATTACGTGCAAACCTAGAAACTTCACGAGTCACTATCAGATCAAAGCAACCATTTTTTGCATCTTCCATCATTCTCATAAAGTTTGGTCTTTTTTCAGTTGACGTTCCTGTAATTCCTTTATCTATGTACCTTTCAACTAATATCCAATCATGATGTCTTGCCATTAGTTCATCGTAATATTGAATCTGATTTTCTAACGCTGATAATTGCTCTTTATGTTCAGTTGATACACGAGCATAAATAGCGACCTTTCTCATACTATATCATCTCCTTCACTAAAATATTAATCAATTTTAGTGTTTAATTTAACACTTCGATTGGCAACACTAATTACATTGTCTAGTTCCTTAGAAGAAATTTCATTATTTCTATATAGAAACTTCTTTATCAATTCAACTGCTATACCAACATTGAACTTATATTGATTTCCATCTGAAAAAACTAACATAATTTCATTTCTCATAACTTACTTACCTTTCCAATCTTTAATAAAGAATAATAATCTAGTTATTCTTCCTTTGCTTTTAAATGTTTTTCCTATTCCTAGGATTGTAATCCGGTGGGAATATCTTATTATCAGGTTGATTAATTAGATCATAAATTTCCTTTTCGTGAATCCAATTAATAACTCTCGCAGTAGTTTTTCCACCTACACCAGGAGGCATAAAAGCCCAAGCATTGATGTATAACGCTCCAGGAACATACTCATCATTTGCATCACAAATATTTTTTTCTAAATATTCTGCATTATCTCTAAGCAACTTTCTAAGTTCTATATAATGCTTTTTCTTAAGTTGTTTGTAAACCAACGGTTTAACTCTCCTATCCTTAATTTTACCTGTATTGTAAATAACAAATTCATCTGCATATTTACATGTCTTAGTCTTTTTACAAATCATTTGTCTCATATTTCCATCTTAGACTATTTTAAGCATACACTTAAAATAGTCCATAAATCCTCCTTTCTGATCTCACCACTTCTCGCGGTGTTATATAAGTCACTTATTATTTTTAATTAGTCAAGACCATTTGTTAAATTAATTCATAAAATCTCTAAAAGTTTTAAAAACCCCTTAAAACAAAGCATAGTCCCTACATAATAAGTATAGTAATGACTATTACTAGTGGTATCAGAATAAATAAATGAAGAAAAAAGAAGAACATAATATTCTTCCCCTGTTCGACTGCGATTATAAAATCACTAATAGTATAATTATTGATTACCCTTCAAGATTTTTAAATACCTATAACCAGTATTACGACTAATAACACATAATCTACAAAACTCGGTAAAGTTAATCCTATGTTCAACATAATCGATATAATACTTAGCAACATCCGGATTCTTATTATAAATACGTTCTCTTGTAAGTTTAGGTTGTCCACCAATACGACCTTCTTCACGTGCTGCATCAACTCCTTCTTTCACTGCCTCAACAATCATTAAGCGATTTATCTCATTAATCATCCCCAGCATCATGAGTTGACCTTGTGTAAGCACTGAAAGAGAACCCGTGCAATCTAAAATAAAATCTCCCATGACTAATTTTAATTTCTTAGATTTTGCAAAATCTAATATTTCTAATAATTGTTGCAAACTTCTTGTTAATCTTGAAGCTTCAATAACATACAACTCATCACCGTCCTTTAATGAGGATAACAATTGCTTTAGTTTAGGTCTATCCTTCTTGGCACCACTTGCATATTCTTGATACCAATTGCTTTCAAGAATTCCATTATCTCTTGCATATTTTTCCTGTCTCAACATTGATTGGCGCTCTCTTGAGGTACTACATCTTTGATAACTATACTTTGCCATAATACACTTCCTTCCGTATCCCAAGAAACCTAGTTTAAGTAAGTGGAACATTTTGGCACTAAAATCAGCTAAAAAACATACCAAATTAGCATAAAAATCTTGTGCCCACTTAACAAATGTTTCTTGGCACATACCATTTATCACTTAGAATGGAATTAAATGCAACTATATTTCAAAATTAAATTAAAAAGACAGACAACAAAGTCTATCTTACTAAATATCTAAATGGCGGCGATTGCTTACTGCACTTGGTGCAATCGTTCACTCATAAACCATCCATGATTTAAACCGGAATCAAACCATATCATGTATCTTCACGAGAATAGCTAGTTCTCGATGTTGTTATGTAGGTGCTACAGCATATGTAGCATCATCTACATTAAAACATATATCAGAAAAAAATACAGCATCTTTAACAAAAAAACAGAGAATATAATCTCTGCTTATTCACCAATAATTTCTAAATCATCAAGTGGGCCTTCAACTAATACATCAGGTTTATCGTTTGAATAATCGTGTTGGTGGAATAGTGAAAATACTTTTCCATCTTTAATAACAATTATATCATCATTCTCCTCAACATAACCTATATCATCCAAATCAAAATATAATTTATAATCCACAACTTGGTCACATAAAGTACCAAACAATCTTATATCTCCATTAGTTGATAAAGCAACAATAACTAATGGTGTAACTATTATTTTTCTATATTTACAATTATCATTATTAATATAACTATATGATTCATCATTACCAGTAAGACAAGTAATAACATGATCATTACTAATAGCAAAAATAGAAAGACCACTCATAAAAGCTAATGTTTTAATATTTTCTAATCTCTTAATCCCATTAACTAGTACAGTACCATCTTTAAGTAAAATAACAATATCTTTAACAGCTGAAAAGTTAATATCTTTTACTTCATCAATACCTATATCTACTAAATAATCAGTATTATCTTTAACAAAGTTATAAGCCTTATCTAAATTATAATTATACAACTTAACAATATCTACTCCAAATAACTTAACTTCCATAAAACACCTCAATTCCCGTTATACATAAGCTCAAATTCTGGCATTGGTAAAGGTTTCTCTTTAGTGCATTGGGTTAAATTACACACCTTAATTTCTTTACTCTTTATCAATGGGCTTACATATAAATCATAAAATTGATGTATATCTAGATCAAAACCATCATCACCATCATAACAAAACATAATGTGAAGTTCTTCCATAGAAATACTCTTATCCGACTTAAGACTATCAATAATACTTTGTTGAACGATACTTATACCATCACGAACTTTCTCAATCTCTGTCTTAGCAAGATGTTTTTGTTCAGAGTATTTTGACTTTGGATTTCTTTGTAAAGCATAAATACAAAATAACTTATTATCTTTAAGCTCATTCATAAAAGATAACTCTGCATCTTCAGTGTCAGCAGGTATAGAAACATTCCCACTTATTCTATATCTTACATCGACATCAATCTTAATACTATCAACTAGTGAAGTAAAATTTTTATCTCTATTACCAACTAATAATGCTTTCATTTCACCAGTACTATCATACATATCAAATACAACAAACATAGTATCTTCTAATTCGTAAATTTTCTTAGAAGTGAAGTAAACATCAAGAGTAACTCCTTTTACTGCACCAGCAATTCCATCAATACAAGAAATAAAAGAATCATAAGGAATAGTAGTTTCAATTTTCTTAATTCCAATTTTCTTAGTCATAATCGAACCTCCTCATCATGTTCTATTATACCATAAAATAGTAATTATTCGCTTATTAATTCAATAGCATAACCAACATTAGGAGATAATAGTTCAAATCTCGAATCTGAATACTTAATCCATGTGGTACCATCACCATTTGATACAAATCCATCATATCCTGACCATGTGTTACCCCATGAATTTAAAACAAGCCAAGCTTCTTTAGAATCATCCCATCCTATAATTACCATTTCATGATCAAACTCATCTTTTGGAGAAGATATAAAGGCATTACCATAATCCATTACTAAAAGCTTAGTTCTTGTTATCTCTATATCTTGAAAATACTTATCATAATACTTATTTGTATCATTTGGATAGAGATATCTATATTCTTCCAAGTAATTATCTAGTTCTTCAGGAAGCGACAAATATGTAATGTCACCAGTATTTCGTTCATCAAGGATACCACCAATAAAACTCCAATTACCAGGAACTAAATTACTATTATTTATACTAGCATCTAATGACTCACTTTTATCTATATTTAGAGAATTAATTTTTCTTTCAAAATCCAATAAGAATTGATAATTTATACCTTTTAATTGTGCTGATATTTCTAAGGCCTTAGTCTTTGACCAAATTGCACAAGTATCGGAATGGCCTTGATTTCCAGCTGTAACTTCAACTTTATCTCTTATGTCATATTTAGAAGGTAAAGCTTCTTTCCTAGACTTAATCATATCTGAATATAAATTATCTAATTTAGTTGGAACACATTGTTTCTCAGCTTCTATTAAATCAGCATTAATATTATTTTCACCATTATACACATGAAAAGATCTATTTTGATTATCTACAGCAATCTGTGATAAATATTCTTCATCATACACTGGATATTTGTTAAATTTTTCTATGCAAGGATAGTCATATTTTCCTAATATACTCATCAGATACTCATCTTCAGGTAAACACTTATAACTTTTACCATTAAGAATTGCTATATTACCATCACCACAGGAAATAGGCTCTCCACTTACACAATAAGAAAGATTCCCATTATCTCCACATAGTTCTTTTTCTTTCATATTCTTTTCATATAAACTATAAGCACCACTAGCAAATCCTGTAACAACTATCGCTATCAAAGTAATACTCATATAAATCTTAAAATAATTCTTACCAGCTAAATTATTTAATAATATAACTATAAATCCAATGATTCCACTTATTAAAAGAACATATGAATAAGTTACTGCAACATCACCAATATCATCTAAGTAGTATGCTACTGATGAAAATAAAATTAATACAAATATTAGTAATGATATCTGCCATAAAGATTTTAAGATAGGATGTTTCTTCTTACTTTTAGACTTGTCCTTCTTCATAATTACAACCACCTCTTATACAAAATATATTTTATTATAATAAATCACGTAATTTGCTTAATATGTCAACACGTTTCATCTTATTATAATGAATATCTAATACTAGATTATTAGGAAATTCAATATAGTTACCACTAGCATAGTGTGAGCGACAGTTCTCTTCAAAATCATTTCTATTTTTTAATAAAATCATTAACTTCTCAGGTAACTCATCACCATACTTTGCCAATAAATCATTCTTAACTGATTCAAACACAGCTTTAGAAGTATCTTCTTTAACTTCAGTTACAGCTTCAGGAGCAGTAGAAAGAAAATCATATGCACTTATACCATCTTGAATAAGTTCAATTAACTGACCATTAGAATTTAAAACTTCGTACAATTCTTTAATAGCCAAATCATAATCAACGTTGTAAATTTCAATGTTACTAAATTGTCTACCACTAAAGTTATTTTTAACTATAGCATCAGCTATATTAGTATCTTTTACTCTGAATCCTGTAGCAATAGGAAATCCAGTAGTAAAATCCGTATATGGTACAAAACCATAATATAAAGTTCTTCCATGTTGTTTAAGTCTGTCAAAACCATCGTGAAAATGTTTAGTCTTTCCGATCTTAACAACATCAGATCCAGAACCAACTATACATTTGTAAATATAGATATATCCTTCATTCGAATTATCTAACATAAATATCAACCTCCAATATAAGTGTATCACAAAATTAAAAAAAGGTCTATGAATGGTAGACCAAAAATTTAACTTATTACTGAGATAATTATATTGGTGGTACATATGGAAGAAAACTATATTTACTATGTATTCGGCAAAAATCTTAAAAAATATAGAAAACTAAAAGGACTAACTCAGGAACAGTTAGCTGAAAAAAGTCTATATGCTATTAGTTTCATAAAGAATATTGAATCTGAAAAAGTATTTCAAACTTTTAGTGTAGGAACTGCTTATAAGTTTGCACAGGTATTAGAAATACCTTTAGGAAAATTATTTGAAGAACCCGAAGCTAGTGAAGAAACAGAAGAAGTTGTTAATCAATAAAAGAACAGGACCAGTTAAATTACTGATCCTGTTTTTGTATCTCTTCAATTTCTAAATCAACATCACTTGTTAAAAGTAAATTATATTTGTCTTTAAGTATTTCTCTAAGCCGCTCAATATCGCCATTTAAACCAAATTGTAAGCCACATAATTCATCGATAGCACCATTGAACAATCCGCTAAGCTTACCAGCCCAGAGAGCATCTTTTTGATATCCTGTGGCGATATAGTAAGCAAGGTATTCAAAAATAAAATTTTCTCTAACATATTGATGTATATCTTCTATAAAAGGTTGATTAACTTTTTCAAAATCTTCATCACTAATATCATAATCAGTTCTAATCATATCTAATTCACTTTCTCAAAGTTTAAAGGGTCTTCGCTTATTACCCTTAACTTATATCTATTATACAAAATATCAATAATTTTTGCTTTCAAAATTTCATAATTTTTATAATTCATATTAAACATACCAATACCACCTCTATACAAAGTACTTAAGGTACTTCTTCTTTGAGTTGTAAGTCTTAAACATCTTGTTGTAATCAGCGATTCTAGATTCAACATATCTTGTCTTGTAAGCCTCAATATTTCTTTTCCTATTTCTAATGGGATCGTCTGCTTTAGCAAAATAATCTAGTCTCGCACCTATATCATCAAATAGCCCCAAAACATTACCTCTACCTCTTTGGCAGAAAGCTACATCAGACATAAATTGAACTATCTTACGACTCTCATCTAAATTATACTCCTTAACTTCCTTAATTGGAATATCTAGAGCTGTTAATTCTTCTTCAATAGAAGGAACATACTTAGCGTTACGAATGAAATTCGAAATGGTTAGCTTATAAACTAACTCCTCTAATTTCTCATCAGATGAATCCTCAGGCGTATAACTCAAAAGGTCTTTTAGTTCCTGCTCACTATTTTTAACAATCTCAGTGACACACATTTGAAATGGTGGAACATTAAAGAAGTTAGTCTTCATACATCTAAGAAACTTGTTCATATTAGAAATGAATTGTTCAGAAGAAATCATACCAGCAGCAGGTTCAATATCAAAAGAAAAGGTTCTATCATCAATTCTCTCCACCTCGTTCATTAAACTCCTGGTTGATAATAAAGTAAACAAAACATTATCATACAAGCGACTTTCTTGTAACAGAATGTATCTAAGCATCTCTGCCTTAGTCTCGGTTTTCAAAATATCACCATCCTTATACTTTGTTATAACGTAATAATCAGGGTTTGGGAGCTACCTTTGTGAAAAAAAGACATACAAAACACTAAAAACTAGATTACTTGTGTTATAATGAATATAGAAGGAGGAAACTTATGAAAAGAATATTAGGTTTAATTATATGTGGTGTTTTGGTTTTAGGTATTACTGGGTGTGGTAAAGAAAGTGAGCAAGACAAAATGACTACTTATTTAGAAACCGCTGGGTATGAATGTAATGAAAATGGGACTTGTACAATAGATACAAAAGAAGATTATAGCTATTCTATGGTAATGGAGAGTAATAGTTCCGATCTTTACACTTCACATTTTTACAGAATATATGATAATGGGGATAAAATAGAAATACCGGTAGCTGGATATTCAGTTGAAAGCCTTTCTGCTATATACACCGATAATAGTGGAGAAACATATAAACTATATGATGAAAGCACAAACATATTTAAAAAAGGCAAATATGTTTTATGTGACCACTATGAAGATGAAAAAAGAGATGCATGTGATCTAATATGGTTAGACGTCAATGAAACAAAAGAAGAATTAGAAGCTCTATTTGCTAAAGCTGAAATTGATTTAGTACCTACTATTAAATAAATTATAATAGAACAGGCAGATGTAAATAGTCTGCTTTTCTTATGGTCTAAATCTTAAACAAGTAAAAAGAGCAATCACTCATTAATCGCTCTCTCTATCACTAAACTTCAAAATCAATTCATCTATAACAGCATCTTGACCATCAGTTTCTATCATCTCTTGTAGTTCGCCAGTAGCTCTTAATCGTTGGATTTCTTCAATAATAGGTCCTAGACGTTCATCAGGATGCTTAATATTTCTAAAATCAAACAATATTGCCACCATCTGATTAAAAAACAATCGATTATGGCTCACTAGTTTCGGATTGGCATTACACTTAATAATGCAATCTTGGTCAAAATTAGCAGTTGAATCATCAGCAGAATACTCACTAATCAACTCTTGTACCATTTCCATCGCCGTTTTCTTCAAAACATAAGGTTTCTTTCTTCCATAGGTTAATACATTTGCATCACCATACAAGGTAACCCAGTTCTTATCGTATCTTTCAAGCTTAACCAACCAAGTTCTATCTTTCATAGTACAACTCCTCTCAAATAACCACCTGATTCGGCATTATCTGCCCATATGGCGAATCTTTCGAACAAAGTAATAGAAATACCCACTAATATAGAAAAGAAACCAAAATCAAGACGTTTCAAAATCATAATATTTCTCTCAAAATAGAAAGTAATTTCTACAATAGGATGTTCTATTAAAATATATAAAAAAGCTGTAAAAACCCTAAAAAAGGTAAAAAAAGAATAGGAAATCAATCATAATCATCGTTTAACCAATCAAAATCTATCTGATTAGTAATCTTCCTTAGATTGAATGTAATAGAAGTTCTAAAATAGGCATATAAGTTCTCAATCTTTTCTCCATTTTCGGAGCAAAATTTCTTGTGCCTAACCCTTGTAACAACGTAATTTGTTGCAACTATAACTGTCTTAAAGTCATATCTCAACAATAATTCTTCAAATAGAGCATCATACAGGTATAAATCAAAATCCGATTCACTGCTGATAAACTTCCTTCTTACTAGTTCCAATGTTATGTAGTGGTGCTTGGGAAGCGTTTTATCAATATATCTATCTATCTTTGTATCTTTCATCTTCTATTCACCTTTGATTCTATATTTAAACTTAAATAAGAAACTTAATCAATAGAATTAGAACAGAATATAAATATTATTACTTACTCCAGCATATTGTGAAGACAGCAGAAAAGGCAACCAATACTTTGTTGCGTTAAAAACTCCATATAAAAACATAAATAATACTATGTATTGTTCTTATAAATAGGATTAGATAGGTAAAACCGGTAACATGTGCTCCTGCAAGCTACGCTGGATCCACCGCCTCAAGCAACGCTTCATGCAACGATCCCAAGAACAAGGTCCACCTGCAGCAGTTACTGATAAAAACAAAACTAGTTTCATTCCTCTGCATGCTTAATCTAACGAAGTTAGTAAATAATCATGCATAATAGAAACAAACTCACCATCACCAATCAAAAACTTACGATATGAATTCTTGTTAAATATAATTTCTAGGAATTCACGCTCGTAAGGCCACCCTTTAACCGCCAGGTCATCACGCTTAACATTGCTTTTATCCCAGAACTTGGCTATAAATCCATATATATCCTGAACTTTATATCCAACTACCTTGATATAATGAGCATACTCGTTTATGTAATACCTAATCTTTTCCATAGAGGTTAGATTAAGTCTACCAATTAAAGGTCCAGTTCCATCAACATAGACACGTCCATCTTCATATGCAACCAGCTTCATTCCATTAAATGGATTCTTAAGCTTAACAATCCAATGTGCTTTCATACATTCTCAAATCCTCTCTAAATTCAAAATATTTAGCAAGTTTAAACCGGTTTGGGAGACTTTAAAGCAAAGCAAGTATAAATAACCATAACCACTTCAAAATCTCCGCTTGACCAGCTTAATCAAATAAATAATCATCTTATATCTGCATATACCTCTTCAACTGAATTGTACGTCGATACTATAATTAATTGGGACTCCTGTATAATAAAATCTTTCCTGTTCTTATAGAATCATATCTATAAGTTAATTCCCTACCATCTAAATCTCTCTTTGTTTTAAATCTTTCTTTTGAAATAATAGCCTTATGATTGTTAGTATTATTAATATCTTTATTATTGTTATTGCGTTTTCCGAGTTGGCATTCTCGTACAAAGTTGTAAAAACGGCGCTGTAAATCCGATAGTAATTAACTATCTATCTTAATATACGAAATTAAATTATCATTTCGCATAAAACATTCATTATCTTATAATAATATATAAAACCCTTTGCCTTTAAGGTAAAAAGCTTATCAAAAATATTCTTCCCCTCTTCAATTAGGGAAAATATATGTTATTAACAAAACCTAATAAATGTAATATTATTAATATTTGCCTTAATTACTGGATATTTCATAGTTTTGTGCTATAATAGGTAACGTCAAAAAATTACTATGGAGGTGTAATATGGGTAGAAAACCAACAATAAAAACCATTATCAAAAATCTAGATGAAGATATAAAAGAAGCACAAGGTGTATTAGATGACTGGACATTCAAAGATTATGTATTTGTCTTTCTATTCTATAGATTTCTGTCAGACAATATCATAAAGTATGTTAAGAATACATTAAATAAAGATTACATTAAAATGAGCAACGTTGAAGGAGAAAAGTACAAAAAGGATATAATTGAAAACTTAAAGTATTATATCCAACCAAGTGAACTTTTTCAAAATATAGCAAAAACCCAAGTTGATTCCCCTTACCTATACGGAGCGATAAATACAATCTTTAGAAGAATCGAGAAATCTTCAGATGTATTAAACAATACATTCAAAATCATTAATACTGATAGCAACTTCTTAGGATTAGAAGAAGAAGAACGCAGCGAAAGGATTGCAAAGCTATTAAGAGCAATAGAAAAAATCAGATTTGACATCGAAGATGTAGAAAATGATACTTTAGGAGATGTTTATGAATATTTTCTTGGTAAATACAACCCTAAGCAAGGCCATAAGACAGGAACATTTTATACTCCTACATCACTAGCAGAATTAGCTATCAATATATCGAAATTGTATGTCAAACAACCAAAAAATCTATTGGACCCAACCTGTGGTACAGGTTCCCTGCTTATCAATTATCTTAAACATAACAAGGATATATCTGTCCATGGTATAGAGCGAACAATCGATACATATTGTATATGTAATATGAACATGTTACTCAGAAGAATTAAAAAATATAATATAATTAATAATGATACGCTGCTTTATTATAATGAGGAATGGGAGAATAAATTTGATCTTATTCTTGCTAATCCCCCATTTAACATAAAATGGAAAAGTTCTCTAATAGATAAAGAGGATAAAAAATATACAAATGTCCCTCTTCCTAATGATAACACTGCAGATTGGGCATTTATATATCCGATTATATACAGTTTAAATGAAAATGGCGTTGCAGTTGTTATTGATACACCTAACATGTTATCAAGAACTAATCAAGTAGAAACATCAATAAGGAAATATCTAGTTGAACAAAATCTTATAGATACAATAATTTATCTTCCTGATAATTTGTTTGCTAATGTTTCAAAAGAAGTTTGTATGATGGTTATTAGAAAGAATAAGGACAACAACAATATATTATTTGTTAATGCAGAAAACATATTTAGTCAAGACGGAAAAAAGAACATACTACGTGACTCAGATATTGACTTAATAACATCATACGTAAAATTGAGAAAAACCGATGGAAAGATGTCACATCTAGCAACCTTAGAGGAAATAGTTAGAAATAATTACTCTTTAGAGCTAAAAAAATACATCCCTTATGAACACAAAATTGAAGCAAAAGAGTATGATATAAAACCAATTGATATTTCAGACGAGACGGATAATTTATACCACGAAAAGATTGATATTCAACGTCATTATTTTCTAAAAGACCTTAGAGAATTTACATATTTTATAGAAGACATGAAATTACTATGTAAAACTAATATTCAATATGTTAAAGCAGGACGGATGAAAGATGATTCAATAATAAGAATTGCAAATGGTGTTAGAAAAAGTAAATTAAATGTTAGTAAGACTGGAGAATATTTATATATATCAGCAGCCGAAATGGAAAACGGAAGAATTTATCCTAATAAAAAAACTGACAGAATGGACAAAAAATCCCTTGAATTTATCAAAAAAGAAACCAACATTGAAATTGGAGACATTCTTTTTGCTGTCGGCGAACATGATATAAAAACCGTTGTTATTGAAGAACCTTATAATAACATTGGTTTCAACGAAAATATTTACATCATTAAATATGACAGAAATGTTATAGATCCATATTATTTAAGAAATATACTTGAATCAGACTACTTTCGCACATGGGCTAATAATGATAATATGGCAAATGCTAAATCAAAAAAAGTTAACCTTACTACCTTTAAAGAACTTCCGATTCCTATTATCCCATTTGATAAACAAAAAGAAATTGGAGAAGCATTCAAAAAGTTAGAAGAATATCATATAAATATTATAAGAAAAATCTATTGTGAATTGAATTCCCAAAATTCATTATTTAGAAACGGAATTAGTAGAATTGGTTGGATTTTAAAAGATGACAAATAGTCATCTTTTGTTTTGCATACTCATTTAGTATTAGTTACATTATAAGCTTCAATTGCTTTAATTATATACTCTTCAATATATCTCTTATCTCTCTTAGTAAGTTCATAAGGCAATACTCTCTCTATATTTTCCCTATTAAAAGAGATTTGCTCATGCTGATTCCCCTTCTCTTCAGATAGAATCTTTTCCAATTCTTCTGCATTCAACCTCTTTTGCTCACTTAGTTTCCTTATTCTTATTGTTTGAGCATGAGAAGGACTCAAATCATCATAAATCATTGTAGAATAAACTAATGTTTGTTCATCTTTAGTCAAATATGAAAGCTCTACAGCAGGCTTAATACCCATGGTAATATTATGCTTATCATTATACTTGGCAGTATTATCTACTATCCTCAATAATTCAGGTATGAGATAAGTTAACCTAATATATCTCCTAACCATTTCACCAGATTCACCTTTAGCAATAGCATCTCTTGACTTGTGCAACTCGGTTGCCGAAGTACTTAATTTCTTTCCTTGGTGCTTCATGGCATCCATTTTCATTTTGTATGCAAATGCTTTTTCACTAGGTAATAACTTTTCTCTTTGAAGATTAGAATCAACCATAAATATTACAGCATCATCATCAGTCAGCTCCTTAATATAAGCATCAACTTCATCTGCACCATTAATCTCAAGTGCTTTTAATCTCCTATGTCCTGATACCATTTCAAACTTATTGTCTCTAGGTCTAACGATAACAGGATTTAATAAGCCATTTTCCTTAATGCTTTGGGCTAGTTCATGTAATGAACTATCTACTTCAACATTAAATGGATGATCTTTAAATGGCATAATATCAACTAACCTAATCTTCTTTGCATTACTCATCTTTACTACCTTGGAAATAAGTTAGTTTCCAATCTATATATGTGGAATACTTTATCTCTCTATTCCTTCTTCTTTTCCTCATGGTGTCCCACTCTTTTAAAAACATCTTAACATTATCAATAAAATCTCGATCAGTAATAACCACATCATCAACATCAAAATGATAATTTGGTAATAGTTCTTCCAGCCATAGTAAGATATAAATAAAGTCTAATGAATCATTGTAATCATATTGCTTAATTGCATGATAGCTAACACCCAATAAATCAGCAATAAGCTTAGTTCTAGTTACATTAGGATTTCTATCACCCTTCTCATATCTAGTCATTGTACGACGTCTATTAGCACCTGTAGCGCCTAATAAACCAGATATCTCATCTTGTGTCTTACCTCTAAACTGCCTTGCAAAAGCTATCCTTGAGCCTTGCGATAAATCTCTTAAAATTGGTCTTGAATACATCAATTTCATCAATAAATTACCTCCAATACTCATCGCAGAATACCACTAAAAAAGACCAAATCAGCGAATATATGCGATTATATATTCAGATTTAGTCTTTATATTATTAAATAAGCTTTATATAAGCAATAGAAAATCTCTATAAAATAAGGGTTTATCTACTTCTTATAATTGCCCACCATTCTTGATAGCAGCTTGAGCAGCAGCAAGTCTAGCAATTGGCACTCTAAATGGAGAACAAGATACATAATTTAAGCCAACTCTATGACAAAATTCAACACTAGATGGTTCTCCTCCGTGTTCACCACAAATTCCTAAAGTGATATCAGGTCTAGTAGATTTACCTTTACGTGCAGCCATTTCAACTAATTGACCAACACCAGTTTGATCTAATTTAGCAAATGGATCACTTTCAAATATTTTTTTATCATAATAATCATTTAAGAATTTACCAGCATCATCTCTTGAGAAACCATAAGTCATTTGTGTTAAATCGTTAGTTCCAAAGCTAAAGAATTCAGCTTGTTTAGCAATTTCATCAGCAGTTAAAGCAGCTCTTGGTATTTCAATCATTGTACCAATTTCATATTTCATTTTAACATTGTTTTCTTTAATTATTTTATCTGCTGTTTCAACAACTACCTTTTTAACATATTCTAATTCTTTAACGTCACCAACTAATGGTATCATTATTTCAGGAGTTACATTCATTCCTTTTTTATTTACATTGATAGCAGCTTCAATAACAGCTCTAGTTTGCATTCTTGCAATTTCAGGATAAGTAATTGCTAATCTACAACCACGATGTCCCATCATTGGATTAAATTCTTTTAGAGCATCTATTCTATTTTGAATAGTTTCTAAGCTGATATTTAAACTTTTTGCTAATGGTTCCATTTCTTCTTTAGTATGAGGCAAGAATTCATGTAATGGTGGATCTAAATATCTAATAACAACTGGATCACCTTCCATAGCTTCAAATAATTTTTCAAAGTCATCTCTTTGATAAGGTAAAATTTTACTTAAGGCTTCTTCTCTTTGTTCTAAAGTATCAGCTAAAATCATTCTTCTAAAGTTGAAAATTCTGTCAGTTTCAAAGAACATGTGTTCAGTACGACATAGTCCAATTCCTTCAGCACCAAACTTTCTAGCTTGAATAGCATCTTTTGGAGTATCAGCATTAGCTCTAACTTTTAATTTTCTAGTTTCATCAGCCCATTTCATAAATGTTTCAAAATCACCACTGATACTTGCTTCTACTGTTTTAACATTTTCACCATAAACATTACCAGTAGATCCATCGATAGATAAATAATCTCCTTCTTTAAATACTAAACCATCTTTAGTTTTTAAAGTTTTGTTTTCCTCATCAATAATTAATTCACCACATCCAGATACACAGCATCTACCCATACCACGAGCAACAACAGCAGCATGTGAAGTCATTCCACCTCTAATAGTTAAAATACCATTAGCATCATTCATACCTTGAATATCTTCAGGTGAAGTTTCTAATCTTACTAATAAAGTTTCTTCTCCTCTTTTTTTAGCTTCACTTACATCACTAGCAGTAAAATAAATTTTACCAGCACCAGCTCCAGGTGAAGCCGCTAATCCTTTAGCAATAACTTTAGCTTTCTTTAACGCATCATTATCAAACATTGGATGTAATAATTGATCTAATTGTTTTGGTTCAACTTTTAGTAAAGCTTCTTTTGGAGTAATCATACCTTCATTTACTAAATCAACAGCAACTTTTAAAGCGGCTTGAGCTGTTCTCTTACCATTTCTTGTTTGTAGCATAAATAGTTTACCATTTTCAATAGTAAATTCCATATCTTGCATATCTTTGTAATGATTTTCTAATGTTTTAGCTATTTCACTAAATTGTTTATAAACATCTGGCATTACCTCTTTTAAGGTTGAAATAGGTTGTGGTGTTCTAATACCTGCAACAACATCTTCTCCTTGTGCATTAATCAAATATTCACCATATAATTTATTTTCTCCAGTAGCAGGATTTCTTGTGAATGCAACACCAGTACCTGATTTATCACCACTATTACCATAAACCATTTCTTGAACATTAACAGCAGTTCCCCAACTACCTGGAATATCATTCATTCTTCTATAAATGATAGCTCTTTCATTATTCCAAGATCTAAATACAGCAGTAACTGCTTCAATTAATTGAACTTTAGGATCTTGTGGGAATTCTTCGCCAGCTAAATCTTTATAAATATCTTTGAATTTTTTAGTAATCTCTTTCATATCATCAGCATTTAAATCTGTATCATATGAAACACCTTTATTTTCTTTAAATTCATCTAACACTCTTTCAAAACTAGATTTAGGATATCCTTTAACAACATCTGCGAACATTTGAATAAATCTTCTATATGAATCATAAACAAATCTAGGATTATTTATTTTTTCACTAAAATTTTTAGCTACTTCATCATTTAATCCTAAATTAAGTACAGTATCCATCATACCAGGCATACTAGCTCTAGCACCACTTCTTACTGAAACTAATAATGGCTTATTTAAATCACCCATTTTTTTACCTGATGTTTTTTCTAAATTAGCTAATTTAGTCATAATTTGTTCAATAACTTCATCAGCTATTTTTTCACCATCATCATAATATTTATTACAAGCTTCTGTTGTAACTGTAAATCCATCAGGAACAGGTAATCCAATACTTTTCATTTCTGCTAAATTGGCACCTTTACCACCTAATAGATTTCTCATATCTTTGTTTCCTTCATTAAAAGAATAAACATATTGTGTCATATATCTTGCCCTCCTCATTATCTAACACACTTAAATTATAACATATATATATTAAAAAAAGAATAAAATTTTATTCTTTTTACATATTTTTTAACGGCTTCCTCCGCCACCGCCGCCGAAGGAACCTCCTCCTCCGCCACCTGATGAGAATCCGCCACCACCAGCTGAATATGATTCAGCTCTACTTCTTGCAGTTGAAGCTGCTGATACTGATCTAGTTGATATAGTATTCAAAAATATAACAGTATCAAAATCAACAGTATCTAAATTTTCAATATATTCAGGATATAAATTTTTAAATTGCTTAGCAACTTTATCAGCTATACCAAATATATAAGCAAACATTAAATATTCATCCCATAGTTTAACTTCAATAGCTTCTTTAGTGTTAATAGATGAAAATTCTTCTAAGAACAATTTTAAACCATATAACTTTTTAGAATCTTCATATAAAACATCATCCATAACATTTCTATATTTGCATTCTTTGCGATTAGTTCTTTTATAAATATGGCCTTGTTCTTTTAATTCCCTAATTTTATTATTTTTAATTTTATCAAATAAATTTAAATATTTACTATAATTATTTTTAGCCCATTTTTCTAACTCTTTGGATTCTAATATTCCATCACCACTTGCTTTATACATCATATCATATAAATCTTGTTCTTCTTTTATATCTAATTTGATATCTTTATTAAGAACAATTTTAGTAGATTTTTCTTTTAATATTTGAACTTTATCTTCCCTAATCCATTTTAATAATATTGCTCCTAAAATACTTGCAGATGATTTTGACCATTGATTTAAACCCGCCAATGCATTAGCATAATAAATATCTTTATTGCAAGGAATATCTCTAAATAATGGTGTATTTTTTTTAGTTATTTTTTTATTATCTTTATATCCATATAAAGTACCACGAGCTATTAAAATAACAATTATAAATGGAAGAAAACATAATAAAACATTTAAAATTCCAAATATAAAATCTAAAATACCAAATGTATTATTAGAATAATCATAATCAAAAGTTCCTTGCTCTGCTATATTATATACTTCTTCAAATGAATCATATTTAGTTTTATTAGTTGTATTAAAAGTATTTAAAGGAAATTTAGCTAATAAAGCAGCATAATTACCATCCATATCTGATTCATTTGACATATATATTTTGCCATCATAAACATAAGCATATCCTTTATATCCGTAACCCCAAACATCTAATGTATCAGGAAAATTATAAAAACTTGATATTTCTAATGTAAAACTATCAAAGTTTACATCAGATAACTTATCTATAAAATTATAATAAATAACTTGAGCATCATTGGTATTAAATATAAAATTACTTAATTCATATTCTAATTTAAATATATGCTTATTATAATCATACTTACCAAAACATAATTCTAATCCACTATAAGTTTTATTAATACCATAATACCCTTTTTTCTCACTTAATGATTCATCAACATCCCATTCTTTATAATTTAACAAATTACCATCCATATATACTTTAAAATTAGATAATTCCATATTATCCATATTGTTTAAAACTTTATACCATTCAGTTCCGTCAGATCCTTTAACATTCCAAACTTCTTCAATATCAGCATTTCCTTCTTCATCTAAATAAACTTTTATATCAATACTATAAATATTATTTTTAGCTGATACAACACTAATACTAAATAAAAACGTAACAATTAAAAATATAATCTTTTTCATAATTAACCCCTTTTCAATATTTTTTGAAATTCTTTAGAATGAGGTATTAAAACTTTATTCAAAAAACAAGTTTCACATAACGGATCATATGATTCATCTGCACCTATTAACACTTGTTCTCCATCATAAACGTATTCCCCATTCACTTTTCTTGCATTAAATCTTGCTTTTTTACCACAATCACAAATTGCAACTAATTCATTTAAAGAATCTGCATATCTTATTAAAGCTTCACTTCCTTTAAATAAATTACCTTTAAAATCAACTTTTAAACCATAACATATAGCAGGAATATCAAAGTTTTTAGTTATAATTACTAATTCATAAACTTGTTTTTCTGTTAAAAATTGAGCTTCATCAATTACTAAACAAGTTAAATTTTCATAATTTTTAATATAATCAATTAAACTATCGTCTGGCTTTAAAACAATATCAACTTCTTTTGACATACCAATTCTTGATGTAACTGAATCATTTCCTTTAGTATCAATAGAAGGTTTAATTAATAAAGCTTTCATGCCTCTCGAATTATATTTATAAGCAGTTTCAATTACTTCAATCGTTTTACCTGCACTCATTGCTCCATAATTAAAATATAATTTTGCCATAACTACCTCCTAGCTCTAGGATGAGCATCTAAATATACCTTTCTTAAATGTTCATTAGAAACATGAGTATATATGCCAGTAGTAGATATATTTTCATGACCTAATAACTCCTGAACAATTTTTAAATCTGCTCCTTCATTTAATAAATGAGTTGCGAAAGTATGCCTTAAAGTATGGGGTGATATATTTAATTTTAAGCTACTTTTTTTAACAATATCATCAATAATCATTCTAATGGCACGATCAGTTATTTTATTACCAAATTTATTTAATAATAAATAATCGCTATCTTTATTTAATTTACTTCTACTTTTATTTAAATACTCTTTCAATAAATCACTACATACTTTACCATATAAAACAAATCTTTCTTTATTACCTTTACCTAAAATAAGAATGCGATTATTAATAAAATCAATATCACTTATTTTAATATTCACTAATTCACTAACACGTACTCCACATGAATATAAAAGCTCTAAAATAAGTAAATTTCTTAAACCTAATACATCATTTTTGTCAGGTATGCTAAATAATACTTCTAGATCATTATAATTAATATAATTAGGTAATTTCTTTTCTATTTTAGGATTACTAATTAACAAACAAGGATTTTCTTTAATAACTTCAGTTTTAGTCAAATATTTAAAAAAACTTTTTAAACTACTTATATGACGAGCAATACTTTTATTAGTATATTTTTTATTATGTAAAAATTGTAAATATGTTCTAATAAAATTATAATCAATTTCTTTAATTTTAATATCTTTACAATATTCTTTAAACTGATTTAAATCTTTTTGATAACTTAATATAGTATTAAGAGAATATCCTTTACCTTCTAGGTATTTATAAAAATTATCTAGTTCTTTCATTTAACCCTAATCCATCTGGTTTTCTATCAATTATAATTCCATCAGCTTCCATTTTACTTAATTCATCTAAGTCAAAAGGTATTTCATCTTCATGATAAGATATACCATCAATATAATAAAAATCAGACTCATTATTATTTTCAAAAGATGATGTAGCAGAAGGAATAGTTGATTTTTTATGCTCCACTTTTGTCTTGCTTTGTTTATATATAGCATCAATAGTTTTTAAATTTCTTTTTTTTCTTTCAATATCATAAGCTTTTACAATAATTCTTAATATATCATAAAAATTGTTTTTATCTTTTTTTAATTCTCTTCTTAAAAAATCAATTTGACTTACTACTTTATAATTTGCATATTTAATTTCTCTACATAAAAATGGAGAAATTAATTTTCTAAAACCGCGTTCACTATAACCAATTTTTTCTAACTGAAGAAATTTTAACATTGTATCTCTATCTTTTATTATTTCTTTAAAAGCAACTAAATGTTTTTTGTATAATACTCTTTTTTCAATATATTCAATAGAATTATTATTTTTTCTTGCTTCTAATATAACAATTCTACCTCTAAATCTTTTCCCAGATTTTTTTGTAATTCCATCAATATAATTTTTATTTTGTTCTAAAAAAGCATCTATTTGTTTTTTAAAACGTTCTCTTATTTGATCAGAATCTTCAAATTTTTTACTAGTAAATTCATCTATTTTAACAGCATCATCTTTCATTAACGTTAAACTTATTTTACATTCATCATCTAATACTAAACTTAATGTTCTTTCCATACTCCTCACCTACTAAAAGTATACAAAAATTAAAATATATAGTCAAGAAAAAAAGAAGAAATTAATCTTCTTTAACATAATCACAACTAGAGCATTTTATCTTTTTACCTTTAACTGTTAATAGATTATTACAATTAGGACATTTTTCATCTATTGGTTTATCCCAAAAAGCAGTTTTACATTTAGGAAAATTATTACATCCATAAAATACTTTTCCTTTTTTACTTTTTTTCTCAATTATTTTACCATCACAATTAGGGCAATCAATAATTTCTTTTACCTCACTTGGTTTTATATATTTACAATTAGGGTAATTACTACAAGCTGTAAATTCACCATATTTTCCTTTTCTAATAACCAAATCACTACCACATTCAGGGCATACCTCACCTGTTTTAGTAGCTTCTTTTTTAGGCAATAAATCAAAAGCATTTTTTAAAGCAGGTTCAAAATCATTATAAAACTCTCTTAAAGTTTTAACCCAATTTTCTTTTCCTTCAGCTATTTTATCTAAATCATTTTCCATATTAGCTGTATATTCGACATTAATCAAATGGCTAAAACATTCTTGTAATTTATCAGTTATTTCGATACCAATTTCAGTTGGAATAAATTTTTTGTCTTCAATAGTAACATAATTTCTTTGTTTTAAAGTTTCCATTGTTGTAGCATATGTACTAGGTCTACCAATACCTAATTTTTCCATTTCTTCAATCAATTTTGCTTCTGTATATCTACTTGGAGGTTTTGTAAAGTGTTGCTCTTTAGTTATTTCATTAGACACTAACACATTAGAATTATAAGTTTCTAAAGGTGGTAAATTTTTATCTTTAGTTTCTTCATATTCATTATACACTTTTAAATAACCATCAAAACTAATAATTTGGCCAGTAGCTTTAAACTGATAATTATTGTTATCTAAAATTACTGTAGTATTGATAGTAGTAGCATCTTTCATTAAACTAGCTAAAGCACGATAATAAATCATTTTATATAATTTATATTCATCATTAGATAAATAAGGTTTAACTGATTCAGGAGTTCTATTGATACTAGTTGGTCTAATCGCTTCATGAGCATCTTGAACATTTTCTGTCTTTTTGCTAACTTTAACATATCCAATATATTCTTCACCAAATTTATTTTTAATATAACCATAAGTAGATTTGATGAACTCATCAGATAATCTTACTGAATCTGTTCTCATATAAGAAATAAGTCCGACAGTTTCATCTTTAAGTTCGATTCCTTCATATAATTTTTGCGCTAAAGACATTGTTTTTTTTGCATTAAAGCCTAATTTAGTTGATGCTAATCTCTGTAAAGTACTTGTAATAAATGGTGGATTAGATTTTTTATTTTTATTCTTCTTATCAACACTAACTATTTTAAATGTATTACTTAATTCATTTAATATTTCATTAGCTTTTGCTTCATTAGGTATTTTTATTTCTTTATTATTATAATTAAATAAATCAGCTTCAAAATCTTTAAAAATGCCTGTAATTGTCCAGTATTCTTCAGGATTAAATTTATTTATTTCTCGTTCTCTATCAACAATTAATTTTAAAGCAACGCTTTGTACTCTACCAGCTGAAGTTCCATCAGTTTTAGCTTGCATTAACTTACTCAATCTAAAACCTATTATTCGATCTAGTATTCTTCTTGTTTCTTGACTATTAACTAAATCTTGATCTATTTTTCTAGCATGTTTAAATGAGTTAATAACCGCATCTTTAGTTATTTCATTAAATACTATTCTTTGATAATTTTCATCTTTAAGATTTAAAGTATCAAATAAATGCCAAGAAATGGCTTCTCCTTCACGATCGGGATCGGTTGCAAGATAAACAAAATCTGCTTTTTTAACTTCTTTTTTTAAATCATTAATTAATTTAGATTTACCTTTAATAGTAACATAATCAGGTTTAAAATCATTTTCTAAATCGACACCTAAACCATATTTACCTTTAGTAGATAAGTCTCTTATATGTCCTTTACTAGATAAAACTTCATAATCTTTACCTAGGTATTTTTCAATTGTTTTACTTTTACTTGGGGACTCAACAATAACTAATTTCAATATTATCACTCCTCGAATATAATTTATACACTATTATTTATAGTATGTCAAGATTTTTTTTGTAACAAAAAAGACAATTAAATATTTTTGTATTTTTCGATATAATATTTTTTTGTACTATCTAAATCATCAAAAATAATTATTAATTTGTCTTTATTATATATTTCAATTTTATTATCAAAATTAATTTTATCATTAAAATATTTACTTAATTTTATTACATCTTTTTTTAAAAAATTATCTTTGTTAGGAATAAATTCTTCCACAAAAACTTTATTAATTAAATTTTTTAATCTATCAAAAATTTCGTGATTACCATTAAATATAAAGCTATTATATAAATTATCATAATACCATTTTTGTTGTTGTTCACTTCTATTAAATGAAGAAAAATCTTTTTTGCCTTTAATATTAAATAAAATATACATATCTTCTAGATTACTTAATTTATCAGCACATAATAATATTTTTTGTTCTAAAGACATATTTTTAATTTTATTAATTGTTGCTTGTTTTCTTTTTTCCCAAGATTCGTTTTTATTTTGTTCTGTTGCCGAATTAACAAGATTAGCAATATCTTCACCAAATTCTTGTTTAATAAAATCAAAATCATAATCTGTATCTTCTAAAATATCATGTAGCAAGCCAGCCGAAATTAAATTATCATTACATCCATATTCTTTCAATATATTAGATACATCGATTGGATGAATAATATAAGGCTTTTCTTTTTCCGCTTTTCTTACTTGATTTTTATGAGCCAAAACAGCAAATTTTAAAGATTTTTCTACTACATTCATAATTACTTACCACCATTAACTACTTTATTTAAATTAACCATTTTTCTATCTAATTGATTTATAATCATAGAATATTCATACATTTCCTCTTTTATATTATCTGGAACATTTTCTTCATGCTTATATTGAATTTTATGATTTAAAGATGCCCAGAAATCTTGAGCTACTGTTCTTATCTGTATTTCTACATTAACATATTCCTTTATATTATTATATTTGATAGGTACTGACACAATTAAATGATAACTTGTATACCCATTATCCATTGGATTGCTTATATAATCTTTTCTTTCAATAATATTTATGTCTGGAATATTAGAAATTAAACTTACAATATCATAAATATCAGTTAAAAAAGAACATACTAATCTAACCCCTACAACATCTCTTATGTTATTAATCATATTTTCAACATTAACATCTAAATTTTTCTTTCTTAGTTTATTAACAATACTTTCTTTACTTTTTATTCTACTTTTATAATGTTCTATTGGATTATAATTATATTTATTTATAAAATTATTCATCATAATCTTTAATTCATTTTCAATTTTTTCTTTTGCTAAAGTATACTTTTTCATAATCGAGTCAAAGTCATCTATATTCAAAATACCAACTCCTTTCGTGTTTGATAATTCTACCAAAATATTTGATAAAAGTCAAATTGACTATTCTTATTATATAATATCGCAAAAAGACTTAATGTTGCATTCTTTTAAGTCTTCTAATTACTTTTTTCTCAATTCTTGAAATATATGATTGCGATATACCAAGTAATTCCGCTACATCTTTTTGTGTTTTTTCTTCATTATTATATAAGCCATATCGCAAAATCATTATTTCTTTATCTCTTTTATTTAAATTATTTATTTCTTCATATAATAATTTTCTATTGGTTTCTTCTTCCAATCCTTTAGTCACAATATCAGGTTCTGTTCCTAGAATATCTTCTAAATGTAATTCATTTCCTTCAGAATCATAACTTAAACTATCTTCAAAGCTAACTTCTCCTTTTCTTTTTTTATTTTTTCTTAAAAACATCAATATTTCATTATCAATACAACGAGATGCATAAGTTGCGAGTTTTATATTTTTATCTAGTTTATAAGTATTAACTCCTTTAATTAAACCAATTGTTCCAATGCTTACCAAATCTTCTAAATCGACTTTTGTATTTTCATATTTTTTAGCTAAAAAAACTACTAATCTTAAATTATGTTCAATTAATTTAGCACGAGCAACTTCGTCCCCTTCCATCGATTTTGTAACATATAATATTTCTTCTTCTTTTGATAAAGGAGCTGGTAATTTATCAGCACTACCAACATAAAAAATTTCTTGTGTAAATAATTTTATAATTAAATTCTTTAATTTTGTTAACATTTTATCCCTCCAATATTTTTTTATTTAATAAGCAATCAACGCCATCTATTTTAATTTTATCTTTTAAAATACCTACAATTACGTTCTTTTTAATCATTCCTTCTATCTCTATTTTATCTACTTTAAAGCATTTAATTAATCCATCTCCTTTGACACATTTATAAGGAATATAAAAAAAATTATCTAGTTTTATTTCTTTATCTATTAGTATAACCGGTTTGTTTGTTATAGGTGTAACTAAATTATTACCTGTATCTAAAAATGAATTAAATAAATACTTTTTATTATTATAGTAAATACTTATTTTATAATAATTACTATAATTATTTTTTAACCATAATCCTTGTTTAATATAAATATATATAATAATTGGACTAAATATGATTAAAAATATAAAATTAATTGACAAGCCATTATTTATGAAAATAATGCCATATTGTTTATATGAAAATTCAACATTTAAAAAATACAAAAAGCCGCCTAAAACAATACTAGTCATATATAAATATAAAATGTTTTTTAAAGTATATTTTATATCTTTATAACCAAAGCTAACAATAACCATAACAATACTCATTAATACTTTATATATAAATAATAATAAAGAGTTACTAATAAATAAAAATAGTATACTAATACCACCAATAAAAGCACCACCTATTATTTTATAAATACTTACATTTCTTCTAAGTAATATCGAAATAGATAATAATAACAAAAAATCAAATACAAAATTTAAAATCATTATTAAATCTAAGTATATTTTCGTATATGTATCACCTCTATTTAAATTATAAAAAAAAAATCATCAAAATTTTGTCATTTCAATGATTTAATTTAAATTTTTCTAATTTTGTTTCAATATGTACTCTTTGAACAACTGCTAAAGAACACATTAAACTGATTGCAAATGTTCCACCATAAGATAGAAATGGTAAAGGTACCCCTGTTAAAGGTATTATACCAAATAAGCCACCTAAATTAATAAATATATGCATAAATATATAAGTAGCCATTCCTAAACAAATATATCTACCTCTTAATGTGGTTGCATTAGTAGAAATCTTAAGAATTCTAAATAAAACAAATATATAAGTTAAAAAGATAAAACTACATTTTATAGCTCCATATTCTTCGCCTATAATAGCAAATATACTATCTGTATGTGGTTCTGGGATATAAGAATATTTTTGCTTACTTTTACCAATACCTAAGCCAAATAAGCCACCATCATTTAAAGCTATAAAACCATTACATATTTGATAACCTGTTGTTTCATATTTTGAACAAGGATTAAAGAAATCAAATCTCGCCATCTGAGTATCACTTAATAAATAACCCTGTCTTAATACTATGATAGACATCATAACAATCAACACACCAACGCCTAATCCTATAGTTTTTAATTTATCAATTCTTCTTATTGGACTTGCTAAAAACATAACGCCAAATATACCTAACATTATAAGTGCTCCACCTAAATCCTTTTGAACAAAAGTTAAAAGAGGAATTATTAATGCTACTATTAATATCAAACCTATTTTAGACCATCTTTTAGGGTTATCAGAATTTAAAATACGATAATATTTTTCAAACATAATAGCAAATAAAACAATCATTACTGGTTTAGCAAATTCACTAGGTTGTAATGTTCCAAATCCTGGTATAGGTAACCAGTTAGTAGCGCCATTTACTTCTTTACCAAATGGAAATAAAAGGATAACTAATCCTAAAACAAAGATGTACGCTAACCAAACTAAATCTTTATATGCTTTGGTTTTTAGATTTAAAATAATATATGACCCTATAAGTCCAGCTATCAACATTTGTGATTGTTTAAAAAAGTAATGATAAGTTGATAATTCATATCTTACAACAGCCTCACGACTAGATGCAGTAACTATATTTAATAAACCAAATAAGAAAAATAAAATAGTAATAATAAATAATGATCTATCCATTTTACTAAATAAATCTTTAAGGTTTTTTAAAAACTTTTTCATACCTTCCACCTTATAATATGATATCACATATTTATTAATTTGAAAATACAAAAAAAGAAATTTAGGTGTTTTAAATGAACAATTTATACATATATTAATAAAATATATTAGCTAGAAGGAGGTAATAAGTATGTATTACTACGGAGGATATAGCGGTTATGGTTACGGTCAACCATACGGTTATGGAAATGGTTCTGGTTACGGAGCTGCTATCATTTTAGTTTTATTTATTTTATTAGTAATAATTATAGGTGCTAGAGCATTCGAAAACAACTGCGGTTGTCACACTCAATCACCTTGCCAAGGAAGATAATCTTCCTTTTATTTTGCTTTTTTTATAAAATGTGGTAAAATATTCGTTGTTGTGGGAGTTGATTCTTATGTTTAAAAAATTAAATATATTAGATGAAAAAGATAAAAGATTAAGAATGATTAGTAAAGATGCTACATTTCCTTTAGCAGAAAAAGATAAAGAATTAATTAAAAGAGCAATTGATGAATTAACTTATAGTCAAATAGAAACTTTAGCAGAAAAATATGATTTAAGACCAGGAATGGGATTGGCATTTCCTCAATTAGGTCTAAATAAAAGAATCATTATCATTGTTCATGAAGTAAAAGAAGGTGTATTTAACGAATATGTATTTGTAAATCCTAAAATAGTATCATATTCTAATGAAATGATAGCTGCTGATGTTGGTGAGGGATGTTTATCCGTTAATCGTGAAGTTGAAGGACATGTTCCTAGATATGCAAGAGTGACAATTGAAGGATACGATATCGATGGCAATAAAATAAAAGTAAGAGCAAGAGAAGACTTATCAATCGCCTTTCAACACGAGATAGATCATTTAAATGGAATATTATTTTACGATAGAATAAATAAAGATAAACCATTCTTTAATGAAAATGAAATTAGATTAATATAAAAAGCGTTAAATAACGCTTTTTTCAATACTACTTTTTATAAATCCATCGAATAGTGGATGAGGTCTAGTTGGTCTACTTTTAAACTCAGGATGAAATTGACAAGCTATGAAAAAAGGATGATTTTCATATTCAACTATTTCAACTAAATTAGAGTTTTCATTAATACCAGAAAAAATAAAACCATTTTTTTCTAGTATTTTTTTATATGTGTTGTTAAACTCATAACGATGTCTATGTCTTTCTTTAATATATTCTTTATTATATAATTTATAAGCTAATGTATCTTTTTTTATTTTACAATCATAATTACCTAATCTCAAAGTACCACCAATATTGATTATTTGTTTTTGATCACTCATTAAATCAATAATTGGATCATTAGTAAATTCATCAAATTCAGTTGAATTAGCAGTTTCAATTTTACATACATTTCTAGCAAATTCGATACAAGCTAATTGCATACCTAAGCAAATCCCTAAAAATGGAACATTATTTTCTCTAGCATATTGAATAGCTTTTATTTTTCCTTCTATTCCCCTACTTCCAAATCCACCTGGTACAATAATACCTTTACTATTTTTAAAAGTTTCATCTAAATCATTAATTTTTTCTGAATCAACCCAATTAATTTTTATCTTTGTACCATATTTATAGCCTGCATGTTTTAAACTTTCGACAACAGATATATAAGCATCAGGCAATTCAACATATTTACCAACCAAAGCAATCTCTATTTCATCTTTTAAGTTATCAACTTTATTAACTAAATTTTGCCAATAGTTTATATTAGATTCTTTAATATCTAAATTAAATTGTTTTAAAATAACCTCATCTAATTTTTGATTATAAAAGTTTAAAGGTATTTGATATATATTTTTAGTATCAACAGCATCAATAATATTGTTAATATCCACACTGCAATATAAACTTAATTTCTTTTTTATATCAAAATCCAATTTAAAAGGAGTTCTACAAACTATTACATCAGGTTGAACACCCAAACCTCTTAATTCAATTACTGAATGTTGAGTTGGTTTGGTTTTTAATTCATTCGAACCATAAATATATGGTATCAATGTTGTATGAACAAATAAAGTTTTTTGTTTACCTAAATCATTTCTTAATTGCCTTAAAGATTCTAAATATATTTGAGATTCAATATCACCAATTGTACCACCAATTTCTATTATAACAAAATCCGCATTACTAGTAGAACTAGCTTCAAAAATCTTATTTTTTATTTCATTTGTAATATGTGGTACAAATTGTACAGTTGCACCTAAATAATCTCCTCTTCTTTCTTTTTCTATGACTGAAGAAAATATTTTACCAGTTGTACAATTAGAAGAATAATTTAATTCCTCATCAATAAATCTTTCATAATGGCCTAAATCTAAATCTGTTTCCACACCATCATAAGTTACAAAAACTTCTCCATGTTGATAAGGGGACATAGTACCTGGATCAACATTAATATAAGGATCAAATTTTTGCATAAAAACCTTATACCCTCTCGCTTTTAACAATAAAGCAATACTGGAAGCTGTTATACCTTTACCCAATCCTGACACAACTCCACCTGTCACAAAAATAAATCTTGACATAAAAAAACCTCCAAACCTTTGAGAGTCTAGTGGCTCTTCTTCATTATAACACATTTTTTGAATATAAAAAAGTGATTTTATTTAATCACTTCTTTTTTCAATGATTTTTTTTGTTCATTTATTATATCTACTATAACTATTGTACTATAAAAATTAAAAGATACAATACTTATTAAAAACATCAATAAATATATATATAATAATTTATAATTAGAAATTTTATTATGAAAAATTATTAATATTATATTTATTAAAATATTAATAAAACTTATATAAAAATTTATCGTTAAATTAAAATTAAGGATAGGAACTAAAGAAAATAACATAATATAATAATATTTCGCATTAATTTTTTTTCTTCTATCATTCATTCTTTTACTTTTAAAGTAAACAATAAATAAAATTATAAGAGTTAAAATTAATATTATTGCTTTACTATGAAAGAAATTAACCGCTGAATAATAACCACAATCAATATATAAACAAATTGCATAATTATAAATCAAAACAATTATAATTTCCAATATAGCAGTAATTTGACGATTTTTATAGCTAATTATAATTTTAGACTTTTCCATATATGGAGCATCATTATGAAATATAAATAAAGCATATAACATACTATATATAATACTAAAAATATCAAATGTTAATATACTAAATATAAACATTATCAAAGTCATAAAAAACGAATAACCATGATAACTTCTTTTTTCTATTCTACTGATATATGCCATATTTAAATTTCCTCTAATTTAACACTTACTAATTTACTAACTCCAGACTCTTGCATTGTTATACCATATAAAGTATCAACATATTCCATTGTTTTTTTCTTATGGGTAATAATTATAAATTGTGTTTTATCTTTCAAGCCACAAACATACTTACCAAAAGAATCAACATTAACATCATCTAAAGCAGCTTCTACTTCATCTAATATACAAAATGGAACTGGTTTAGATTTTAATATAGCAAATAACAAACTGATGGCAGTAAATGTTTTCTCACCACCAGACAATAATGAAATTGTTGTTAGTTTTTTACCTGGAGGAGATGCTACTATTTCAATGCCTGTTTCTAAAATATTATTTGGATCAGTTAATTTTAAATCGGCTGTTCCGCCTTTAAATAATTCTTTAAATGTAGTATTAAAATTTTCTTTAATAACTTTAAATGTTTTAACAAATTCTTTTTCCATTACTTTATCCATTTCAGATATAATCTCTAATAAAGTATTTTCAGCTTTTGTTAAATCATCTCTTTGATTATTTAAAAATTCATATCTTTCATTAACAGCTTCAAATTCTTCTATTGAGTCTAAATTAACATTCCCAATTTCTTTAAGTTGTCTTTTTAAGCTATTTACTTTATTTCTAGCTATATCGATATCCATATCTAATTTGTATCTAGATATAGCTGTATCATAAGTAATAGAATAATTTTCTGATAAAGTATTTAACAAATTATCAATTTTAACATCTAGTCTGTTAACAGAAATTTCTAAATTATTTAATACCTCTTTTTTCTCATTATACAAAATATTTTCTTTTTTAACAGTTAATTCAAAATCAGATAATTCACTATTTAATTCATCTTTTTTCTTTAATAAACTATTTAAATATAAACTTACTTTATTTTTATTTTCTAATGTCTCATAATATTCTTTTAATACTTGTTGTTCTTCATCAACCAGCTTATTATCTAAAATATTATTATTACCCATTATTTCATAAGTTGTTTCTTTTAATAGTTCTGTTTTATTAGTTATATCTTTTTTGTAATTTTCTAACACTACTTCTTTATTTAATTTTTCCTTATTTATTAAATATATTTTATCTTCTATTTCTTTATAATTATTATCTATTTCATTTATTTTTTCTTCTATTTTACTTATGTTATCAGAAATTATTTTAACTTCTTTTATTTTATTTTCCAATTCATATTTTTCCAATATAATATTTCTTGCTTTAACAGTATTTCCACCGGTTAAAGAACCTCCAACATGAAGTAATTCACCATCTAAAGTAACTATGCGATATTTATAATTTATAGCTTTCGCAATTACATTCGCATTATCTATATTGTCAACTACTAATACATTACCTAATTGATTTAATATTATATTAGAGTATTTTGAATCATATTTAATTAGATTACTAGCAATATCAATAAAACCAGGTAAATTAATTTCTATATCAATACTTTTAGGTTTAATAATATTTAAAGGAAAAAATGTAGCACGACCTAATTTATTTTCTTTTAAATATTTAATTGCTTCTTTAGCACAATTTTCATTATCAACTACAATATTAGTAGAAGCAACACCCAAAACAGTTGAAATAGCTAAAGAATATTCTTCAGATACATCAAATAAATTACCAATGATATCATGAATACCATTTAATTTTGGATTATCTAATACTTTTTTAACAGATGTTGGTAAACTACTATTATTATCAATACTATATCTTAATGATTCAATTTGCAAATTTAAATTATTTTGATTTCTTAAATTATTTTGTAAAGATATATCTAATTTTTGTTTATTTTCTTTTATATTATTAAGTTGATTGTTTAAATCATCAATTTTTTTACTTAATTCAATTATTTCGTTTTCAATTATGCTTTTTTCATTTTTAATATTGTTTAATTCAGTAGTTAATTTTAATTCTTTTTCTTTTAATAATATTAAATTTTCATGAACTTTACTATCTTGAACATTATATTTTTGTCTTTCTAAAATAATAGCTTTACGACTATTTATTTTTTCAACATCACCAGTTAGTTTAATTAAATAATCTTGATATTTTTTTATTTCGTTATCTATATCAATAATTTTTTTCTTATATTCTTCTATTTTTACTTCATGAGTACTATTATCAGTAGTTAATTTAGATATTTCTAATTTAAGTGTTTCTATTTTATTTTTATTATTTTGGTAATCAAAATTTAAATTAGTTATATCTTCGCTTATCAAAGCAATTTCAATGTTTTCTAATTCAATATTTAATTCTTTATATTTAATTGCTTTTTCTTTTTGTTCTTTTAAAGGTTCTATTCTATCTTCCAATTCATTAATAATATCATTTATACGGTTCATATTATCATGAGTTTTATCTAATTTTCTTAAAGCTTCTTCTTTTCTTTTTTTATATTTCAAAACTCCAGAAGCTTCTTCAAATATGATTCTTCTATCATCTGGTTTATTAGATAAAATTTCTTCTATTTTACCTTGAGATATTATATTAAAGCTTTCTTTAGCAACTCCACTATCTAACAACAAATTAGTTATATCTTTTAGTCTTACTTTTTCATTATTTAAAAAATATTCATTACTACCATCTTTATAAACTCTTCTTTTAATAGCAACTTCATTAAATTCTAAAGGTAAATATTTATCAGTATTATCAAATAATAAAGTAACAGATGCTACATTAGAAGGATTTCTTGTTTTACTACCAGAAAATATGACGTCTATCATATTTCCATCTCCTCTTAATGATTTTACCGATTGTTCTCCTAACACCCATCTTACAGCATCTACAACATTGCTTTTACCGCTTCCATTAGGGCCAACAATACCAGTTATTTTATTATCTAATTCAATAATTGTTTTATCAGCAAATGATTTAAAACCATGTGCTTTTATAGCTTTTAAATACATAATGTTACTCCTTTATTGTTACTTTTCTTAATTTAGTTGTTTCATTACCTGAAGAATCTTTTGCTGTATATTTAACTGTATATTCACCTGGCAAAATGGTAATGTTATCTTCAATTACTATTTCTACATTATCACCGCTATTATCTCTAACTATTATGTCAGATTCAAAATCATAACTTTCTGCTTGCTCATACGTAAGTACTAAATTATTAGAAAATATTATTTCAGGGCCTATAGTATCTCTTACTATAATAGTGCGATAAACAAAATTAGTATGACCATTATTATTAACTGTATATTTTTCTAAATAAGTACCTTTTAAAGATGTATTTAATTGTGGTTCAAATGACTTAGTACTAGTTATTATATTTCCATTATTATCAGTAGCAACAACATCCTTTTCAATATATTCGGTGTTTATTTCAACATAAGTTAATACATTGCCATTTATAGATATTCGTGGAATATTTTCGTAATTTTCAATGTTAGTTCCTTCATCTGAAACATTATATTCTAATTGACCTTCTTTATTTTCTATAGTTAAAATCATATCATTAGGAAATAATTCTTTGGTAATTGGATTTGTTATATCAAATTCAACTAATCCCTCTTCTTTTAACTGACTAAGCGTTAAA
Source organism: uncultured Bacilli bacterium (assembly GCA_944359055.1). GTDB lineage: Bacteria > Bacillota_I > Bacilli_A > RF39 > UBA660 > Faecisoma. The sequence goes on along the minus strand of CALVSO010000001.1, from coordinate 80,416 downwards.
GCTATAGATTCTCCTTCATTTAATTTATATTTATCACTAATCCATAAATTCATAGCAAGTTTTATAGAATCTATTTGCTTATTATATAAATCTTCTTGGCTTTGCTTAATAATTTTATCAACAACAGGAATGCTAATTAATAATAAAGCAGCCAAAATGACTATAACTCCTAACAATTCTGCTAAAGTAAAACCCTTTTTCATAATTATCCTCCTAATTCATTAATATATCACCAATAAATTCAATTAATTTGTCTTTAAAATCTTTTAAATGATAATAATTGTCTTTAAAAAAATTATTTTTTGCTTTACTATTATCTATTTCAATTAAATTTTTATTTTTGATTATAATATTTGTATCATATCTACTATATCTATATTTTAACAAACCAATATCAACATTACCAAAATAATATATTTTCTTTTTATTTATATAAACACTATCTTTAATAAAAGTATTAAAATGGTTATTTATTTCATCATAATTACAAATTATATAATCAATTTTCTTCTTCTTAAAAACTTTTCTTATTTTTTTAATTTTGATTGTTTTATTAAATAAGCTAAACTTCTTTTTTCCTTTAATGTAAGGATTTAATAAATTACAATTTATTATTTTATCATTATTTTCAATTTCTTTTATTAAATCTTCAGATAAACCAATACCTAATACATTACCATCTAAATTTTTAATTATTTTTTTTAACTCTTTCATTATTAACCTCTTTTAAAATGTCATTAACTATATAATTTGTACATAATAATCCAGCAGTTCCTACTACATAACTAATAGAACCTAATTTGTTTATTTTTAAAGGTTGTTCTTCGCTATAAACAACAGGAATTTTACCTTTAATATTTTCTTTTTTTATTATATTTCTTAATTTTCTAGCTAAAGGATCATAACAGGTTTTATCTAAATAACTAATTTTTATTTTACTAGCATCTATTCTATTAGCCATACCCATTGATGATATAAATTTAATTTTATTTTTTAAACAATATTTTATTATTTCTTTTTTAGTTTCTAAGGTATCACATGCATCAATTACATAATCAACTTTTTCTTTAAATAATAAATTTAAGTTATCTTTTGTAATAAATTCAGTTATTTTAATTACATTGCAATTAGGATTAATTTTTTTAATTCTATCATACCATACATCAGTCTTGTATAATCCAATATTTTCTATATTAGTCATTAACTGACGATTTAAATTAGATACATCAATTTTATCATTATCTACTATTATCAATTTATTAAAATAAGTACGTGCTAAAGTTTCTAAAGCGTAACTTCCTACACCCCCTAAACCAATTATCAATACAGTTTTATTTTTTATAATATCTAATTTATTATCCAATAACCAAACTAATCTTTCTTGCATACCTTTCACCATACTAATTATACAAAAAAAACATAATAAAGTAAAGAAAAATAGTTAAAATATATTATTGAATTATTAAATATATCATAATCTAATATAGGTGATTTTAGATGGATATAATAGATTTAATTATTAAAATTTCTTCTTTAATTATAGCGGTTGGAGTTATTTTAACAAATATTAATAAAATATTTACTCCCATTTATAAAAAAATAACTGATTTAGAAAAAAATCAATGTAAAAATTTTTTGGTTGATTTCTTAGCAAGAGTAGAAAATAATGAAAAAATAACTGAATGTCAAAAAAATAGGGCTTATGAAATGTATGATCATTATATTAATGATTTAAATGGAAATTCATTTATTAAAGATAAATGGGAAAGACTCATGAATAATAAATAATAAAAGCTTGTTTTATTTCAAACAAGCTTTTTTCTTACATTCTTGATAAACATAATTTGCTGTATAACAATCTCCCACTGCTCGATGAGATATTTGATTAATCTTAAAATATTTTTTTAAAGTTTCTAATTTATAATTATACATTTGTGGCAAATACTTTTTAGCAAGAAATAAAGTATCGACATTTTTATTATTTAATTTGCTCATATTTAATTTATTTAAATTAACATTAATAAATCCCAAATCAAATTCATTATTATGAGCAATCAAAGGTAAATCTTCAATAAAATCAATAAATTTAGGTAATACAATATCGATAGTATCCTCATTTACTAAATCTTCATCTTTAATACCAGTTATTGTTGTTATTATTTCTGGCAATTTAATCTTAGGATTAATTAAATAATTAAATTCACTTACTAAAATATTATTTCTATATTTTAAAGCTCCTATTTCAATTATTTTATCAAAATCTTTATTAAGTCCAGTAGTTTCGATATCAAAAACTACATAATCATCATACATCATACCACTCCACTCCTTATTATAAATTAGGTGCATTACCATCTGATGAAATCATTTTTATAAGTTGATCACATATTTCATCATACCTAATCTTAAATTCTTCTTTAAATAATTTACAAAATAACTAAAATCATAATTTGATTTTAATGATTTCAAAATAAATTTTTGCAAATTATTATTTTCAAGTATATTCATAATTCCACCATTTTAATTATATCAAAAAAAATTAATTTTTAATATATAAATCAATTTTTTTATCTTTATAAGCGGTTATAATATTATTCCATATAACGCTATTTACATATCTAGCTTTTTTAGGATGAATTAAGTATCTTAAAGTTAATTCTATATAATTATCTACTACCTTTGTATAAATTATTGGTTCAAATTTATTATAATATACTCTAAAGTCATCATTAGTATGATTTATTTGTTTTTCCATCTTTTTAGGAATTAGTTTTACTATTTCATTACTATTTATAATTCTATATAATTCTTTTTTTACTTTTACTAAGTCACAATCAATTGGCACTTTTATAGTCATTTCATCCCAAACATATTTAAATAATTTTGTATAATTTTTTATAGGTTTTGAAAATATAACTGAATTAGGAAAAGTAACCATAACACCAGTTGATTGACCGTTTTCTTGCTTCGAATCGATTTCTAATATACTAAATTCTAAAGAAGATATATTAGTAACATCTCCTTTAATATCTTCTATTTGAATTCTATCTTCTATTTTAAAAATTTTTTTAATTTTTATATATATTCCACAGAAAAAATTTAATATTATATCTCTTAATGCAATAGCGAAAGCAGCTGATAAAAAACTTATTAATGTAATTAAATTTTTAATATAGCCTTCCCATATAAACAACAAAAAAATTATATAAATTATGTTAAATGTAATTTTAATATTTTGAATATATATATAATGTTTTCTTTCGTTTTTTATAATTAAATTAATGATTATTTTTATAAGATTTCTCAAAATTAATAAAATAATATAACATAAAATTGTATTAAATATTAAACTAACATATTTAACATTTACATCTAAAATCGTGCTTATATAAATATAAAAGTTATTTATTTTATTCATTTTTACCTCCTTTAAAGCAAGAAAAAACTCTATTTAGAGTTTACATCTTTTCAATTGTTTTTATACCTAATATACCAAGTCCATTAGTTAAAACTATTTTAATTGCTTCTAATAACATTAATTTAGAATATTTAATTTGTTCATCTTCTATATTACTTATATTTATTTTTTCATAATAAGATGAGAATTTTTGCGTTAAATTAAAGATATATTTAGTTAACAATACTGGTTCTGCTGTTTTTAATAAATCATTTACTAAACTTGGAAATTCAATTAAATCTTTAACTATTTTGTATTCTAAATCATCTGTTAATTTTATTTCAACATTATTATATTTATTGTTTCTTAAAATAGAATTAATTCTTACAATACTATATAAAATATAGATTGCTGATTCTCCTTGAAAACTAGTAGCATTATCAAAATTAAAATTAACTATTTTATTTTTTGATACATTTAACATAGTATATTTGATACAAGCATTAGTTAAAATATTTAAAGTGTCTTGATTACATTCCAAATTTCTATTATTAAATTCTAATTTTATTTTATCTTTTAACGCTTTAATAAAATCAGTTACTAATACTAAAGTACCATTAGAAGTACTCATTTTATCTCCATCTAATAAAACATAAGAATAACTAATTAATTTAGGTGCTTTATACCCTAATATATCTAAAGTAGCAGCTATTTGTTTCATATATACTTCTTGGTCTTCACCTAAAACAATATAATTATTTTTACTATTCAAATCCATTTTGTGCATTGTATAAGCAATATCTTTGATTGGATATAATGATGTTTTATTAGATCTAGTTAATACTAAAACAGGTTCTTTAGTAGGAATATCATAATCACTTAAATCAACATAATTTCTACCATTTTCATCAACTCTTAATTTTCCTTTTTCAGCCAATTTATTTAAAATATTAGTCAAATAATTATTATATACATAATCAGATTCATGGGTAAAAACATCAAAATGAATATCTAATTCATCAAATATCTTCATTTGACCATTAACACATTTATCAGTAATAGTCTTAAACTTATTAATCATTTCTTCATTTCCACTTTCGACTAACTCTAAATAATCAAAAGCCATTTGTTCAATAGTTGTATCGTTTTTAGCATCATTAGATATTTTAACATAAACATCTAAAATACTTTTAAAAGAATCATCTTTTAAACCATACTTTTCAACACCAATTACCAATAGCGCTATTTTTTTACCCAAATCATTAATAAAATAATGTCTTTCAACTTTATATCCTACGAATTGATACAATCTAGACAAAAAATCTCCTATCAAACTATTTCTACATCTTCCCATATGTGGTTCAGCATTAGGATTAATTGAAGTATGTTCGATTAATAACGCATCATTATGACCTTGATTTAAAGAGCCGTAGTTTTTATTATTCAAAATTTCATTAATAACATTACTTACTTTATCATAATTCAAATAAAAATTAACATAAGGTCCCATTACCTCAATTTTAGAAAATATATTTTCTTCATCTTTTATATTTTCTTTAATCATTTTGCTTATTTCTAATGGTTTTTTATTAGTTTCATCTCTAAAATTAAAACATGGTACACTATAATCACCCATATTTGGTTTAGGTGGAGTTTCAACTACAACTTCCTTATCCTTAATAATTTCTTTAACTAATTTAATAATATAATCTTTATACATAAAATCACCCTTTCAAAATAAAAAGCCCCTATAACATAAGGACGAATTATTCGCGGTACCACCTTATTTTATAGAAGACTATACACTCTAATCTTTATAGCAGATCTGCTTTAAAACTCCAAGACGCGTTCATAAAATATTATCATTATCTTCCACCAACCGATAACTCACTATAAATAATTGATTTTATTACTATTTCTCTTCCTCGTTTTCAATGTACTTAATTTTAACAAAATATTTTGTTTTTGTCAACTTACATATGAAAATAACAAACAATTTTGTTTGTTATTTTTGTATCAATTTTTTTTATACGTATCATCATCATATATTAATGTCTTATCTTTTAAAACATAATCAACATCTAAACTTCTACTAGAAGTTATATACTTATTTGCATAGTATGAAAAATAACTATAATCATATTCAATACTTAAACTTTCTAAAGACTTATTATATTCCCATGTACAATTATGATAAGAATCTACAATATCATCTATATTACAACTACCATCTTTATTTAATATAATGTTTTTATCTTCATAAGAATAAGTCCCAGGTATTCTTTTGATTGGATCAGATATATAATTATATAAACCTATGATTACTGTTAAACCTGTCAAAATTCCTAAAATTATTCCAATATATTTAATATTATTCCTTGAAATTAAATTTTTATTTTCAAATTCATTTTCAATTTCTTCATCAGCTTCAATAATTAATTCTCTTAATTTATTTTTAAATTCTTTATTGTTCCACGTGAAAAAAATTAAAGGTAATTTATTATATTGATATATAACTAATGCTCTAAAAATCCAAAAATAATTATATGTTGAAACTTTTGTTATTTTATTTAAAGGTATGTTTTTTTCAATTTTTATAAATGGAAAATAAATTTCACCATATACTTCTTTTTTTGTTACGCAAAGCATTGTTTTAATAGCACATTTATAAAACCAATTAAATATGAAATAAAGTATTACTAAGAATATAAAAATAAAAAGTTGATTTGACATTTTTTCCCAAAATGGATAAGAACCATAATAAGTTGACAAATTAGAATATGTCATAGAAACAAATATGATTGCTAAAGATAATAAATAAATTTTGTCTAAAATTGATACGAATAAAACTCTTGATGTAACTAACGCCTTTTCTTTTTTCATAAATACATTTTACTTATAATATATAAGTACTACCTCCTTACCAACAATTATATATTATATTTTATAAATGTCAAGAATATTTTATGCTTCTAATAATTTATTTTTTAAAACTATTATAAAATTAATTTTTAGAATATTTATTTTTAAAATATTTAATTAAAGGTTTTGCAGTAATTTCTTTACCATACAATTTATTAAAAATTTCAAATGATGTATAAGCACCACCATTGACATAAATATTTTCAATTAAATATTGAGTTATTTCTTTTATTTTACCATCTTTTAAAATATCGTCAATATTTCCTAATTCTTTCTCAATAATTTCTAATAAGATTCCATCATAAATTGCACCTAATAGATATGAAGGAAAATAACCAAAATTCCCCTCTGACCAATGGACATCTTGCATTAATCCTTCTGCATCATTTTTTACTTCAACTTTTAAATATTCCAAAGTTTTTTGATTCCATATTTTTGGTAATTGAGAAATATCTAGTTGTTCATTAAATATCATTTTTTCAATTTCATAGCGCATAATTATGTGCATACAGTAAGTTAATTCATCTGCTGAAACTCTTTCGATACTACATTGCGGTGTATTTAATAATTTTATAAATTCATCAATATCAATTTGTAAATGTAACATTTGTTTTAATTTATCATAAATCGGTATCCAAAAATTTTTGTTTCTTCCTAGTATATTTTCATAAAATCTTGATTGACTTTCATGAAATGCATATAAATTATCAATCACTGTATTTTCATATTTTGATAAATTAGGACTTATATTTTGTTCAAAAATACCATGACCGCCTTCATGAATAACAGTTGTTACAAAATCTATAGGATCCGTAGTTTCTCTAAAAGTTATTCTTATGTCGTTAGGATTCATTTTTTCTGTAAAACCATGAGGATATATATCAATAATACCTTTTTTTAAATCAAAACCGATATAATCTAATAAAAATTTAGCACATTCGATTAATTCTTGTTTTGTATAATTATAATTTAATTTTGTTGTTTCAACATTATTTTCAGGTATCAAAGGTAAAATTCCTTCTTTTAATTCATCAAATAATTTATCCAAGTTTTCACTTTTTGTTCCTATTTCATATTTGTTTAACATTACATCATACAAATTTGAATTTTTACTATCAATATAACTATAATATTGTTTTGTTATTTCAATAACTCTTTTTAAATGAGGCTTAAATAAATCATAATTATTACTTTCTTTAGCTTCTCTCCATGCAATATTTGACTCATTTATAATTTTATTATATTCTTCATAAAAATCTACTGGAACTTTTTTATATTCTTCATAATGTCTTAAAAGATTTTTAATATATCTTTTTTCTGGTTCTTTCAAATCATTAAATTCATCACAAGAAATAATTTCATTCAACAATTCTCCATAATGATTGTTCGTTTGCAATTCAAAAACCATTCTTTGAAAATGTGCTATTAAATCTACCAAATCACTTTGAGAATCTTTTGGAGCGGTTATTTTTAATTCCCATAACAACAAATTAATTGTATACTGCAAATTTGAAATTTCTTTTTGATATTCTAAAAATTCTTTCATATATTCCTCCTTTATTAACTACATTAATATAATATCATAAAATATCATTCTTTTAAATAATATCATTAATTTCAACTAAAAAAACTAACTTATTTTTAAGTTAGTTTAATTTATTTAATGGTATGAATAAATAGTATATCTGAAACATTTGGAATAGTTGATAAACAACTAATTACTAAAACAATAATACTATAAATTAATAATTAATTAAATATTTTATAATAAATTTATTCTGTTTTTAATATTTTCTATTCCTAACAATTTCATTATTTCATATAAATCTGGTGTCATTGATTTGCTTGTCAATGCGACTCTAATAATCATGCTTATATCAATAATACTTCCTTTATAATGATTAGGGTTTTCTTTGTACACTTTTACATCCGAACAATATCCATGTTTATCAGATAATTCTTTCATCTTATTAAACCAAATATCTTTATCATCGGATGTGGCATAATAATTATTAACATAATCAGTTAAAATAGTTCTAATTTCATTTATATCCCTTATATTTTGCCATTCATATTCAAAGTTATTAAACATTTCATTATACATGTACCATATATACGATTTTATTTCAGAATAACAACTAAAATCTTTTCTAGGTTTGTTTTGTTCTCTCTCTATATTTAAAATATCAATAGTATATAATTTATATTTAGTTATTAATTCAGCAAATGATTTATCAAATTCTAAAGCCCATTGTAACATATTATCATAAACTTCTGTTGCAGTTAATTTTGAAATGTAGTTTCTTGATATATTTACAATTTTATTTAAATCGAATAATGCTCCATTTTTACTCATCTTACTAAAAGAAAACTCAAAATCTCTATAGGATTTAGCTGGATTTTGTAAATACCAACTATCAAAATTAGAATTCATTAAAGTTGCAAAATACAATTTAATTGCTTCTACAGGAACCCCTTTTTCATGATAATATATTGCTGCTGCCTCTGGATCTTTTCTTTTACTAATTTTTCTAATTGAATCACCATCTTTTATATTTAATGGTAAAAGATGTGCAAATTTAGGTATTTCAAATCCACAAGCTTTCCATAATTCTAAATGATAAGGAACAGAAGAGATATAAGAATCATCTCTCGTAACAATTGTTACTCTCATAAAATGATCATCACACACATGAGCAAAAGCATATGGCGGTATACTATCAGATTTAACTAATACTTGATCCAAATCATTTTCCGGCAATTTTATTGTCCCCTTAACTAAATCTTTAAATATTATTTGATTATCAAAGTTTCCATTTGATTTTAATCTTAATACCCATTTATCTCCATTATCAATATGTGCTTTTATTTCATCGTATGTTAAATTACGACACTTCGCATAATGTCCATAATATCCAATTCTATCTTTTCGTCTTTCTTGAACTTTTCTCATATTATTCAAATCTTCTTCAGAGCAAAAACAAGGATATGCTCTACCAATAGAAACAAGATGTTTAGCAACAGTATGATATATTTCTAATCTTTTAGATTGAATATATGGACCATACTTTCCACCTTTAATTGGATGTTCATCTACTTTATAGTTATAGTGTTCTAAATCATTTATTCCTAATTCAATACCATTCTCTATTTTTCTTTTTTGATCTGTATCCTCAATTCTAACTATAAATACTCCATTAGTTTGTGTTGCTATTACTTCTGGAATAAAAGATGCATATAAATTACCCAAATGCATTCTACCTGTTGGACTAGGTGCAAATCTCGTTACTTGAGCTCCTTCAGGTAAAATTCTTTTAGGATACATTTTTTCTAAATCTTCAATTGTTTTTGTGACATCTGGATACAATAAATCGGCCAAATCATTATAATTCATTTTTATCAATCCTCTCTTTAAACAAAAAAAATAGATTCATCCAATAAGGACGAATCTATCGTGGTACCACCTTAATTTATATAATCAGCTAACAATTATATGCCTCTACATCTTAACGCGATTAACGAAATAACTTGTATACATTATTTTGCTCCAAAGCTTCATTCAAATATTTTAAATGTTATTTTACACCAGCCAATAACTCTCTATGTATTAAATATATTTTACTATTCTTCTTCATTGCTTTCAAAAATATAAATAAATTATAGAACTTTTTAGTTTGTTTGTCAATATCGCAAAAAGATTCCAAAAAGGAATCTTTAATTACAACATTGATGAGAACCCCAGGCGAGATGAATGCTCACATATAAATATGCTTACTGGTCTAACCAACACATCGATAATCCTTCACAAGTTCTCATCTACATATATATTATAACATAATTAGATAATTATGATACATTTTTTATTTATTTTTATATTCTTCTATGTAAACCTCACTTATGTATTCAATTGCTAAATCACTATATTTGTTAATTTTGGTATTGTAATATGGAAATTGATAACAATAATCTTGATTTGTTTTTATATTTTTTCTTTTACATATATCCTGAAATTTATTTGATGTAAATCCATGATTTGGTCCTAATGATAATTCAATAGTTTCAGAAATTTTTTTAATAATTTGATTTGTTGTATATGGATGTGTTTTTTCAATATCTTTTGGGACATTTATAGTTTGAACAGGTTGGCCACCATCTTTAACAATTGTATATTTAATATCTGCTTCTGATTCTTTCTTAGTAGATACTAGACGTAATGTTTGAGTTAATGTATCATCACTTCCTAATTCTTGTTTTACTTTTTCTAATAGTAACAAATTAGCAGGATTTAAAATTAATGATGATATATCTTGATTATTTCCAGGATTTACTAACGCTATATATGGTGTTATTTTATTATTCAATTTAAAATTTGGAAATTGTTTTTTAAAAAATTTATTATAGTTAGTCAAGCATCTTTGAAAAGCAGGAGCTAATGTATAATCAAAATCAGGAAGTATCAAGTGAGTTGCTTTATTTCTAATGTTTCTAATTAACGTTATATTATTCTTTGTTTTATCAGTTGTACTAGTAAATACTTTTTCAACACATTCATCTAATCCTATAGTCCTATTTGATCCATCTTTGTAATTTATAACATTTATATCATTTGCTTTATTTATCAAATATGCTTTAAGTAACAATTCCCAAGCATTACATATAAAGAAGCAAAAACCTTCAGTTCTATAATTAATTGTTGGCTTATTAATAATTTCTATTGCCATAAGATACGCTTCTTCTGATTTTGAAAGTAAAGCATTTACATATTTATTTAATTGTTCGGCATCAAGCATGTTTACCATCTCCTTTTAGTTTTTTATTATATCATAAATTTAATAACATTTATCAATAAAATCCTAAGCTATTATCTTTTTTGCTTGAATCTAAATTACAATATCTTTATCTTAAAAATATCATATAAATGAACAAAAAAGTTTATTCATATTAAAAAAAACTAACTCATTTCTGAATTAGTCTTAAACTCGAAAAGTTCGAGTACGTTTTTAAATGGTAGCGAGAGGGGGATTCGAACCCTCGACCTACTGGGTATGAACCAGTTGCTCTAGCCAACTGAGCTATCTCGCCGAAAAATTGAACAATATAATAATACCATATTAGTTCAATTTTGACAATACTTTTATAAATTTTTTTCATAATTTTTTAAAACATTAGAAAGTAACATAGCAACTGTCATAGGTCCTACTCCACCTGGTACAGGTGTTATATAAGAAGCAATATCTTTAATGTTTTCAAAATCTACATCACCATACAATTTACCATCTACTCTATTTATTCCTACATCGACAACAACAACATTTTCTTTAACCATATCTTTAGTTATTAAATCTTTTTTACCAACTGCACATATCAATATATCAGCTTGTTTAGTATATTGTTTTAAATCTACTGTTTTAGAATGACAAATAGTAACAGTTGCGCCATTTTGTAATAACAACATAGCAAGCGGTTTACCTACTAAATTAGATTTACCAACAACTACTGCATGTTTACCTAATAAATCTATATTATATTCTTCTAATAATTTTATTATTCCTTGGGGTGTACATGGTATTAGATTATTATTATCTTTAAATAATAGTCCCATATTTATATCAGTTAATCCATCAACATCTTTATTTTTATTTATTAAATTTAACAATTTATATGTATCAAATTTTTTAGGTATTGGTAATTGAATTAAAATACCATTAACATAAGAATCATTATTTAATTCAATTATTCTATTAATAATTTCTTGCTCATTTGTATCTTCATCAAACTTGGCATGTATAAAGTTAATACCAACATTTTCACATGCTTTCCTTTTTGAATTAATATATATATTACTTGCTTCATCATTACCTATTTGAATAACAGCTAAAGTAGGTTTAATTAAATAATTCTTAACTTTAGATTTAATATCACTTTTTATTTTGTCACTTAAAGTTTTGCCATCTAATATCATATTATCCCTCCAATGGATACTTATCAGTTAGTTTTTTTACTCTTAATTTCAATTCTTCTTTGTTACCACCTTTTAAAGTATCAACTATAATATTACCTATTTCTATAAAATCTTCTTCTTTTAATCCTCTAGTAGTCATGGCAGGACTTCCTAATCTAATACCACTAGTTTTAAAAGGTGATTCTTTATCAAATGGAATTGTATTTTTATTAACTGTAATATTTACTTCATCTAATAAACTTTCAGCTTCTTTACCTGTCATATTTAAACTTGTAACATCTACTAATATTAAATGATTATCGGTACCACCAGATACTATCCTTAGACCATTATTTGTTAAAACATTAGATAAAGCTTTAATATTTTTTAATACTTGTTCTTGATATACTTTAAATGAAGGTTGTAACGCTTCATAGAAACACTGTGCTTTAGCAGCAATAACATGCATCAAAGGTCCGCCTTGAATACCTGGGAAAATAATTTTATTTATTTTTTTTATTATTTCTTCATTATTAGTTAAAATTATTCCACCTCTTGGTCCCCTTAACGTTTTATGAGTAGTAGAAGTTACTACATCAGCATAAGGAATTGGTGATGGATGTAATCCGGTTGCCACTAAACCAGCAATATGAGCCATATCCACCATTAAATATGCCCCTACTTTGTCAGCAATTTCTCTAAATCTTTTAAAATCTATTATTCTAGAATAAGCTGAAGCTCCAGCTATAATCATTTTAGGTTTATTTTCTAAGGCTAATTCTTCTAATTTATCATAATCAATTTCTTCTATTTTAGGATCAACATCATAACTAATTATTTCATATTCTAAACCACTAAAATTAATAGGATGGCCATGTGTTAAATGTCCACCATGAGATAAATTCATTCCCATTACTTTATCACCAACATTTAATAATGCTTTATATACTGCCATATTAGCACTACTACCAGAATGAGGTTGAACATTAGCATATTTACAATCAAATAATTTAGTTACATATTCAATAGCTAAATCTTCAACAGTATCAACATTAACACAACCACCATAATATCTTTTGCCAGAATATCCTTCAGCATATTTATTTGTAAAAATACTTCCTTGTAATTCTAAAACATCTTTAGAAACATAATTTTCAGAAGCAATTAATTCAATATTATTTTGTTGTCTTAATTTTTCTTTTTCTAAAGCTTCTTTAATTCGAATATCCATAATATCATCTCCAATAAATAGTATAGCATAAAAAAAATTCTATTTAAATAGAATTTTTTAATAATTTACTTTTCTTAATTCGAAATAACTTTGTGGATGTTCACATACTGGGCATACTTTAGGTGCAGATTTACCAAAATGAACATGACCACAATTACGACAAATCCACATTTCTTCAGTACCTTTATTGAATACTTTTTCAGCTTTAACATTTTCTAATAAAGCTTTATATCTTTCTTCATGATCTTTTTCGATTTTACCAACGCTTTCAAATAAGAATGCAATATGATCAAATCCTTCTTCTTTAGCTTCTTTAGCAAATCCAGCATACATATCTGTCCATTCATAATTTTCTCCAGCAGCTGCATCTTCTAAGTTTTCTATAGTGCTTGGAACATTACCACCATGTAATAATTTAAACCAAATTTTAGCATGTTCTTTTTCATTACCAGCAGTTTCTTCAAATATAGCTGCTATTTGTTCATATCCTTCTTTTTTTGCTTTTGATGCATAATAAGTGTACTTATTTCTTGCTTGAGATTCACCTGCAAAAGCTGCCATTAAATTTTGTTCTGTTTTACTTCCTTTTAATTCCATAATTAATTCATCCTTTCCATACAATCATTACATATTCCCATTAAAACAACATCACTACTTAATACTTTAAAATTATAATTATCTAAAATGTATTTATCAATGTTCAATAAACCAATATCGATTATTTTATCACATTTCATACAACATAAATGACAATGATCAGTATTTTTATCGTATCTATCAATAGTTAAAGGTATTTTTTTTATTAACTTGTTCTCTACTAAACTATTTAAATTACGATAAATTGTGCCTAAACTTATATCCGGTATTTCTTTTTTTACCTTTTCATAAACCATATAAGCAGTTGGATGATCATAACTATTATTTATAATTTCAAGTATCTTTTGTCGTTGTTTAGAATATTTCATGAATCACCTCGAAAGTAGTAATCATTCCTACTTCAATATAATTATATAATAATTATTTGCTTAAGTCAATATCTTTCTCTTCTAATTTTTTAATAATTTTTCTTTGATTAGAAATAATTAATTCAATATGATCGTGAAGTTGTTCTAATATTAATTCACTTTTTAAATCAGTACGATAATCATTTTGATTTCGCAAACTATCTTTCTTTGCTTGTCTATTTTGACTCATCATAATAATTGGAGCTTGTAAAGCTGCAATACATGACAATAACAAATTTAATAAAATAAATGGATATGGATCAACGTTATCCCATAAATAAACATTTAACAATATCCAAATTATTAAAAATAAAGTAAATCCTATTATAAAATACCAACTACCAGCTATAGCTGTTATTGTATCAGCTACTTTATCCGAAAATTTCATATTATTTTTATCTAATTTATCAACATCTACAGCAATTGGTTGATCAAATAATAATTCCATTAATTCTTCTTCATCAATTTCTTCTTTACTTTTTAATAACATTTTAACTATTTCTTTTTTCTTATTCTTATCCATTTTTATCACCATATAAATTATACTTTATATTAAAAAAAAAGACAAGAAAAAAAGATTCAAAATTGAATCTTTTAAGCTAATAATAATTTTTTTATTTCCCTTATAGACAACACCTTTCCTTGACTAACTATTTGGCCATTAATTACTAGACCTGGAACATTTTTAATTCCATATTTATTTTTAGATGAATCATCTAATTTATCAATAACAGCATTACAATTCATTTCTTCTACTGCTTTATCGACCATTTTAGATAATTTCATACCATTACTACAATTAGTTCCAATTATTTTAATGTTTATAATCTCACCTCATTTCTATATTCATTATAAAGCATAAATATAGAAAATATGTGTTAGATTAATGGGAAAATATGGTAATTATTTTAGTATATTTTTTATTTTATTTTTTAATCTAATAGGTATTAATTTAGAAACATTTTTCTTAATTTTATTTTTAATAATATATTTTTCTCCAAGAGGTGTATATTTTTTTAAAACATAATCATACCCTTTAGTATAATAATATTTCCAAAATTTCTTTCTCTTTTAAAACATTATTCATCGTTCTATATTTATACACAAAAAAATCTTCACCATCTTTTCCTGTTCTAAGTTGTTTATATAAAACCGGTCTGCCATCAAATATCAAAATTATTAAATAAATTAATAAAAATAAAGGCCATAACAAAAAAATTAATAAAAGAGAAAATAATAAATCAAACAACCTTTTCAAATAGTTTTTGTAAATCATACTAATAACCTCAATTGTAGTATATCATATATCCAATATAAAAATCAATAATTTTTACAATTATTGATTTTTAGTACATTTTCTATAATATTTTTAAAAATTATCTACCAATTGATTTATATGTAAGTCCATTCATAGCACTTAAAGAATAACAATTTCTTCCATCATAGATTAAAGGATTTTTCATTAATTTTTTATATTTATTAATATCATAATTTTTTATGTCAGACCACTCTGTCATTATTAAAGTAGCATCTGCATTTTCAATAGCATCATCTATATTATTAAAATAATTTATAGTACCAGTTATTCCATCTTGTTCTAGTTTATAAGCTATTTTCTTTTTAAAATTTTCAATTCCTACTGGGTCATATGCTTTTATATTAGCCCCAGCATCAAGCAATAATTCAATGTTATCTATTGAAGGTGCTTCACGAAGATCATCTGTTCCAGGTTTAAATGTTAATCCCAAAACTGCTATTGTTTTACCTTTTAAATCAGGAATATCATTATGTAATTTTTCATATAATTTAATTTTTTGAGCCTTATTAACTTCAATACATGCCTTTACTGTTTTTAACTCAACACCTTCACTAACACTTAGCCAATGTAAAGCTTTTGTATCTTTTGGGAAACAACTTCCTCCATAACCAATTCCGGCATTTAAAAATTTATTACCTATTCTACTATCTAAACCCATACCTTTAGTAACGTCTTCTATATTAGCGCCTAATTTTTCACATAAATTTGCAATTTCATTAACATAAGAAATTTTTAAAGCTAAAAAATCATTAGACGCATATTTTATCATTTCAGCACTTCTTCTATTTGTAGCTAAAAATGGTACATTATATGGATCTTTTGTCAATGGTTCATACATTTTTGTTAGTATTTCTTTTGCTTTATCATCTTCTGTACCAATAACTATTCTAGAAGCATATAATGTATCTCTAACCGCAGTTCCTTGAGCTAAGAACTCTGGATTGCTTGCAACATAGATATTTAAATTGTTTTTAACATGTTCCTTTAAATATTTTTCAACATTATCATTAGTTCCAATTGGGACAGTTGATTTTACAACAACCACACAATCATTTTCTAAAACTTCAGCTATTTGCTCACATACACTATATACATAATCTAAATTAGCTGAGCCGTCTGCTCTTTCTGGTGTTCCAACACCAATAATTATTATTTCTGCATCTTTATATGCTTCTTTATAATCTGTCGTATAATCTAATCTTTTTTTGTTTTTTAACATTAATTCTTCTAAATCTTTTTCATATATCGGACTTTTACCACTTTTCATCAATTCAATTTTCTTTTCATCTACATCAACACACTTAACATTATGGCCAATATGTGCTAAAGCAACTCCTGTGACTAAACCTACATATCCTGTACCTGCTACTGCTATTTTCATATTATTTTACCTCCTTATAAAAATCTTTATATGAACCATTTTCAATATTGTTTATCCATACTTGATTATCTAAATACCATTTAATAGTTTTAACAATACCTTCTTCAAAGTTAACAGTTCTTTTCCAGCCTAATTCTTTTTCTATTTTTGAAGAATCAATAGCATATCTCATATCATGACCAGCTCTATCTTTTACAAATGTAATTAATTCTTCCGATTTATTTAACTCTTTTAAAATTATTTTAACTAAATCAATATTAGACTTTTCACTATTTCCGCCTATATTATAAACTTCACCAATTTTTCCTTTATGCATAATTAAATCTACTGCTATATTATGATCTTTAACATATATCCAATCCCTAACATTTAATCCGTTACCATAAACTGGAATATTTTCATTTTTTAAAGCTTTGCTTATTACTACAGGAATTAATTTTTCTGGAAATTGATATGGCCCATAATTATTTGAACATCTTGAAATTGTTGCTGGGAAACCATAAGTTCTTATATATGCCAAAACCAATAAATCAGCTGAAGCTTTAGAAGCTGAATAAGGACTAGATGTCTTAATAGGTGTTGTTTCTTTAAATTTCAATTCTTTTTTATCTAAAGGTAAATCTCCATAAACTTCATCAGTAGATATTTGGTGATACCTTTTAATTCCATATTTTCTAGAAGCATCCATTAAAATCTGGGTACCTATAATATTTGTTTTCAAAAAGACACTTGGATTTTTAATAGAATTATCCACATGGCTTTCAGCAGCAAAATTAATTACCCAATCAAAATTGTTTTCTTGAAATAATTTTTCTACTTCCTCTTTGTTAGTTATATCACCTTTTACAAATTCAAAATTAGTTTTATCCAATATATAAGATAAATTTTCATAGTTTCCTGCATAAGTTAATGCATCATAACATACGAAATAATATTCTGGATACTTATTTACCATATAGTGTAAAAAATTGCTACCAATAAATCCAGCTCCTCCTGTTACTAATACTTTCATACTACTCCTCCTCTAATAAAGATAATAGATATTTACCATAATCTGTCATTTTTAATTGTTCACCTATTTCTTTTAATTTTTCATTTGAAATAAATTTTTTTCTCCAAGCTATTTCTTCAATGCAAGAAATATAATATCCTTGTCTCGATTGAATAGCTTCAACAAATTCAGCTGCTTTTAACAAATTTTGAGGTGTTCCAGTATCTAACCATGCTATTCCTCTTCCCATCATGCTCACATTAAGATTATTTTCTTTTAAATAAGCTTCATTAATTGCAGTAATTTCTATTTCACCTCTTGGGGAAGGTTTTACATTTTTAGCTTTTTCAATAACAGTATTATCATAAAAATATAAACCTGGAATCGCTAAATTAGATTTAGGATTTTGTGGTTTTTCTTCAATTGAAATAATATTTCTATTTTTATCTAATTCTATAACACCAAAAGATTTTGGATCTTTAACAGTACAAGCAAAAATAGTAGCACCTTTGTTTTTTTGAGCATTAGCTAAAATTTCTGAAAGATTACTTCCATAAAAAATATTATCACCTAAAATTAAACATACATTATCTTTACCAATAAATTTTTCTCCAATTATAAAAGCATCTGCTAAACCTTTTGGTTTTTCTTGAATAGCATAAGTAAATTTAACTCCAATATTTGATCCATCACCTAAAAGTTTTTTATAATCATCAATATCGTCAGGCGTAGATATAATCAATATTTCTTTTATTTCTGCTAAAAGCAATACTGATAATGGATAATATATCATTGGTTTATCATAAAGTGGCAAAAGTTGTTTAGAAACTGATTTAGTCATTGGGTATAACCTAGTTCCTTTACCACCAGCTAAAATTATTCCTTTCATAACTACTTTCCTTTCATCTTTATTATATCACAAATATAATCAACTTGATCAAAATTTAAATCTGAATACAAGGGTAAAGTTAAAATACCATTAGCTATTTTTTTAGCAATTGGCGTATTTGAAGCATAATTTTTGTAACATTTAAAATCTGTTACTAACGGATAAAAATATTTTCTAGCAATTATTCCTTTTTCTTTTAATTTTTCGAATAATAAATCTCTTGATATTCCATATTTTTTTTCATCAATATAAATAGGAAAATAAATATAATTAGCTTTTACATTTTTTTGCTTTTGCCAACATTTTATTCCTGGAATATCTTTTAATTTTTCTTGATATCTTTCAACTATTTTTTTTCTTTTTAATATTTCTTCATCAATATGTCTCAAATTACATATTCCCATAGCTGCATGAAATTCACTCATTTTGGTATTCATCCCTATATATTCACATTCCTCTTGATTTATAATACCAAAATTTCTTAAACTTTTTATTTTTTCTTTTATATTTGAATTGTATAATAATGCTCCACCTTCTATAGTATGAAAAACTTTTGTAGCATGAAAGCTCATCATTGATATATCACCATAATTGCCAATAGTTTTTCCATTATACTCAACACCAAATGCATGTGCAGCATCATATATTACTTTTAAATTATGTTTTTTTGCAATTTTTTCTATTTTATCTACATTACAAACATTACCATAAACATGAACTGCCACTATAGCACTTGTCTTATCAGTTATCAGTTGTTCAATTTTATCTACATCAATTGTATAATCTTCTTCATTAATATCACAAAAAACAGGTTTTAAATTATTTTGAACAATTGCATTAGTTGTAGAAACAAAAGTAAATGGTGTTGTTATAACTTCTCCTTTTAAATCTAAACTATTAATAGCAGTATATAGTGCTAAATGTCCATTATTAAATAAAGAAACATTTTTAACATTTAAATATTTTTCTAATTGTTCTTCTAATTCATTGTGCAAAATTCCACAATTAGTTAGCCATCTTGAATCCCAAAGTGGTTTTATTTCATTTATATATTCTTCAAATGTTGGCATTGAAGATCTTGTTACATTAATTTTATTCAAATTTAGTCACTCCTTAAATATCAGAATAATCAATCAAATTTTCTATCACATCAACATCAAATACAGGAATATGTTTTTTTTCAAAAACTTCTTTTCTTTCTTTATAATAATTATCAATAAATATAGCTTTTTTATGTTTAATAAAATCTGATTTACTATCTAATTCATTTATAATTATTATTTCATCAAAAATTGACTTATCTATTTTATATTTTTTTAATGAATCATAAATATTAGTACTATGCTTTGATATTAAATAAATTTTTTTATTTTTATTTAAACATTGATAAATAAAAGCCATAGCTTTTGAATTAACTTTATTATTTATAATTAAAGTATCATCAAAATCAATATAAATATTATCATAAGAAAAATTTAAATTATAAGAATTTTTTAAACGTCTACTTAAAGTTAAATCATATTTATTATATAAAATATTTGTATCTAATTCTAATGCATCAAACAATGATAAAAGTGCGAAATTGATTCCTAACGTACGATACAAGGCCATTGTCCCTGCTTGTCTAACAGAAAATTCCATTAATTTATATTTTCCATTAATATCTCTCTTTAACTGAAAAAACCAAGCTCCTCTAAATACAAATGTATTGTTTAAATCTATAGCTATTTTTTCTATTTCTTCAGAAAGAGGAATTGTTTTTGATTCAAAAGAAATTCCCATAGTAATTCTTTTTCTTGTTCTTGGGCCAACAAATAATAATTGTCTTTTAAAATTAGTGAAACAATCTACTGTAATTTCATCACCAGGTAAATTTTCACATATTACTAAATCATTATTTGAGCTTAGTTTTAAAGATAGTTCTTCATAATCTTTAGCTAAATATGTTCCTTTTCCTCCAGCTCCAATATTTGGCTTTAAAAAAACAGGATAATCTTTAACTTCATCAATATTATTATAAATTTTTGGACAATAAAATTTATTTTTTAAATTATCAAAAATCAATTTCTTACTATGAGCAATTCTTGTGGTTTCAAGTGGAGAGCAAACTATTTTGGCATTTATGTTTTTTTCATTTTCCATTAAAAATAATGCTATAGTATCATGAGTTGGAATTATCAAATCTATTTGAAATTTATTAATTAAACAATTAAAACGATTTATAAAATTCTCATCAGATATATATAAATTTTCAATACAATAATTAGATTTAGGATATAATTCTTTACCATAATCAACTAAAGAAGAAGCTCCAAATAAATTAAAATGAATATTATATTTTAACGAATCATGAATATTTATAGCATTTTCTCCACCTGCTGGAAAAATTAATACATTATACTTCTTCACAAATTTCCTCCAAACTACTTATAATAAAGTCCATATCTTCTTTAGAATATCGTTGATCAATTGGCAATGGCAAAATATTATTTATATATTCTAATTCTATTTTACTTAAATTGTTTTCTTCAACAATATTAGGCCACAATTTAGGTATATATATTTTTTTAGAAATTAAATAATCTCTTACTTTTTTTCCTTCATCAACATATAAAGGATACATAAAAGTTAAATTATTAGGTAAAGATAATTTCTGAAACTTTTTTAATTTTTCATTTAAATAATTAAAATTATCTATTCTTATTTTATAAGAACTTTTATAATCAATAGCTCCCATTATAATCTTAGAAAAATTTGACATTTTATAAATATTACCTTTATCAAATTTTTTATCGTTATTAGAAAATTCAGTATAATAAGTGGCTGCATTTTCTTCTAATCGTCCTATTAAATGTCCTATTTTATCATTAACAACATAGGGTTCTATTTCATCATTTTTTTTAATGTTACTATATAAATATGCTCCGTCAGCAACTCCAAAATATTTTCTGCAATTATATATAGAATTTGTTACTGGCTTTTGAAAAAAAGAATGAGTATTATCTACTATTAAATTTTTATATTTATTCATCATCTTTTTTATTTTATCATTTGAAATCAATCCATAATAATTAACTAAATAAATATATGAGTAGCCATCATAATCATCAAGTATAGGCATAAAATCTTTATCGATATGGTATAAAACAATATCACATTTTTCATCTACACAAGCTCTATAAACCACTTCACACAAATAAATTGGTAAATAAATTTTTTTAATTTTATTAAATCTTATAAAATACTTTAATGCATTTCTTGAACTATTAAAATCAAGACAATTTTTATGATAAGGCTTATTAATTAAACCACCAAATTCAATATATCCACCTATTTCTTGCATATAGTTTTCTCCACTTCAGGTTCTATAAATTTATAATCATCTAAAAATTTTAATATATCACTTGGTTGATTAAACATCATAACATCAATTATAGATAATCCTGGTTCAAAATAACCAATTCTTTGAACATAAGGTTGTAAATTAATAGATTGAAATTTTAATTCGATATTCTTTTTATCATATTTTGTTTTATCGAAAAAACTAATTCCTCCTGGAGGATTCCAATATTCATTTACATTACCCATAGCAACACAAATATTTAAAGCCCATTCGTCAGGCGCTTTTGCCTCTTCTATTTTTAAATTCATTTCTGAGAAAATCTTAATATTAGGACAAAATCCTAAATATTCACATACTACTTCTAAAATATGTTTATTTAAAACTACAATACTATCAGTATCAATATCTAAAGCTTTTTTTACAACTTCTATTGTTTGATTATAATATGGAGCTTTTCTTTTATATTGAGTTAATTGGCTTAAAATTTTATTTTTCCAATCTTCACTATTTCTAATCTTAATATCCATAATTTTTGTATCTAAAGAATGTTTTTCTAAAGGAACTGCAACATATTGCCAATCTCCTCCTTGTTTCAATATTCTATTTCTTTCAATCCAACCATGTTTTATAAATTGTACAGAATCAAATAATATAAATTCATCAGTATTTTTTATTAAACTAAAATAACCTAAATATGGAAAAAAGTATGGTTGCATTATTCCTAATTTCATTTTAACGCCTCTTTCTTTTTTAAAAACGATTTTAATATTTCTATCATATAATTTAATGATTCCAATTTGAAAATATAAGCCAATCCAAAATATATAATCACTCCAACTAATATTTGAATGATTAATAAAATATACATATTTAAATTAATAAAATTAAATGAATATACAATTATAAACATTATAATTGAAATAATTAAGCTTGGAAACAAATCTTTTATTTGTTCAAAGTAATTATAATTTAATAACTTGCGATTAGGGAAAGCATTTATAAAAGTTGATAAAATAGCTACTAATACTTGTCCAATAGCCATTTGAAGAACACCAAATGGTAAAGTTACTATTAAAACAATTAAACCAATAATTTTTTTAATTATTTCTAGTTTTAAAAAATAATCACTTTTTCCTAATGCTTTTATTACCTGTAGATTTGCAGTATTAATAGGATATAAAGCATATACAATACATAATAATTGCATGAACGGAACACACCCTAACCAATTTTCTGTTAGCAGTACTTTAACAACAGTTTCTGCCACAGCCGCCAATCCAAACATCATAGGAAATAACAACAACGAACTTGTTACTATAGATCTTCTAACCATTTTCTTTAATTTGTCTTTTCTATCTTGTTGTTTTGAATAGGCTGGTAACATTACTGAACTTATTGCACCATCAACATTAACCGCAATTAATTTAGGAAATTGTTCACCTTTATTATAATTACCTAAAGTACTACTACTATAAAATTTACCAATAACTAAATTATAAATATTTTGATAAATAGTATCTAAAAGAGCTGAACATAATATTTTCCAGCCATAAGATAACAATGACTTTACCCTATTAATTGAAAACATTAACTTTGGCTGCCAACCAGAAGTAAACCATAGAATAATAGTTGTTGCTATAGAATTAGCAATTTGTTGACCTACTAGCGCCCATGGTCCAAATCCTTTATATGCCATTAAGACACCTGTAGTCCCAGATATTAAAATAGCCACTAAACCACTTAAAAATAATTTTTTAAATTTCATTTCTTTAGCAATTTTTGCATTTTGAACCGAATTAATTGCTCCAAAAAATAATGTCAATGATATAACTCTTAATATCGAAGTAATAGCAGGCATATTATAAAAACTAGCTATAATAGGTGCTGCAAAAAACAATATCACATAACAAATTGCTGCAATCAATAAGCTAATATAGAATACTGATGAAAAATCCAATTCATCAGAATCTTTTTTTTGAATCAATGATGTACTAAATCCTGTTTGAATAAAAACATTAGCAATTGCTGTAAAAACCAATATCATAGATACTACTCCATAATCACTTGGAAGTAATAATCTTGCTAATATGATTGAAACAATAAATTGAACACCTTGAGTTCCAATACGCTCTAAAAATTTCCAAATTAAGGAAGAAATTACTTCATTTTTTATATTTTCATTTTTCAAAAAATCACCTCAAACTAGCTATTTACCAAAAAAATCATCTTAATAAATATTAGTATATTTATTGAAATATTAAATACTAAAATTCACTTATACACCAAACAATTTTTAAGATACGTATGCTATATTTTATTTCTGCTTTTTAATTTTTAAATAAAGTTTATATATAACTTTACTGTTTTTTAATTGTAATTTTATTTTTTCATTTAATGATAATTTCTTATAATATTTTGCATATTTTTCTTTTTTTATTTCATTTAAATCATTTTTATCCTTGAAATAGCAAAAACTTCTATATAAAATTTTATTTTTGATTAAATCATCGTAAACATATTTTGTTTCCTTGTTGAAAGAATTATATACTTGAATTTCCATTTCAAAATTTTTATGTTTAACAATATCATTATTTTTTTGAGCTACACTCCATGAATTAATAGCATTAGTTCTATAACATGACATCACATTATTAAAATGATAACAATTACCTTTAGACAATAAATGTAATTTTAAAGGTAAATCTCCTACTGTTGCTTCATAATAGTAATTTGGAAGTTTTAAAACATCTTTTTTTCTAAATAACATTGAAGAAGTATGCATACTAGAGTTATTAGATAAAAAATTTTCAATTGTTACAATTCCTTCTAAATAAGAATTTATTAAATCTATTTTTTCATTATTTTCATTAATAATTTCTGTATTATGAGAACATAAGCTTATGTTTTTGTGTAAATCCATATAATCGACTTGTTTTTGTAATTTATTATCATCACACCAAAAGTCGTCTCCATCACATAATGCAATATACTTTCCTTTAGCTTTATCTAAAACTTTAACTAAAACAGAATTGGCGCACTTTGAATATTGGTTCTCTTTTTCTAACATCAAAACAATTTTATCTGGATATTTTTTTTGATATTTTGTTAATATATTTACTGTTTCATCATTAGATGCATCATCATGAATAATTATTTCATAATCAAAATTTGTTTTTTGACTAAGGAAGCTATTAATAGCTTGTTCTATGTATTTTTCCTGATTATATGTAATGCAACATATACTTACTTTAATATTTTTCATAAACTAACAATCTATTTCCTTTTTTAAATTATTAATAAAATTAGTTGTATTTGATTTAAATGGAATCATTTTTTTCGTTTTAATTTTTTGTACTAATTCATCCAAATTGTCATTTTCATCTAGTTTTAATATATATCCTACTTCAGAAAAAATATCGACAATTTGTTTTTGGTGATCATCTACATGCTCACCATACTTTTTTAATCTAGGACAGGCAATTACTTTTTTTCCTTGCTTTATTGCTGTTACAATTGAACCGGTACCACCATGAGTTATTATTAAATCAGCTTGCTTTATTAATTTATCCATTTCTTGATAATCAACAAAATCAAGCATTTTCATTTTTTTACTTTTATATTTCGTATATCCAGCTTGAACAATTATTTTATCATTTATATTACTTTTTTCAATCATATCTAATAATCTATTAAAAGATTGTTTTTGTGTGCCTAACGTTACTAATATCATCAATAAATACCTCCAAAATATTTTGCTTTAGGATAAAATTCCAACATAGTTTCCCATTGTACTATAAATGTACTAGCAATTGGATAAACAAGCCTACCTGATAACGTAGGACTTGTTCTTTTTGCATAACTTTCGATAAATATTACTTTTTTACCAAATAATCTACCAATATAGCACATTGGAACCGCTGTATGAGTTCCCGTTGTAACAATAACATTAGGACGATATTTAAAAAACAAATAAAATGATTTAAAAATATTAAATAAAAAGATAAATACATATTTAAATAAATATTCTCGAGAACCATAAATTAAATATTCCATTTTGTATTTTTTTTTCATGTCTTTAGTAACGTCATTTTTTTCAGTAACTAAAACATAATTATAATCTTTAAAAATTGTTTTAAGTTCTAAAAGCTGTGTTAAATGACCTCCAACACTACTTATAAACATAACTCGTTTCATATTAACCTCACATTATAAATTGTTTAATTAACCATTTTTTAAAATTTAAGAATGAAGTTTCATAGTTAATTCCTATTCTTGAAATTTCATACTTATCATTTTTTTTTGAAGATAAATTAGATTTATCAAGAGTAAATGCCATTTTATAATTATTTTCTTCTAATACTTGCTTTATTTTTTCAGACGAAGTACCATATGGATAACAAAAAATATTAGTTTCAAATTTTTGCATTTTGATAAAATCATTTTTTACTTCTTCTAAAGATAAATCTTTTGTATTTAGATTATGTAAATCAAATGAATGACTATGGATTTCTAAATTAGGATACTCTTTTTTTATAGATTCTAATAAATCTCTACCAATGAATTGCTGTTTTGCAGGATTATATTCTTCTGATACATCATTAATTTTATTACCAATAATAAACATAGTTGCTTTGAAATTATATTTTTTCAAAATAGGTAAAATTTCATAATAAATTCCTAAATCACCATCGTCTATAGTTATCATTACTGTTTTTATTGGATATTTTTTATCAGTATTTCGCCAATTTTCAAATTCACTCATTGATATGGTTTTATAATTGTTTTCATATAAATATTTCATTTGTTCTTCAAATCTTTCAACTGTATCTACCCATTTATTATCTTTATAATATTCATTTTTTATTTCTTGTGGAACAATTTTATGATAAGCAAAAATTGCTATTTTTCTTTCTTTGAAATTAAAATATATACAAATGCCTACAATCAATAATATTGATGTTAATATTAATATCATCAATTTTTTCATACAAAAATCACTCCTCATATATTTTTATAGTCTCATAATAAATTTTTTGATTATACTGAATATAATCAAAATTATATTTAATTTTAAATCCTTCATTAATAAATTTTTTCATACCATCATAAATTGCTTCATCATTATTTGAAACTACTATTCCATATTTATTTTTAATATCTTTTTTTGCATCAGAAACATTAGTTGTTACAATTGGAATATTAAGTACAAGAGACTCAACAAACACAACAGGATATCCTTCTCTTATTGAAGATAATAAGAGGGCTGACGATTTATTTAAATATTTATAAGGATTTTTCTTTTTTCCTAACAAATGAATATTGTTAATGTTTAATTCTTTTATTTTATCAATATACAACTGATGATCTTCCCCATCACCTACAAAAAGAACTTCAAATTTATATCCTTCTTTGTTCAATTTATTAGTAGCCTCAATTATTCTTATAAGTTTTTTAGATTCTTCAATATGACGACATATATTAATAAAATATATAGTATTATTTTCAAATTTAAAATCATCTATTTTTTCATTAGATTGTAATAATATTTTATCTCCATCTATTACATTATTTAATACATAAATATTATCTTTTCTATGAATTAATCCTACTAATGCTTTCTTTGCATCTTCTGAAACACAAATAATTTTTTTAAATTTTTCATATTTACATTTTTTTATTCTTTTTTGCAGTAATTTTTTATTCATTCCATCAATTAAATTTGAATGAATGTAAACTATACTATTTTCACTACTTAATCTAGTTAAAGAAGTTAGAATTGGATGCTGATAAGAATATGAAATAGCAATATCATATTTAACAAATATTTGATAAATATATCTAAAAATTAATTTTATAAATGCTGTTACTTTTCCAAATAAATTCCATTTATTTGGACATGCAATAATTATTTTAATATTTTTAGGTAATAATTCTAAATAATTCATATCACCCTTATATACTAAATATAACGTTAAATCATATTTTTCATTTAACTTAGCATAATTAATTAAATTAACTAAAGCTTTTTCCATGCCTCCAAAAGATAACTTTGGCATATATATAATCATTTTCTTCTTTTTGTTGCTGATTTTTTCTAAACCTTTAAAATAACTTTCTTTGTTACCATCAAATTTTTCGATTTCTTCTTTATATTTATCATAAATATTTTTATCATTTATAAAATCTAGCATTCCTTTTTCCAATCCTGAAATTGAATCATCTACTAAAAGACCCATTTTACCATTTTTTAACGCTTCTTTTGTACCAGTAACATTTGTTCCTATACAAATTTTTTTCAAGCATAAAGCTTCATTAATAACTCTTGGATATCCCTCATATAAAGAAGAACTAATCAAACAGTCACATTGTTTCATATATGGATAAGGATTAGATTTTATTCCGTGAAGTATTACCTTATCTTTAATATTATTTTTTTCAATTAAATCAATAACTTTTTTTCCTTCTTCAGTATCATACTTTCCTAAAAAATGTAACAAAACATTTGGATTTTTTTGAACTACTTTTGAAAAAGCTTCTATTAATCTATCATATCCTTTTTGAGTATTGAAACGACCAACTGCCAAAAAATTAATCATATTTTGATCAAATTTATAATCTATTTTTTCTTTTGCTTTTTTTACAATATCATCAACATTAAAATAAGTATAAATAGTACTTGTTTTTCCTTCACAAAAAGGATATTTTTCTAAAAATTCTTGTGTAGTCAAATCAGA
Source organism: uncultured Bacilli bacterium (assembly GCA_944359055.1). Taxonomy (GTDB): domain Bacteria; phylum Bacillota_I; class Bacilli_A; order RF39; family UBA660; genus Faecisoma. The sequence continues at coordinate 51,265 of CALVSO010000001.1, read as the reverse complement.
AACTGTATAAATATAATCCATTTTTTTATAAGAATTTTTAACAAGCTGTTCTCCCCAAGGAATCTTATGAGCTTTTAACTTATGATTTTTTAAGCCTACTCTTATTGACGCTATTTTAGTTGAGTTTTTATTATTACTAGATGCAATAAAAACTGATGGATATCCTTCTAAATAAGCAACTTCAGTATTATAATCAGCTTTTATAGTTTTTTTGTAGACATATTTTATAAAAGGTCCACCTATCATATAAAATATATGATAAATTTTTTTCTTTATTTTGTTATAATCAGAATTTAAAATTTCATAAACATTGATGTTTTTATCCAATTTTTCTAATAAAGGTCCTCTTTTTCGTAATAATACAATATCTACCTTATTTCCATTTTTTGATAATTCATTAACAACATCAACCATGCCAACTTCTGCTCCACCTATACTTAAATCATTTATCATAAATAAATAATCTCTTTTAATTTTTTTATTTGTTATTTTAATAAATAAATCATTTGCAATAATCAAAAGAATTATTAAATAAAATACAGTTTGAGCAAATTGCATAGTATATCCAACAAAGTAAAGTATTGCCAAAGATAAACCAAATCCAAAACCTAAAATAAATTTAGAAATTGACATTTTTTTAATATTAAATAAACATTTTAAACCATTGATTGCAATATAACCTAATGGTAAAACTATTATTAATAAAAATCCAACCAATCCATAACAATAAAATATAGTTAAAATATCAGTTTCCACCCAATTACAATTAGGCATTGTATCATGACCATAACCAAATATTTTATCCTTAATAGGGCTTATAGAATACAAATATTTATTTAATGTTTTTTGAATTGTTCTATTATCAAAAACTGAACTCTTTATATCTCTATATTTATATAATGTATATACCATTCTATTTTCAAAAGTAGATAAATCAGGATTTTCTTGCATTGTTGAATCTTCATAATCATCTATATTATCTTCTATTAAATTGATATCGCCAGTTTCATCACCTTCAGAAATGCTTATTTGATTTTTAAAATTGGCATATCCGTAAGTTAAATTGAATGTTGATATTAAAACTAAAGAAATTGTTATAAAATATATTGTATCCTTACTTATTTTTTTATCTTTTATTGAAACAATTATTTTCATTAATGTATAAAATAGGACTATAAATAAAGTCATAAATAAAGGTGTTTTTGTTCCTACTAAATAAAAAGGTGGAATCAAAATGCAAGTAAAAAACAAATATTTATACCATTTATTTATATATTTTTTTTCAAAAATCGTGTAAATTATGACAGGTAAAGCATAAATAATTGAATGACCTATATAGTGTGCTGAAACAGACCAACCACGCCATCCTTCCTTTCCTTTAGAAAAAATATACGTTAATGGCGATGTGTTAGTAATAATCGAAATAAAATACATTAATGTCATTAAACCAATAGCTAGAGTGAAAGAAATTAAGATTTTTTTTCTATCTTCTTTATTAACAATTTTAAAAATAAAATAAAAATTAATCAATTGTATTATAAAATATCCATAATTACACAAATATCTTATTTCATTAAACATATTGCCATAAGATAGTTCAAAGAAATTATTTCTTATATTTATTAAGTGTAAGATACAATAAATTCCATAAATAGATAAATAGATAAATGAAATTAATTTTTCTTTAGTTGAAATTTTATAGCTAAACAATAAATATAAATAAATTCCAATTGAAATTAATGGACGAACAAATGATATGAATGGTAAATCAAAATTAATTACATTATTTAGAAAATAAATAAAAATATCATATAAAGGTTGTAATATAATAAATAAAATTAATAATTTTGTAAATTTATCTGTTTTCATGTTAATCACCCTACTCAAATAATTTTTTTACTTTTCTTAAATTGTCATCGTTTATTTTTTTAAAATTATTAGTTAAATTTTTATTATTATTTTTTCTGCTTAACCATATATTTAAACCTTCATCAATACTATTATCTAAATTAGGAATAATTAATTTATCTAAATATTCTTTCAAAATTTCACTAACCCCTGGAACATCTGTTGCTATAATACTTTTATTTAAAACCATTGCCTCAATTACAACAGTCGGATAAGCTTCACTACGTGAACTGAGTAAAAAAGCATCACATTTTTTTATATATGGATAAGGATTTTTCTTTAGTCCTAAAAAAATAACATTATTAATTTTTTGTTCTACCAAACTATGCATCAACTTATCTTTTAATGGTCCATCACCTATAATATAAAAATTTATTTTATTTTCATATTTTTTGGCAATATTTATAATTCTATCAAAACCTTTTTCTGATACAATTCTTCCAATTGATAAAATGTTTAATTTATCTGAATCAAATGAAATGTTTTCCAAATTTGATTTATTTATAATTTTATTTATATCAACATAATTATGAATTAGTTCAATTTTTCCTTTACTTTCAGGAAACGTTTCTTCAAAAATATTAATACATGATTCACTAACACCTATTATCTTATCAAAAGAATTACAAATAGTTGAATATTTTTCATATGTTGTCACATCATCTTTAGTAACACTAGCATGTATCCAAACTATTTTTTGACTATTATTTGGACTCATTTTAACAAGATTAGAAGGTAACCCAGCTAAAAAAGCAATTTCCGTATCATATTTAGTTTTTAAAATTTTTTTATATACATAATTTACATACAATTTGCTTTTACCAAAATATCTATAAATTAAACTTCGTTTAACTTTATTATAAAATTTTTCTAATGAAGATTTACAAAATTCATCACCTTTAGTTAAATATTTCAATTTTATATTAGGCGATATACTTTTTAACAACTCTCCACGTTTTTCAATTAATAAAACTGTTATATCAAAATCTTTATAAATATTATTTAAAATATCTACCATAACAGTCTCCGCCCCACCTATTTGTAGGCTACCAATAACAAATAAAATTTTTTTCAATATTAACACCAATCTTTCTAATTTAGGGAGATTTTCAATTACTTAAATTAATAAATTTAATGATTATATTTATTAACTCTTTCTAAATCTATCCATTCACCTAAAATATCATTATACACATCTGGTGAAAATTTATCAAAACCTGCACTATCAAAAAAAGTTAATTCTCCAAAATAAAGTTGATCATTACATTCATAAAAATCAATCCTTACATGAGAAAATTTTTTACCTAAAATTTTACAGAACTGAATCATTTTTTCAAAATTTTTAGGTTTTTCTATTTTTTTATTATAATCAGGAAATGTTTGGTGCATATCTAATTTATTAAAGTTCATATCATAAAAGGACATCTTAGGCTTTATATTCCTTTCTAATATTATAAACATAATCTTAGGTTCTCCATTAAAACAATAAAATTTATAATCATTAATACCTTTATATATTTTATCTTCCATATATTTTTCTGCAATTATACGAGGTTTTACATCTTTATAAGGCCATTCTCTCCACAAATAAAAATATTTTCTTTTTAATCTTTTACTTAAAAACTTTTTTGCTTTTGATATGTCAAAATTTTTTTTATTTTTACATATAACAACAGTTCCAGAATCATGTGTTGTTTTTAAAACAAATTGATTAGGCAATTGTTCAAAATCTATTTCATTAACATTATCATAAACTCCTAAACATGGTATTAAATATTTTTCTCCTATTAATTTTTTTACATAGTCTCTAACTTCATATTTATCAACCAATTTTGTATATAATGGATTCCTATCAAATAACTTTAACCATTGAAGCTTCTCTGTAAAGTTTTTAGGGTTATCCAAATTTAAATCATCACCAGTTTTTTCTTTATATACATATTTTAAATATTTTTCATCATTATACGGAATAATTCCTTTTGAGGCCAAAAAAATTATTATTTTTTTAGGTTTTTTTATTATTTTAATTATTTTTTTTGTTAACATTTAAATATCTATCCTCTTTCATTATTTTTTTTAAAGTCTCTCAACGAATTTTTTAATTTATTCTTTAAATGAAGTTTTAGAGGCATAATTCAATAGTTTTTTTACTTATATCTACATAAGTTTTTTCAATTAGCAAAGCAATTATATCAAAATCTTTATAAATATTATTTAAAATATCTGCTATAACAGTCTCTGCATCATCAATTTGTAGGCTACCAATAACACAATTTATCTACTTGTTTTTCAAAATTTCAACAAAATGTTCGACTCTTAACAAATAGCTTCCATGTCTATTAAAAATACCTTCTTGAAAAATATAATCATTATTCTTTTTAATATATCTTCCTGGTTTATTGTCAATAATCATCTGTGATTCAGCATATGATCCAAAGGTTGTCTGTAATTCATTAACATAATATTTTTTTTCTTTTGTTTCAAATATATCACAAGCCATAGAATAAAAATTACCTTTTGAACAAATACTATCGCATAAATCTAATAGTTTTTTTGGTGGTTTTCGCCAAATAGCACCAATTCCTGCACCACTATGAAAACCTTTTTTATCAATTAATTTTTGGTGTCCAAAGAATGAATTTCCTATTTTTATTATTCGCCACTCTGCAACTACATCTTCTTTTTTTTGAAACATAATATAATTATATTGTCTATCATCTAATGCTGGGCGATTTATAAATTTATATCTTGTTTTATATTTTTTTATCATACCCATTCCAAGCCCTTTATAAGGAAAGGCCTTATTAACAAGTTTTTTCCCTTCTTTATAATTATTAACAAATTTGATGCCAACACAAGAACTACCCAAATTTGGCTTGTATACTAATGGATACTCACATTTGTTTAAAAAATTTAATGCTTCATTCTTATCATAAAAAACATGAGTTTCTACATGTGGAAAACCATTTGCTTCAAGCCAATAAAACATTCTGTTTTTGCTTTCATAAATATAACATTCATCATATGATGGATATATTTTTTTGTTTAAATATTTTGTAATAAAATATAATCTTTCATCATACATATTCTTCCAATCTTGTTTATCACAACTTGGACGAACCAAAAAACCATCACAATCACTATTCTTAATAATTTCAATCCAATTGTCAGCATATATATCAATAATTTCGTAATCAACTTTTAATTCGTTACATGCATCAATATAATTTTGATGCTTATTATTAAATTCTTTGAATATTCCTAATTTCATAATAATCTCCGTCTATTTTTGTTTTAAATGCCATTCAACAAATTTTTTAATTCCTTCTTTAAATGAAGTTTTAGGGGCATAATTCAATAGTTCTTTTGCTTTACTTATATCAGCATAAGTTCGTTCAACATCACCTGGCTGCATAGGTAATTGTTCAATTTTAGGTGTTACTCCTAAAACCTCACCAATAATGTCAATCATCTCTTTTAATGAAATTGGAGTTGAATTACCAATATTAATTATTTCATAAACATTATCATTATTGAAAACATACTCTGTTGATTTTATAATTCCATCAACTATATCATCAACATAAGTATAATCTCTAGATGTAGAACCATCACCATACATTGGTATTTCTTTATCTTCTAACATTAATCTCGTAAATTTATTAATAGCTAAATCCGGTCTTTGTTTTGGACCATAAACTGTAAAAAATCTTAGCATGATTATATTCATGTTAAATAATTTATGATAAACATGTGCCATAACTTCATTACTTTTTTTTGTTGCAGCATATGGACTTATAGCATAATCAACTATAAAATCTTCCTTAAAAGGAACCTTATCGCAATTACCATAAACACTACTTGAAGAAGCCATAACTAAATTTTTTACTGAATATTTTTTAGCTATTTCTAAAATATTTTGTGTGCCTAATCCATTTACTTCTTGATATAAAATAGGATTTTCTATTGAAGGGCGAACACCTGCCATAGCTGCCAAATGGACTATACAATCAACATTATTTTCTTTAAAAGCTTTTTCTAATTCTAAATAATTTCTAATATCCACTCTATACAAAGAATAATTTTTATTTTTTAAACTTTCTTTTATGTTCTTTTCTTTATATTTTGGATCGTAAAAATCACAAAAATTATCAATTACAACCACTCTGTTACCCATTTCTAATAATTTATCTGCTAGAGTTGAGCCAATAAAACCAGCTCCTCCAGTAATTAAATATGTCTTCATTACATCTCTCCTCACTAATATTCCATTAATCTAATTATATAATATTTTCTTTAATATTAAAAGACTATTTACATTATTTTACTAATTTTAATTATTTTTTTTAATTATAATTAACATTTAACAATTATATAGACTAAAATGTAAAAATTTGATAAAATTATTAATAGAGGTGTTAAGATGTCAAACGAAATTTTTATTCAAGTATTATTAGTAACATTAACCTGTTACCTATTTGTATATTTAATGGTACCTATTGTAAAGAAAATAGCAAATCATGTTGGAGCATTGGATATTCCAAATGAAAGAAAGGTTCATAAAGTTCCAATACCACGATTAGGTGGCTTAGCTATTTATGCCGGATTCTTATTTGGTTATATGGTATTTGGAAAACATACTGATGTTATGAATTCAATTTTAATAGGAAGTTTTATTATTATAATTACTGGTATAATCGATGATATAAAGCCATTAAGTGCCAAAGTAAAATTATGTGGTCAAATTGCAGCAACATTAGTTGTAGTGTTTTATGGAAAAATATTATTATCAAGTATGAGTGCATTTGGAATATACATTGATTTTGGAATTTTATCTTATTTAGTAACAATAATTTTTATTCTTGCATTTATAAATTGCATGAATTTAATTGATGGTTTAGATGGACTAGCAACAGGTATTAGTAGTATATTTTTCTTAACAGTTGGAAGTATTGCTATTTTTAAACATACACAAGGATTAGATTTTATATTATGTTTTATTATGTTAGGGTCTTGTTTAGGATTCTTAAAATATAATGCTAATCCTGCTTCAATATTTATGGGCGATACTGGTTCTATGTTTTTAGGTTTTATAATAAGTGTTATTGCACTTCTAGGATTTAAAAACGTTACAATGACTTCTATTATTATTCCATTTACGATATTAGCAATTCCTTTTCTAGATACTATATTTGCTATAATAAGAAGATACTTAAAAAATGAAAGTATTACTAAACCAGATAAATTTCATATTCATCATCAACTACTAAACATGAATTTTTCCCATAGAAAAACAGTATTAATAATATGTTTTATTGATTCTTTATTTGCTCTAGCTTCTATTGTTTATGTATTAATAGACAATAAATTAGGATATCTATTATATGGAATTTTAATGTTATTAGTTTTAATATTTGTTTTAAAAACTAATATAATTATTGAACATGATAAAAGTAAATTTTCTCTTAATTTATTTAAAAAAAGAAAAAACTAAAATTCAAGAATTTCTGATATAAAGTGAAATTTGAATAATATTTAAAAAAAGTACTTTTTTAATAAAATTTTTAAAAGTACTTTTTTAATATTTTATTAGCATAACCAATTATAAATTTAAATTTTTAATTTGCTCTATAGTTAAATTGGTTATTTTGCTTATTGTCTCTAAATCCATATTTAATTCTAACATTTTTTTTGCATTTTCCATATTTGCTTTTTCAATGCCTTGGGAAATTCCTTCTTTTATTCCTTGTTGTTTTCCTTGAATGACACCTTGAGTGATACCTTTCTCATACATTACTTCTTCATATTGTTTTTGCTCTTCTTCACGACTTATCCAATCTACTACAAATTGATCATTATTTGCTTTTATTACTTCTTTTTTATACTTATCCACTATATCACTCTTTTCCGATAATTCTTCTAATTCTTTTTTATCTAAATCTAACATGATTAATGCTTCTTCACCTTTGGTAAACTTCTTATCATTATTATAATAGTTTTTTATGTATTTGTCTATACCTACATTATATATTTTATATAATCTGTTAACTCTATTTTATTTGTTTTATCATATAATGTATAGATACTTTTTTCATATTTACTATTATAAAAGTTTAAATTTACTTGAACTATCGAATGGCCTACTTTATACTTATTTCCTCTTTCCGTATTTTCGCTCGCTAATTTAAATACATAATGAAGATTTCTAATTTTTATTTCTTCATTATAATTAGTATTTAATTCTACATTAATTATTTCATTTTTTGTTTTTACTAATAAATCTAATCTTTGGCCTCTTAATTTAAAATAATCTTGAACTAAATTAGGATTTAGTATTTCTAATTCTTCAATTTTTTTATCTATGATTGGTTCTAAAATAGCAATTAGAAATTCTTTTTTAACAGCAGCATACATGAAAACTGGCTCATGTTTTGCAGTGTAGAATTTTTTTATATAAATCACCTCCTATTAGTTTTATTCGCCAAAAGTATAGTGATTTCCTGCAAAATTTTAAAAAAAATTGCTTTTTTATAGCAACTTTTTTATTCTTTAATTATATATCAAATTTTATATCTTAAGTTAAATGGCTACAAACTAGCCATTTCTTCTTCGCCTTTTACATTTTCTTCGTTTGGATTATTTTCTATATTTTCAACAACAACTTTATTCTTTTTAGCTAATTTTTTAGCTAATTTTTTTTCTTTTTTTAATTCTTTTTTAGTTTTAACACCTAAAACATTTTCTAAAGCATTATCATTTACATCAATAATATTCATACGCATTGTTTTATCTAAAAAGTTTTTTTGTTGTTTATTTTTATTTGATAATAATACTATAAATATAATATATGAAACTATTATGAATCCAAACATACCAATTAATGCATTAAAATAAATATCTGTATTTATGGTAACATTTTCGTATCTTTGTAATGTATTTTCTTTAGCATCATATTTATATAAATTTTTACTTCCATTTTCTAAATTTAATCCATATATTAATGGATATTCATAACCATCTTTAGAATAAGCAACCACTTCTTTATCACCAATATTTATTTTAGTTTCCACATATCCCTTAGGAATTAATGACTCATCCATATCTAAAATATAAATACCTAAAGAATTAAAATTAGATTCATTGTATAAAGTGTAATTACCATCTTTATATAAATATAAATTAACGTTACCATTACTATCTTTCAATCCAACTAAAGTAAAATCTACTGTTTGATTATAATAAGCAGGAACATCTTCTTCATTTATTTTGACAGTTGTTCCTTGATAATACATACTGGCAACAGGTAAAAATTCTTGTTGTCTAACAACTGTATATGTATTACCATCTATAGTTACTTCAATAGGATTCATCTCTTTAACATTAGCATTTATAATATATGTTTTTGTACTACCATTTTGAGCAGTAACAACTATTTTAATTTGATTCATTCCTTGTGATAAAGTTACCTTGCCATCTCCATCAATAGAAGATTTACTATCTTCAGCTTCAGCTATAATATTAATTTCCTTAACATCAAAATTTAAATCAATATTATATTCTAAAGTGTCTTTATTAAATTCTAAATCATATCCTTCAATTTTTAAACTAGATAAATTATTATTTTTACTATAAGTAGACTCTAATTCAGATTGCGTCATCATTTTGAAACTAGTTTTACCAGCTGAAACACTCATATTTTTTTCAGTATCCATGTCTAAAACACGAGCATTTTTAATACTAACAGATCCAGTTCCAGATGACTTAGCTTTAAATTTAAATGTATATGTTTTTGATTTTGTATTTAAACTTGAAGCTGATTCAGCAACATATAATCCACCAAAGCTAGAACTTACAAAGCTTAAGTTAGAAGAAGGAACTACATCAAAATTCCAAGATCCTAAATTAGCAGAAGATGATACTTTAACAGTAACTGTTACTGTATCACCTACTATAACTGTTGATTTAGAAGAGTAAACACTTATAGTTGCACTAGAAGCATCTACTTTATTTACGATTAAAAAACTTAAAAATATACTAAATAATATTAAACTAATTTTCTTCATTATACCCTCCTTATTGTTTTATCGTTGAAGCACCTAAAATATGTTTTTGAACTTTAAGTAAATCTAAAATATCTACAGTTCCATCTTTAGATACATCACTAGCTTTTATTTGTGTTTCATTTAAAGTTGAAGCTTTTAAAATATGTTTTTGAACTCTTAATAAATCTAAAATATCTATTTCGCCATCACCATTAGTATCACCATAGATAACAACTTCAAAAGTTTTACTTTCGTCACCAACAGTAATTGTTACTTTATAACCAGTTCCAACAGATCCGCTTGCTTCTTTACCATCTAAATCAGTTATTTTAACATCAGCTAAAACATTTACATCTGTTACTGCTTTTATTATAGTTGAAGTGTTCGTTAAACCTGTTACATAACCATCTTTAAAAGTACCAGATTTAATATTATTAATTGTATCGTCTAAAGTCATATTTTCTGCATCTGTTAATTTAACTGTTATATTGTATACTAATTTGTCACCATTTTGAGCTGTTACTGTAACAGGTATAACTTGACCATCTTTAGTAATTTTAATATCGCCTGTACCACTAACAGAAGATCTTGATTCAATAACACTAGCACCAACATTTATACTTCCAGTACTTGCTGGTAAAGTAATAGAATAATTTGTTTTTAAACTATTAAAATTAGCTACACTTTTTCCATTAACGGTCAAAGTTTTCAAGTAATTTATAGGATTTTTTTCACTAGGTAAAACTGTTTTATCAGGCATATTTTTATAAACAGGTATTGTAAATATAAAAACTTGATCGTACATTTTATCTCCAAATATTTCTTTATATCCTTTATATGTAGAATTTGCTTCACTATATGGAGCTTCTATATTTTGCATATATTGATGAGAATAAAAACTACAACTGCTTATATTAGTTTTATCACAAACAACATCCCATTTTTGAAAATAATTTGTATCTTGTCCAACATTAATATAATTTTTACCAACTAAGCTAGAACCACCTTTAATAGCTTTTTCTTCGGAATTCCAGCCTTTATTATATGCATATTCCAAACCATTATAGACAACATTTTTTCCTGTAGCACCATAATTAAAGAAATTATAATAACCATTAAATTGTGGATAACTAGGATAAGTTCCTTTTACTAAAGCACTTCTAGTATATCCAGTTTCTTGTAAAATACGACTTGCTAAATAATATGGATTTATTTTATAAGATGTACCTGCACTATAAATAACTTGGGCAAAAGATTTACTCCCTCCATCAACTTTTTCTTTAGCCATAAAACTGCCAGCTAAAATAGCAGAAACACCATCAAGTGTATGAGTAGAAGCACTATATGATAAACTTTCAAACATAAATATTCTAGTTTCATTTAGAAAATTTCTAGGATCTATATAATATGCAAGTGTTTCTTCACTAGCCGCATACCAAGTAGAGCCACCGCCTGGATAATCATTAGCAAATTTATTTGTTTTATAATTATAACTATCCATGTGCTTTAATCCATCTCTTGAATTATTTGAATCCCAAATTAAACTTTTACCCAAAGTTGCTTCATTTTTAACAACTGTATTAAAATCTAATCTTGTATCATATGCTTTAAATATAGCATTAGGATAAATTGTATGTAATAATCTTAAAGAATCATGATAACTTTCAGGAAAATCTTTTAAACTTTCTTCAAAGTCTTCATCAGTTTGAATTTCAATTAATTTAATTAAATCAGCACATGCATATCCAACGCCTGAATCAACTTCATAAAATTCTATTTTATACCATAAACTACACTCAGAATTTGTTCCATCATCAGGTTTGTATTCGGCTAATATTTTAACTTGTTCTCCTTCACCCAATCCATCGCTTAATTTAGAATAACTTGTTCCAGCTCCACTTCTTACTGAAATACCATTACCTAAAGTAGAACTAACATAGCCATATCTTATTTCCGAAGCCATAACAGGTGGTATTAAACTAACAAAAAGAAAAATAATAGCAAACATAACATTAATTATCTTTTTCATACCCTCACCTTATATAATTATAACATTTTTCGACATAATTTGTACACTAAAAAATAATAATTACCACATTTTTACATAAAAAAGAAAGCCGTAATCCTACGAGCTTTCTAAATGTATCAATAGATACATTATATTATATGCAACAAAATGTTAAAAAGTTCCGAAAATATGATAAAATACTTATGGGGGAATTTATATGTTTAATGAGATGATAAATCAATATAAAAAATATCGTAACGAATATTTAAATAATTTAAAAAAAGAAAAAAATAAAGTTCAAAGAATTAAAATGCAAATCCCAAATTTTTTGACAAGATTAAGAATTTTTGCACCAGTTTTTTTAATTCCTTGTGCAATAGTTGGTAATTTTGCTTTAGCTACTATTATAGCTTCTATATTAGGCTTAACCGATTGTTTCGATGGATTCTTAGCAAGAAAATGGAATGCAACTAGTAACTATGGTCAAAAACTAGATGCTGTTAGTGATAAATTATTTGTAATAGGAATATCATTACCTATTTTAATCACTAACCCACTTTTAATATTATCAACAATAGTTTTAGAAACAATAATTGGAAGTATAAACTTTAAGGCACAAATAAAAGGAAACAATCCTAAATCAACTTTATTAGGAAAATTTAAAACAACAGTTTTATATGTACTTATAGCAGCAATATATTTAACAAAAGCCTTAAATATTCCAATTTCATTATTTGCTTTAACTTGTTATACCAACGTTTTACAATTAGGTACAGCAGTTCAATATTATGCAATAGATAAAAAGAAAGAAGAAAAAAAGAAAGAAAATCCGAATATAGAAGAAAAAAAAACTGATGATGAAGACTTAAGTATTAGTCCTTATAAAAAACAAATTGAAGAATTAAAAACTTTAAAGGAATCATTAACATCACCTAAAGTTGAAGAAAAAGAAAAAACATACATAAAAACACCTAGAAAATAGGTGTTTTTATTAATCCATTAATTCTTGCTCTAAAGCTTCTAATGGTTCATCATCAATATAAGGTATTTCTAAATCGTAATTAGCTTTACGATATTTTTTAGCTCCAGTACCAGCTGGAATCAATTTACCAATAATAACATTTTCTTTTAATCCGTTTAATTCATCTACTCTACCATGAATTGCTGCATCAGTTAAAATTCTTGTTGTTTCTTGGAATGAAGCAGCTGATAAGAATGAATCTGTTTCCAAACTTGCTTTAGTAATACCTAATAATACTGGTCTACCTAAAGCAGGAGTTTTTCCTTCAAGGATCAATTGTTTATTAGTATCGGCAAAATGATTTATATTAACCATAGTACCTGGTAAATAATATGAATCACCTGATGAAATAATTTTAATTTTAGAAATCATACGTTTAGCAATAATTTCAACGTGTTTATCAGAAATACTAACACCTTGAGATTGATAAACTTTTTGAATTTCTAATAAGATATATTGTTGTACAGTAATTGGATCAGTTACAACTAACAATTCTTTTGGACTGATAGCTCCGAATGATAATTTATCTCCGGCTTCTACTTCTTGGTTAACTTCAACTAATAACTTAGCACCATAATTTGTTGTATGAACTTTAGTTTCAGCATCGTTAGTAATAGTAATTTCATATTTACCATTAGATTCTTCAATCTTAGTAATTTTACCATTAATTTCAGAAATAGTAGCTTTACCTTTAGGATTACGTGCTTCGAATAATTCTTGAACACGAGGTAAACCTTGAGTAATATCGTCACCAGCAACACCACCAGAGTTGATAGTACGCATTGTTAACTGAGTACCAGGTTCACCAATTGATTGAGCAGCCATAATACCTACAGCTTCCCCTACTTCAACAATTGAACCAGTTGCTAAGTTGCGACCATAACATTTACAACATACACCATGTTCAGTTTTACAAGTTAAAACTGTTCTGATAGGTACTTTAGTAATACCAGCTTTAATAATTTTATCAGCCAATTGTTCAGTAATATAAGTATTTCTTTCAGCTATTACATCTTTAGTTTCAGGATTAATAACTCTTTTACTTGTATATCTACCAACAATACGATCTCTTAAACTTTCAATTACAGTATTATTTTTATCATCGATAAATGCTTCAACGATAACGCCTTCAGTTGTTCCACAATCATCTTCTTTAACAATCATATCTTGTGATACATCAACTAAACGTCTTGTTAAGTAACCAGCATCGGCTGTTTTTAATGCGGTATCAACAGCACCTTTACGAGCACCATGGGTAGCTAAGAAGAATTCTGATACATTAGCACCTTCAGTGAAAGATGATGTAATTGGAATTTCAACTGCTTCACCAGTTGGTTTCATCATTAATCCACGCATACCAGCCATTTGGTTGTAGTTAGACATATTACCACGAGCACCTGAGTCGATCATCATAGAAATAGAATTATCTTTGTGAGTTTTAATAAATCCTTCCAACTCACTAGCTATTTTATTTTTAGCTTCGTTCCATGTTTCTACAACATTTTCATAACGTTCTCTATCAGTAATTAAACCACGTTTAAATTGTTTATTGATAGTTTCTACTTTTTCTCTTGCTTCAGCTAATACTTCTGGTTTAGTTTTAGATTCGATAATATCTCCAATACCAATAGATATACCAGATAATGTTGAATATTTGAATCCTAAATCTTTCATTTTATCGAGCATAACTGATGTTTCAGTTGTTTGATATCTTTTATATATTTGAGCGATTAATTTAGTTAACACTTTTTTACCAAATGGTTTAACTAATTCCATTTTAGCTATTTCTTCTTTTATATTTTTACCTTTATCGATAAAATATTTACTTGGAGTAATCTTTTCAATATTTTCTTCAGTTCCGTCATTGATATATTGGAAACTATCAGGGAATATTTCATTAAACAATAATTTACCTGGTGTAGTAACTAAATACTTATCTAAATATTTATCTGGGAATATTTTATGTTTAAATGAACGAGCTGGAATAGCAATACGAGTGTGTAATGTAATTTCTCTTCTTTCATATGCCATTAAAGCTTCATTATCGTTTTTAAATACTCTTCCTTCACCTTTTAAGTTAGATTTTTCAATAGTAATATAATAATTACCTAAAATCATATCTTGACCAGGTGTAACGATTGGTTGTCCGTCTTTAGGTGATAAGATGTTATTAGCACCTAACATTAATATTCTTGCTTCAGCTTGAGCTTCATCAGAAATAGGAACGTGAACAGCCATTTGGTCACCATCAAAGTCAGCATTGAACGCAGCACAAACTAATGGATGCAATCTTATACTTCTACCTTCGATTAATTTAGGTTGGAATGCTTGAATACCTAATCTATGTAATGTTGGAGCACGGTTTAACATTACAGGATGTTCAGCAATTTTTTCTTCAACGATATCCCATACTCTTTCATCTTGATTTTCAATCATTTTTTTAGCTGCTTTAATATTTGAAGCAATTTCTTTAGTAACTAAACCATTAATTACATGTGGTTTAAATAACTCTAAAGCCATTTCTTTAGGAATACCACATTCATACATTTTTAATGATGGTCCTACAACAATAACTGAACGACCAGAATAGTCAACACGTTTACCTAATAAGTTTTGTCTAAATCTTCCTTGTTTACCTTTTAACATACTAGATAAAGATTTTAAAGGTCTATTTCCAGCACCAGTTATATTTCTACCACGTCTACCATTATCAAATAAAGCATCTACTGCTTCTTGAAGCATACGTTTTTCATTTTGAATGATAATTGAAGGAGCACCTAATTCCATTAATTTTTTAAGACGATTATTACGATTTATAACTCTTCTATATAAATCATTTAAATCAGATGTAGCAAATCTACCACCATCTAATTGAATCATTGGTCTTAATTCTGGAGGAATAACAGGTAATGCTTCTAATATCATCCATTCAGGTCTATTACCTGATTCTAAGAAAGCATTTAAAACATCTAATCTTTTAATTAATCTTATTCTTTTTTGACTAGTTGAATCTTTGATACTTTCAATTTCTTCTTTAATTTTATTTACTTCTTCTTCTAGATTTACTTGTTCTAGCAATTCTTTAATTGCTTCAGCACCCATACCAACTCTAAATGCACTACCATATTTTTCATAATATGCACGATATTCTTTATCAGAAATAGTTTGTTTTTTCTCTAAAGGAGCTGGTCCTGGATCTAAAACAACATATGATACGAAATATAAAACTTCTTCTAGATCCCTAGGTGACATATCTAGAACTAAACCAATTCTAGATGGTACACCTTTAAAGAACCAAATGTGAGAACAAGGAGTTGCAAGTTCAATGTGTCCCATTCTTTCTCTTCTTACTTTACTACGAGTAACTTCAACTCCACATCTATCACAAACAATATTTTTATATCTTAATCTTTTATATTTCCCACATGAACATTCAAAGTCTTTAGTTGGACCGAATATTTTTTCACAAAATAATCCATCTCTTTCTGGTTTTAAAGTACGATAGTTAATTGTTTCAGCTTTTTTAACTTCACCATAAGACCATGAACGAATTTTTTCAGGAGAAGCTATAGAAATTTTTAATCCTTCAAATTCATTAATATTCATTACATAGCCTCCTTATCTTCTGTTTCTTCTGATTCATCAAATTCATCTGTTTCTTCTGTAGAATCATTTGTATTTTCTTCATTATTTTCTTTGATTGGTTGAATACTATTTTCAAAATCTTCAACACTTACAAATCCTTCTTGATCCATTGCTTCTACTTCTTTCATATCAATTAATTTACCATTTTCAGATAAAACACTGATATCTAATCCTAAAGCTTGGAATTCTTTAATTAATACTCTAAAGCTTTCTGGTACACTGCTTGGTGGAAGTGGTGTTCCTTTAACTAATGCTTCATATACTTTAACACGACCTACAACATCATCTGATTTAATAGTCATCATTTCTTGTAATACATGAGCAGCACCATAAGCATATAATGCCCAAACTTCCATTTCTCCAAATCTTTGTCCACCAAATTGAGCTTTACCACCTAATGGTTGTTGAGTAACTAATGAGTATGGACCAGTAGATCTAGCATGCAATTTATCATCTACCATGTGGTGTAATTTAATCATATACATAACACCAACTGATATTCTATTATCAAATGGTTCACCAGTTCTACCATCATATAGAACCATTTTACCATCTTCTGATAATTTAGCTTCTTTTAAAGCATCAATAATTTCTTCTCTAGTAGCACCATCGAATGCTGGAGTCATAACATGAATATTTAACTCTTTAGCTGCTGCACCTAAATGCATTTCTAAGATTTGTCCAATATTCATACGAGAAGGTACTCCTAATGGGTTAAGTAAGATATCAATAGGTGTTCCATCAGCCATATAAGGCATATCTTCTTGTGGTAATATTAATGAAATAACACCTTTATTACCATGACGTCCGGCCATTTTATCACCAATTGAAATTTTACGTTTTTGAGCTATATAAACACGAACTATTTTAGATACACCAGCAGGTAATTCATCAGAATCTTCTTTAGTAAAGATTTTAACATCGTGAACAATTCCTTCACCACCATGAGGTACTCTTAAAGATGTATCTCTTACTTCTCTGGTTTTTTCACCAAATATAGCATGTAATAATTTTTCTTCACTAGTTAGTTCAGCCATACCTTTTGGTGTTACTTTACCAACTAAAATATCATCATCATGTACTTCAGTACCGATTCTAATAATACCATTTTCATCCAAGTTTTTACGAGCGTCTTCACCAATATTTGGAATATCTCTTGTAAATTCTTCTGGACCTAATTTAGTATCACGACATTCAATTTGATAATCTTCTATATGAATTGATGTATAAACATCATCTGCTACTAATCTTTCATTTAAGATCACAGCATCTTCGTAGTTATATCCATTAAAGTTCATGAATGCAACAGTTACATTTTTACCTAAGGCCATTTCACCTTTATCAGTTGAAGGTCCATCAGCAATTATTTGATCTTTTTTAATAACATCATTAACTCTTACAATAGGAACTTGGTGATAACAAGTACCAGCATTACTTCTTTCATAACCATTTAAGTAATAAGTATCTTTACCACCTTTTGTTTTAACAATTATTTTTTTACCGTCAACATATTCAACTATACCATCAGCATTAGCAATAACAACTGCTCCACCATCACGAGCTGAAATAGCTTCAATACCTGTTCCTACTAAAGGAGCTTCTGATTTTAGTAATGGAATTGCTTGACGTTGCATGTTAGAACCCATAAGTGCTCTTTTACCATCATCGTGTTCCAAGAATGGAATACCTTGAGTAGTAATTGATATTACTTGTTGTGGTGAAACATCGATATAATCTACTTTTTTAGATTCAATCATAATATTATCGCCACGATATCTAACTGGTATTTTTTCTTCAACAAAACAATTATTTTCGTCTATTTTAGCAGTTGCTTGAGATATGTAATGGTCTAATTCTTCATCAGCTGTCATATAAACAACATCATCAGTTAATTTTCCATTTTCTACTTTACGATATGGTGTCATAATAAATCCATAATCATTTACTCTAGCGTAACTTGCTAAAGCAGTAATTAAACCGATATTTGGTCCTTCTGGAGATTCGATTGGACATAATCTACCATAGTGTGATGGATTAACGTCACGAACATCCATACCTGCTCTATCTCTTGATAAACCACCTGGACCTAAACTAGATAAACGTCTTTTATTAGCAAGTTCGGCAATTGGGTTTGTTTGATCCATGAATTGTGATAATTGAGATGAACCAAAGAACTCTTTAATTGCTGCAGTTAGTGGTCTAATATTTATTAAAGTTTTAGGTGTAACTTCAGCTAATTCTTGAGTACTCATTCTATCTCTAATAACTCTTTCAATTCTTGATACACCAATTCTAAATTGATTTTGTAATAATTCTCCTACTTGTCTTACACGTCTATTTGATAAGTGGTCAATTTCATCAAATGAACCAATACCTTCAAATAAATTTAAATAGTATGATACTGATGCATAAATATCAGAAATAGTTAATCTTTTTTCAGTAATTGTTTGATCATTACCAATAATTTTAGTTACTTTACCTTCTTTATTGTATACTTTAACAATTTGAACTCTATTATAACTATCTAATTCCTCATTAATTAATACTTCTTTAACACCATAACCATTTTCAAAAACTGGTTTTAATTTTTCTAATAACTCTTTAGTTACTAAATCACCATCGTTAGCGATTACTTCATCACCAACTTTAATTGTTTCAGCTAATTTATTACCCAATAATCTATCTAAAACATTTAATTTTTTATTAAATTTGTAACGACCTACTTTCGCTAAATCATATCTAAACGCATCAAAAAATCTAGTAATTAATTGATTTTTCGCGCTATCTAAAGTAGATGGTTCACCTGGTCTTAATTTTGAATGAATATCAATTAATGATTCATCGGTATTTTTATTTGTATCTTTTTCAATTGTTTTAGTAATTAATTCATTTTCACCAAATAAATCAATTATATCTTCATCACTATTTAAACCGATTGCTCTAAGTAGTGTTGTGATTGGAACTTTTCTTGTTCTATCGATTCTTACATAAATAACATCTCTTGAATCGATTTCATATTCTAACCATGTTCCTCTAGTTGGAATAATTTGTGAAGTAATAGTAACTCGTCCATTTTTCTTATCTACTTCTTTACCATAATAACAACTTGGAGAACGAACTAATTGTGAAACGATAACACGTTCTGCACCATTAATTATAAATGTTCCTGTTTCTGTCATTATAGGCATATCACCTAAGAAAATTTCTTGTTCCTTAACTTCCCCTGTTTCACCATTAAAAAGTCTTGCTTCTACTTTTAAAGGTGCTGCATAAGTTGCATACCTTTCTTTGCAACCTTTAATTGAATATTTTGGTTGATCAAAAGAAAATTCTCCAAATTCCAACGATAAATTTCCTGTAAAACTTTCTACAGGAAAAATGTCATCAAATACTTCTTTGATTCCTTCTGTCATAAACCAATCATAAGATTTTTTTTGAATTTCTAACAAATTGTTTAATTCAATTGCATTTTTTGTTTTTGCATAATTTCTTCTTTCACGATAATCTCCGCTTTTTTTTGTTGTATATGCCACTCTTTCACCCCTATACACTATATTATCATGCAACAAAAGTACATGCCACCAATTTATAATTTTACCAAATCTTTATCAACATGTCAATTGTTTATTGCCCTAATTATGAAAAAACCTTTATTTTTACAAATAATTGTAGTTTCATATTCTTTACTTAGGTCTTTAACTAAACTTTTAGCCCCTTGATCTTTATTTACTACTAACCATAATTCACCATTTTTATTTAAATAATTTTTAGCTTCAAACAATAATTTATATAATATTTTCTTACCTACTCTAATAGGGGGATTAGTTACTATATAATCATATTTTTTATTAACATTATCATATAAATCACTTTCAAATATATTTGTTTTTACATTATTTAATTTTGAATTTTTAACAGCCAAATCTAAACTTCTTCTATTAATATCAATCATATCTACTAATAAATTATTTTTTTTAGAAATATAAATACCGATTGGGCCATAACCACAACCGATATCTAATATATTTCCTTTTAAATCTGGTAAATTTTCTAGTAGTGTTCTTGTACCAAAGTCTAATCCTTTTTTAGAAAAGACTCCATTATCAGTATAAAAAGAAAAAGGAAGATTGTTAATCATTACATTTATTGTTTTTACTTCACTTTTTAATGTTTCATCGTTAGTAAAATAGTAACTCATTTATCTTCCTCTTTTCTAAAAACACAATAAGCCCATACTAAAATCGTACAGGCTTTTTATTAATTATTTTAATTCAACAGTAGCGCCAGCTTCTTCGAATTTAGCTTTTAATTCATTAGCTTCATCAGTTGAAATATTTTCTTTAACAGCTCCACCGTTATCAGCTACATCTTTAGCTTCTTTTAATCCTAATCCAGTGATTTCACGAACTAATTTGATAACAGCGATTTTGTTAGCACCTGCAGCAGTTAATACTAAACTAACTGTTGATGGTCCTTCTTCAACTGCAGCAGCTGGAGCAGCAGCAACAGCAACAGCTGATGGATCAACACCAAATTCCTCCTTCATTGCGTCTACTAATTCTTTAACTTCAAGAATTGTCATTTCTTTTAAACCATTAATAAATTCTTCTTTTGTAAATTTTGCCATTCTAATCATTCCTTTCTTATTTTTCTAAATCTTTACTATATAAATCTAAGCAAATTGATAAATCTTTTACAACACCCATTAATCCAGATGCTAACATAGTAAGTAATCCTTCTCTTGATGGGATGCTTGCTAATTGTTTTAACATATTAATATCAGCTATTTGACCATCTACATAACCAATTTTCATAACTAATGCTGGATGGTCTTTAGCGAAATCACTTAATACTTTGATAGGAGCAACTGCATCAGTACCAAAAGCGATTGCTTTAGGTCCATTTAATTCAGAGTCCATATCGATATTTAAGCTATCTAAAGCTCTTTTTACTAAAGTATTTTTATATACTTTATATTCTGAACCAGATTCTTTAAGTTTTCTTCTTAATTCCATAGTTTCATTAACTGTTAAACCATGATATTCGAATAAAACTGTTGAAGATGATTCTTTAACTTTGTTAGTTATTTCGTTAACTGTTTCTTGTTTTTTCTCAATTATTTTTTGATTTGCCATATTACACCTCCTTGTTATCTATATAATACCGCATTTCAAAACTTAAAAATGCTCTTACATTACCGTAAGAGCATTAGAAAACTTTTTTCTAAGTCCTCGGTAGGAAATATTAAGTCTATTTGACTCCTACTGTCTACGGTACTTCACACAACAAATTAATTATAACATATTATTTATTACTTGTCAAAAGAATTTGCATCAATTTTAATACCAGGACCCATTGTTGTAGAAACACTTATATTTTTAACATAAGTTCCTTTAACAACTGATGGTTTAGTTTTTAAAATTAATGAAACAAAGGCTTCTAAATTTTCAAGTAATTGTTTTTCTGTAAAACTTACTTTACCGATAATTGTATGAACATTTCCATATGAATCTGTTCTATATTCGATTCTTCCTTGTTTTACTTCTTCAACTGCTTTTTTAATATCCATAGTTACTGTTCCAGTTTTAGGGTTTGGCATTAAACCTTTTGGACCTAGGATTTTACCTAATTTACCTAATTGAGGCATCATATCTGGAGTTGCGATTAATGTATCAAAATCAAACCAATTTTCTTTTTCGATTTTTTCTAAATAATCTGTATCTCCTACATAGTCAGCTCCTGCTTCTTTAGCTTCAGCTGCTTTTGGTCCTTTTGCAATAACTAAGATTTTTTTTGTTTTACCTGTACCATTTGGTAAACAAATAGTACCTCTTAATTGTTGATCAGCTTTTTTAGTATCTAAGTTTAAAGACATAGCTACTTCAACAGATGAATCAAATTTAGTTGTTGATGTTTTTTTAACTAAATCGATAGCTTCTTCTTTAGTATATAATTTGTTTTTTTCAACTAATTTAGCTGCTTCAACGTATTTTTTACCTTTCTTCATTTTTTTACCTCCTTATGTGGTCTAGCGGATTTTTCCTTCCACATAGAATTATCTATGTTATTTTACTTCAATACCCATATTTAAAGCTGTACCTTCAACAATTTTCATTGCATCTTCTACAGTATAAGCATTTAAATCTGGTAATTTTGTTTCAGCAATTTCTTTTAATTGGTCTTTTGTAATTGAACCAACTATTCCATTTTTGCCTTTAGCTGAACCTGCTTTTACTTTAGCTGCTTTTTTAATTAAGAAAGCTGCAGGTGGAGTTTTAATTACGAAATCGAAACTTCTATCATCATAGATAGTAATTTCAACTGGTAATACATCTCCCATTTTATCTCTAGTTGCATCATTATATTTTGTACAAAATTCTTGTAGGTTTATTCCTTTTGGACCTAAAACAGTACCAACTGGTGGCGCTGGAGTAGCTTTACCTGCTTGAATTTGTAATTTAACTTTACTTGCTATTTGTTTTGCCACGAAAACACCTCCTAAATTTAATTTTTCGCGTTGTGGTTATAATGATCATCCGCTCAAAATCAATCTCCCACATCTATATAAAAATTTATATAGCGAATTAATAATAACACTTTTTTTTAAATTTGTAAATAGTTATGCTTTAGAAATTTGAGTTAATTCTAATTCAACATTAGTTTCTTGTCCAAATAAGTCTAAAGCAACTTCAACTTGTTGTTTTTCATAATTGATACTTGTTACTTTACCATACATATTAGCAAACGGTCCTTCAACTACTTTAACTTGATCACCAATTTGTAATTCATTAGCAATATCTAATCTACTCATTCCCATTGAACCTAATATTTTATCAACTTCTGCTGGTGTTAATGGGAAAGGTTTAGCTCCCTTACCACTACTTCCAATAAATCCAGTTACACCAGGTGTGTTTCTTACAACAAACCAAGCTTCATCAGTCATAATCATTTCAACTAATATATAACCAGGAAACATCTTTTTAACTTTTTCTTTTTTAACCCCATCTTTATATTCTACTTCTGTTTGTTCTGGAACTACTACTCTAAAGATATAATCTTCAAGCCCCATACTAGAAGCACGCATTTCTAATTTTTCTTTTACTTTACTTTCATGACCTGAATAGGTGTTTACTACATACCATTCTTTTTCCATTATCCCACCAACACTTTAAATCCTGCGATAATTAAATCTCCTAAAGTAAAGAATAAACCAAAGAAAATTATAAATGATAAGGTTGCAATAGAATATTTAATCATTTCTTTTTTTAATGGCCAACGAACTTTGCCCATTTCTTTTTTTACACCAGTTAAAAACAATTCTTTTTTAACTTTTTCTTTTTTAATCTTTTTTGTGTTTTTAGTTTTTTTTGAAATTTTGTCTTTTTTTGAAACTTTTTCTTCTTTTTTTGATGCACTTACTTTTTTGTTATTTTTTTCATCTTTTTTACTCATAATTCACCTCTTAAATTATATGAAATTTTTTCAAAATAAAAACACTTTTTCGTGTCTATATAAATATTATCATAGATCACTTTATCTGTCAATTATTTTATTAAAAATTATGAAAAAATTAATGATCTTAAAAATCATTAATTAATATTAATCATATGAATACTTTCTATAGCATCATTTCTCATTTCTAATATAGCATTAGCAAAATCTTTACCAATTACTTCATAAGTTAATTCCACTTTATCTTTTTTAATAGATTCTGTTTTTAAAGTACAATTTTTATTAGCAAATATCTTAGCTACTTCTAAAGAATCTTTTTTACTAGTATTTACAACTAACAAATATTTATCGATTGGTTTAAATACTTTAAAATAACTTATCAAATAAAATAATCCTAATAAAGCACATGCAATTACAGTAATTAAATAAAGTCCTGCTCCTGACATAATACCTACTGCTATCGCCCAAAACATAAATATTGTATCAACCGGATCTTTTACTGCTGTTCTAAAACGAACGATAGATAAAGCACCAACCATACCTAATGATAAAGCTAAATTAGAATTTATTGTTCTAATTACTAGTGATGTTACCATAGATAACAATATAATTGATAAAACAAATGATTTTGTATAAGAAACTCCAGTATAAGTTTTTTTGTAAATATAAGTTATAAATATTGCACATATAAAAGCAATAATAAGTGATAAAAATAAATCTCCGGTTGAAATTGTTCCAGTAAATTCTTCAACTACTCCTTTTTTAATTAAATCTAAAAATCCCATAATTAAATCTCCTTCTTTTCAAAACATAATGCGTATTTAGATATTGCTTGTCTTACACTTGGTATATTCATGATAACAGAAGCAATATGACTAGGTAACATTTCATTAAATTTAACTTCCAATACTACTTCATCATCTAATACATTATAAGTTTGACAATCACCAAATAAATCATGACTAAATCGACCTGATTTAATATTTTCATCAAAAGTAATTCTTGTATCAAACAAAGGATAAGTATAAGCTAATCTATTATAATCAACTATAACTGCTGGTTTTAATCCTTTAGTTTTAATAAATGTTACAAATTCTTTTAATAAATCATCCGATAAATCAATATCATCTAAATCATTATTAATTATTTTATTATATATTTCTTTAGATATTTTTGTTTGCTCTTTATGAGTCAAATCCCTATCTTTATCTTTTCTTTCTAATCTAATAAATGAATCATCTAAATTATAAATACGAATACGATATTTTTTTCTTTTTTCTACTCCATCAACCTTTTCATAATAAGCACTGTTATTTATATCATCAAAATATAAACTTCTTATAAAATAAGTGTTATCAATTGAATTTTCATCTATATCCATAATTAAAGCAAGTTGATTTTTTAACATTTCAGAATATGCCTTATTTATTATGAATTTTAATTCATGTCTATACATCTTCAAAATATTTTTCCATCTCCTTACTTGATAATCCAAAATGCCACTTGATACTATTTAACATATAACTTCTTCTTTCTTTTATATATTTTTCTAACTTATCAAGTTCACTATACCAAGTAGACATAGTATAACCCCATCTTTTTTGATTACGTGGCATTTCAGGTTCTATTAAATTTTTTAATTCATTAAATCTATTTAAAACATTTTCATCTGTCCAAACATTATTCATGTTATAAGAAGCTCTTTCTAAAAATAATTGTCTAAATTCTTTATTTTGTAATAATTTAATTAATAATTTATTATCATAATGATATTCACTCATACCACTTGGATCAATCATCCAGTTTAAATAATTAAATCTTTGATTATAAAATGCATAATCAAAATCATAGAAAACCATTTTTATTTTACCGTTATCTAATAAAGTATTATTAAAGTATCTTTGATTAACAATATCATTATTAGTTGTATATAATTCCCCTATCCAATAATCTATATAATTTTCAACGTCTAACATTTCTTTTACTTTATTATAATTAGTACTATTAGAAATATCATTATATTTAACAAAATTTAATAATTCATTATAAAAATCTCTAGTTCCATATTTTACTTCACCATCAATTCTTATAATATTAGAATAGCTACCATCAACATTATAATGATTTTGAATAAAATCTTCATCTACTTTTTCTCTTAAATAATATATTCCCCAGTAATCACCATTAACATATAAAATAACTGGTTTATATGCTTGAACATCAACTGTTCCATAATCATCCATAATTGAAGTAGCTAACTCATCTCTTATCATTGAAAATTGGCTATCTTGTGACCCACTTCTAATTACTAATGATTTATAATTTGTGGCTTCTCTATTATCAAAAACTTTATATTCTAATGATGAATCACCATATTTTGAAGAAAATTTTAAAGAGAAACTTTTTTTATTTATATATCTAGTACTTCCACCAAATAATTTAAATCCACAATCGATAGTAAAACTGCCATCACTTTCAAATAATTCCGCATGAGCAGGAAGTGTTAAATTAGAGCCTCCAGCATTTAAAATACGTTTAAAATCATTAGGAGCCATTCCAATTGATAACACAGGCAAAGTATGATTTTCATTAATAATGTAAGAAGCTGTTACAACTTCACTCGTTTTTTTATCTTCTTCATAATTTATAATTCTAACAACAGTAGTTTCAGATAAAACAATAGGACTATTATATACTTTAGAATTAGTAGTTGGCTCACTTCCATCTAAAGTATAATATATAGTCCCAGAACCATTTATTTCTACTGTTAATTTATCAATATCATTATATATTCCTGGTTTAGTATTAAATGTCGGTGTATAAGCTATTGCACTAATACCAGAACTATTATTTTTACCAGGTGTTGGAGTTTTAAAATAATAATGTCCATTATCTTCATTTCTACCATAACTATATTCTTTAGGAATACTAGAAATAAAAATTGAATCTACTAAATTACCATTTTTATATAAATATAAACTTTCAGTTGGCGAAATTTTAAAGTTAGTATGTTTATAACTACTATTACTATTATTAATATTACCAGAAGCCATTAAAATGTAATATTCACCAGGTTTTAATTCTTTATCTTCTAATTTATACAAATTAACATTATCAACATCAGTTGTTATTGTATAATCACTTAAATTAATTGTTTCATCACTGTTATTATATAATTCAATCCAATCATAATAATTGCCACCATTTTGCGGTAGATAAGTATTATTACTTGACATAACTTCATTTATAATTAAATCATCTGGATTTTTTCTTTCATTTCTATTAAATTGTTCTATATCATCATAACCAGGACTAATATTTATTCCTTCATAAAAAGTTCCATTAGATTTTATATAAGCATAACCACCTGTTACATTAGTATAATCAACTTGTTCAATTATTTTATTTTTTTTAGATAAAATTATAGTCCCTGAACTTTTATTCAATTTAAAATCAGTATTATTAGCATTATCTAATTCTGTTGTGTAAAATAAATATACTTCGTTACTTTTTAATTCAACATTTGGTAGACGCCAAGAAAATGGTTCTAATACATCATCTGATAAAAAATAATCGTGTAGATTAATTGTTTCACTACTTGTATTTTTTACTTCAATATAAGATAAAAATTCACCATTTACATTATAATTACCTTTATTATTTGGTAAAAATTCATTAATAATTAAATAATCTTCAGTAGTTTTTAATGATTCTAAATATTTATTTCTTCCCTCTTTGTTATTATCAAAACCAGGTGTAATTTCATTTGTTTTAACCCAATTACCTTCACTATCTCTTGCCATAGTAGTATTTTTTTCTAAACTTTCTGTTCTTACTGAATCAACTACTTTACCATTAGGCTTTTTTAATGTTACTAATTCTCCCCCTTCTTTTTTTAATGAGAAATTAGCGTACATTCCTTCTTCATTTGTTCCTGATAGATATATAATTAAATATTCTTTACTTTTAATTGTCACATTTGGAAATATCCATTTTGTTTTACCTGATTCTTCATCACTTAATGTATAATTAGCTAAATTAATATCTTCATCATAACCATTATATAATTCTATCCAATCATAAGTATTACCATTTAAATCGGTATAGGCTCCCTTATTAGAAGTCATTATTTCATTTATTACTAATTGATTTATATTTATTTTATCATCAGTTAAAGATGTAAAAATGTTATCTTTATTATTAATAAAAATATCAATAATAGTAAGAATTAAAATAATCCCAATTAAAGCAATAATAAATATGGTATTTTCTTTTAATTTATCTTTTTCGAACATTAGGACCACCTACATTATCTATATAATATCACATAAATAATTACTAGACAATACATGATTGTCTATTTGTAACAAATTTGATATAATGATGACATTGTATGAAGGAGTTAAAATATGATAAGTGAGAAAAAACAAAAAATTTTTAATATAATAAGTGTTGGTATTATAATTATTTTAGGTATTTATTATTTAGGAAGATTAATATACTTTAAATATTTAAATGTTGATAATACAGTTTATTCCAATATATTAGCAGAAAGAGTGAAACAAAGTATTGATAAATATGAAATAACACCCTCTCTAATTAAAGAGAATAATATATATCGATTTACAGATGAAGCTAAAAATAATTATGTAAATTTTATGGGTTACACATGGCAAATCATTAAAATAAATGAAGATAATTCAATTACAATTACTACCGATGATGTATTAATAAAATTAGAAAAAAATAAAGTTGATAATTGGTTAAATGAATTTAAAAACACACTAGATTTAAATTATTTAAAAGATGAAACTATAATAAATTTAAAAAATAATTCTGAATTTGTAAATGTTCAGCCTGTCATAGATTTAAAGCCAACTACACAAATATACTATGGCAGTGGTGGTATCGATAATCCATATATAATAATGGAAAACAAATTTGAAACTTTAAATGATATATTTGTTGGCCACTATTTATATTTAAACGATAGTTTATGGAAAGTTGTTGCTAAAGAAAATGATAAAATAAAAATAGTTAGTGATGACTACTTAAAAGAAAACAATACTAATTATGAAACTGATTTTAAAAACTTATTAAACTATCTAAATAATGAATATTATGATAACTTTAAAGAAAAAGATTTGATTGTAAAAGGAATTTTTAACAATGAAACACACAAAATAGGATTATTAACTATTGATGAAATGTTCGTTTATGATTTACAAAATACATTTACAATATCAAATATGGATGAAACAAATATTTATATTATCGATGAAAATAATAATTTATATTTAGATTCAATAGATAACAAACACTATGTTAGACCTGCTCTATACATTAAAAATGATATAGAAATCAAAAAAGGTAATGGTAGTTATTTATCACCTTTTATTTTAGGAGGCAATAATGAAGAAATCAACAATAATAATTAGTATCATAGATATACTAACTATCATAGTTTTATTTATAATATATGGCCCAATTCCTAATTTTCGAGATTGGTTTATTACAACAGCTTTAAAAACAGGACATCATCAATATTTTGCTAATGTATTATATTCAGATAAAATTATAATAGAAACATTAAGAAATAATGTAATTACAGAATTTGATAGCGATACTGATGCTTCGGATATAAATTTTGATAACGATTCAAAAAATCAATACGATTCAATTTATGAACAACAAATATTAGAACGTGATAAAGACGCATTATATAAATTAATTGAAATCAATGAAAAAAATTATAGTGGTTATTTAGTAGCTATTTACGATTCTTCTAATATTGATCTTGTTACTTCAAAATATATAAAATCTGGCGGTCAAACATTAGATGCATTAAGTGAAGATTATGATGCATTAGTAGCAATCAATGCAAGTGGGTTTGTAGTAAATGATAAAGTATTATCTCCGGCTGGTACTACTATTCAAGATGGCAAAATAGTATCAATTGGTTCTTCTAATGTTCATGGTGGCGGATTAATAGGTTTTAATAAAGATGGCGTATTGGTATTAACTACTAAAAGTGCTGAAGATGCAATTAAAGATGGTATTGTTGATGCAATGTCATTTGGGCCTTTTCTAATAGTTAATGGTAAATCCGCTGAAGTATCTGGTAATGGTGGTTGGGGATATGCCAACAGAACTGCAATTGCTCAAAGAAAAGATGGAATAGTATTATTTTTAGTAATTGATGGTAGAGGGGCTAATGGAAGTGCTGGAATTTCTATCAAAGATATGATTTCATTATTTGAAAAATATGGCGCTTATAATGCGGCTAATTTAGATGGCGGAGGTTCATCTACTCTAACAATAAATCATAAGATTATAAACGAACCACGCGGATATAATTATACAGGGCCAAGATATTTACCAAACGCTTGGGTTCTAAGAAAATGATATTTTGAAAGAAATTGAATTAAATAAAAACAAGTAAAATTTTAAATTACTTGTTTTTTATTTTAAATTTAATATTTTTTTTAATTTTGTTTTTATTCTTTGAATTGTGTTATCAATTACTTTAGGATCTTTATCTAATATTTCAGCAATTTCTTTATAATTAAAATCATTTTTTTTAAGTTCAAAAACTTGTTTTTCTAAATCCGTCAATTGCTTGCTTAATTCAATCAATATATTTTCTTGATAATCATTTTCTTCTACCATATCTGATGGATTACTAGAATTATCAATTAAAAATCTATCAATATTTGTTTCTTCTTCATCTTCTAATGAAATTGATTCATTTAATATTTTATTTTTATATGTTCTTGTACTTTTTACCAAACTATACATTCTTCTTTCAATGCATAATTTAGCATATGTTCCAAAATTTGTTTCTTTATCCTCTCTAAATGAATTAATTGCCTCATTTAATCCTACTAATCCTTCTTGAATTAAATCGTTTAAGTCTATACCTCCATTACAGTATTTTATTAATTTTTTAGCTAAATTAACTGTCAAAGGTCGATATTTATAGATCATTATTTCATTTGCATCTTCATTGCAACTATGAATGTGATCTAATAATTCATAATCATTAAAATCTTTATAATTCATATCTACCTCCTTGTTTCAAATATAATAATACCAGCTGCTACTGATGCATTTAAACTATTAACTTCTCCTAGCATAGGAATTGTTGCTATAAAATCGCAAGATTCTTTTACTAACCTACTCATTCCATTTCCCTCATTACCAATTATTATAACAATTTTACCTTTATAGTCAATATTTTTATAATCAGTTCCTTCCAGATCAGTTCCTATTATCCAATAATTATTTTTTTTAAGATAATTAATTGTTTGAACCAAATTAGTAACTTCATAAATATTTACTCTATCTAAACAACCTGCGCTTGTTTTCATAACTGTACTATTTACTTTAACACTTCTATCCTTAGGAATTATTATATCTTTAACTCCAGCTGCTTCACAAGTTCTAATTATTGCTCCAAAGTTATGTGGATCTTCTAAATGATCTAACATAACAACAATGTCACTATTTAATTCACTTATATCTTTATACTCATAATCAGCTATTTTTAAAACAATTCCTTGATGAACACCATCAACCATTTTATCTAATTTATTTTTATCAACATAAACTATAGGTGCTTTAATATTTTTAAGTATTTCTTTATCTTTAAAATTGTTAACAACATAAACTTTTTCTACTTTACTATTAATATCTTTAGCTACATTTTTACCATATACGTACATAACAACTCTCCTATTTCTTCTATTCTTTTGTAATCATTTTTTAAATACAAATATCCTATTATTGCTTCAAATCCTGTAGCATATTTATAAGTTATAATATCAGTATTTTTAGGGTGAGAATTAGATTTATGATTTCTTCCTCTATAAAATATTTCTAATTCATCATCAGTTAATTTGTTTTCTTCTATTAATTTAGTAACAAAACTACATTGCCCTTTTGCACTTACATATTTAATAGCTTCTTTTTGTAATGTCTTTACTTTATTAATTCCTTGATCTATTAAATATTTTCTAATCATTATTTCAAAAACACTATCGCCTAAGTAAGCTAAAACTAAAACATTTTTATCCAATTTCATCAATCCTATCAAAAGTTATATTTTTAATATAACCATTTTTAATATCATTTATTATAACATTGATTACTTTATCATAATCAACTTGTCCACCTTTAATTAAACAGCCTCTTTTTTTACCAATTATATCAAAAGTATCAACTATATCTTCAGTTATTTCTTCAATATTATATCTTTCTTTTAATTTATCTTTATAGTATTTATTTAAAGTATTTAAAATATATTCACACACATCAAATAAAGGTAATATTTCTTCTTTAATTGCTGTTAAGCTAGCAAGATTTAGAGCAACTTTTTGATTATCTAATTTAGGCCATAAAATACCTGGAGTATCTAATAATTCTAGTTCATTATTTATTCTAATCCAATTTAATTGTTTTGTAACACCTGGTTTATTACCTACGTCTACTGCCTTTTTACCAACTAATCTATTTAATAAAGTAGATTTACCAACATTAGGAATTCCTATTATTAATACTCTAGTTCTTCTTTTTAATAATCCTTTTTCTTCTCTTTTTTTGTTTTTTTCTAGCATTACTTCATTAGTTAAATTAAATAATGGTTTTAAAATTGGTTTATTTTCTAAATCAATAGGTAAAACATTATAACCTTGTTCTTGATAATATTTAATCCATTTATCAGTTTCTTTTTTATCGCATAAATCATATTTAGTCATAATTAATATTCTGGGTTTATTTTTTATAACTTCATCTATATCTTTTATTTTAGATGAATAAGGCATTCTAGCATCTATTACTTCATAAACTATATCTATTAAGTCTAATTGTTCTTTTACTAATCTTTTTGTTTTTGCCATATGACCTGGGTACCATTGAATTTGACTATTATTCATTTTCATCACTACTTTCTATATCTATATGAAGATTAATTTCTTCTTCTGTTGGCAATTTGTCTAATATATCTCTTGGTATATATTCCTTTAGCTTATAAGAAGATACCCCAATTGGAAGACTTGTTCCTTTAAGTGACCATTCTACACTTAATTTGTTTTTTTCTTTGCAAAGTAGTAAACCAAGTGTTGGATTATCAATTTCTTTTTTTAATGTTTCATCAATAGCCGTTACATAAAACCCTAATTGACCAATATATTCTGGCTTAAATGAAGTAGCTTTTAGTTCAACAACAATATAGCATCTTAATTCTAAATGATAAAACAATAAATCAATATAGTAATCTCTATCTTCCATTGAAATTTTATACTGGTTGCCAACAAAACTAAACCCTTTCCCTAGTTCGACTAATAAATTTTTTATTTTAATTAGCAGTTCATTTTCTAGTTCTTGTTCTTTATAATCATTTTTTAATGATATAAAATCAAAAATATATGGGTCTTTTATAATGTGGTTTGCTAAATCAGAATTATCTTTAGGTAAAGTTATTACAAAATTATTATCACTTGTACCAATTCTCAGATGATAATTCAATTCAATTTGATGAACAAGCATTGATCTTCCCCAACCGTTTTCTATTATACCTTGCAAATAAATCTTTCTGATTTCTTTATCTTTTACTTTATCCATTAAGACTACATTATGTCCCCATGGAACTTGTGCAACAAGCTGTTGCACAAGTTCATCATCTTTATATTCTGCATAAAATTTTTTCATATATTTTAAGTTTCTTACAGAATAGCCGGTAGCATTTGGATATTCTAATTTTAATTCACTAGCTACTTCATCGATAAATTTATTACCATATTCATAATTATCATACAAAATTTTACCGAGTCTAAAATATAATTCAATTAAGTTGTGATTTACTTGTATTGCAGTTTTTAATCCTGTAGCTTTTATATCTGATTTTATAATATTAATAATTTGCTTAAAGTTTTTTTCTAACATAAATTCACTCCTTTCTTTACAACATTTCAATAATATTAAATGAGGGTTTACCTTGCGGTATCAACTAAAACAAAATACTCTATTTTTGGATAATAATTGCTATTTGTGGTCTTTTTTTGCTGTTTTTAAGTCATTTTTTAAAAAATATTCAAAATCTTGATGCTTACAAACCCTTTATTTATAAAGATTTCGCAAAAGGGTTTACTAAATCGGTATCAAGCATTGAATTGAATTATTATTCATTTTCATCACTTCCTCATAAATCTAATATATTATATCACATTTTTACTCAAAGAAAAAAGTAGATATAAATCTACTCTATAAATTGTAATTTGTTACTATACAACCATAAATATAAATCCAAGTAAAAGTATTCCAATAAAAGTAATTGATAACCATTTTCCAACCTTTGTAAACAAATTATCTTTATATTTAATAGATAATATTAGTGCTGGTATTAAAAATATAAATGAATAAAAAATAGTGTAATGTGTTCCAGTCGCATTAGCCATATTAGACCAAGTAGGTATGTTCAATGTTGCTAAAATGTGATCTCCAACACAAACTCCAAAAATATTAAAAGCCCAAACGAAAGCAATAATTACTAGTAACAATGACAATGAACCTATACCAATTTTTTTATTTTTCATTACAAATACCTCCTCGATAAATTACTATTTCTATTATAATATCATAAAAAGAAAAATTACTCTATACTTTCGTATAAAGTATTTGAAAATTGTAATTTATTATGCTATAAAAACATTATAAATAACTACAACATATAAAAATACTGCTGTAATAACAGTTAGTATAAAACTACTATTTTCTCTACTTTTCTTATACTCAATACTTCTCAATACTAATAAAGTAGCTAATGCTAAAAACATTATTGGATTTGCAATATCAAAAGATATAACTTTTAATAATCCTAGTAATGCAAATAGCATTGTAACTATTGATAATATAATCTTTGCAATTTTCACTTTTACCTCCTCCATAAATAACTATTTTCATATATCTATAATACTATAAAAGCAGATAATTAGCAACTAACTATCTGCTACACATATTGTAATTGGCCACTATTGTTATTTTTTATTTATCTAACATTTCGTGCAATATCTTATTTCCTATGAAAGTCATATTAACATCACTTTTAGGAGATAAATTTGATAATACAACAACTCCAACTTTCTTTTCTTTGTTGTATCCGATATAACTATTAAAATTAGTTGTTGAGCCATTATGCCAAATAATATCATTTTTATTGTCTATCATCCAAGTCATTCCTACTTTATCAACATTTATATCAAAAATATTATAAATATCGTTAACTGCTCTTACATCAGTTAGTGGTTCTTGAGTTTTTATAATATAACTTTCATCTGATGTGATTAAAGTTTCTAAATATTTTGACATATCTTCAATATTAGAAATAATTGCTCCAGTTGGAATATATCCATCATCTTCATTCCATTTCCAATATCCTCTTAAATTACCTTTTCCTATTGCAACAGAGGTATTATTCATATCTAGCTCTTTAAAGTATTCTTCTTGCAATTCATTATAATCTTTGTAATATACTTTTTCTAATATTAATCCTAATGTTGATATTCCAAAGTTGGAATAATTAAAATCATAATCTTTATCTTCTAACTTTGTTTTATTTAATTCTTTTAATAATTGTTCCTTTGAAATGTTATAAAAATCATTTCCACCAGAAAAATAATTTTTTATTTTTTGAAAACTTAAGTAATATGGTTTAAATCCTGATGTGTGAGTAATTATTCGTTTTATAGTTGGATAGTACCTATTTTCAAGTTCTAGATAATTAGAAATATTATCATCTAAATTTATTTTTCCTTCTTCTACTGCCCTAGAAATCAACAGTGCTGTAAAAGTTTTTGTAGCTGAACCTATTTCATAGTCATAATTCAAATTATATTCTCCACCATATATATTATAAGTTATCCCATTTTCATCATAAACTGCTATAGAAATAATTGTATTTTTGTTGTTCTTTAAAGTGTAATCTATCATTTCACTAGAACTAAATTTACTGATTTCTTTCATTTTATTTTTATATATAATTCCACTAATAAAATTAAATATAAAATATAATAAAATTACTAATATTAAAAAAATTGCTAAAATTTTTAATTTTTTCTTCAACTACTTACAACTCCCCCACAACTTACTATTTATCGATTTCTTCCAATAATAAATCAAAATCTGATTTATATAATTTATCTTGTTTAACTTTAAACTTATCATATCTCTGTATGCTAATTCTTGTGCGACCTTAGCAGGTATTTGCCCAGCATTATGAAGAATTTCTTTTCCATTAAATTGTAAGAATACATTTAATTTTTCTATCCAATCTTTCATAGTCATTGCATTATGATTTTCAGCTTGTAATTCAGCATAATCTAAATACATAGTGACAATCCTATTTAAATCTTTTAATTCCTTTTCGTTTAAATAGTTTTTTGCAATATCAACATCATACCTATAAATTGGACCATCAGGTGAATTTTTCCAATTTGTAAGTCCCATATGTTCTTTTTCAGCATCTACCCTATTATATATAATTTCTGCAGCTGTTTGACCAGTAATTGCATAATGCAACTTATTCTGAACTGTTTTAAAAAATTCTTTTGTAATTTCCGAATCCTTGTCATAATCGATGCTACATAAAGAATATATATCAGTGATTTTTTGATAAAATCTTCTTTCACTAGAACGAATATTTCTAATACGTTCTAACATTTCATCAAAATAATCTTCACCAAAAATATAATTAGGATTTTTTAATCTTTCATCATCCATAACAAACCCTTTAATCATATATTCTCTTAAAACTTTTGTTGCCCAAATTCTAAAATTTGTTGCCTTCTTTGAATTAACACGATATCCAACTGCAATAATCATATCTAAATTATATATCTTTACAGGTTTTTTAGAATAATCAACGTCGGTTTTTCCGACGGTGTTATTTTCGGTAAGTTCACCACTATTTAATATATTATTGATGTGTTCAGTTATTGTACTTCTTCCCACACCAAATAATTCGGCGATTAAATTTTGAGTTAGCCATATATCATTATTTATTAACATTACACTAACCTTAACATCATTGTTTGAATCTTTATATATTAAAAAATCATGATTAGTTATTTGTAAACTTTTGTCACCCATACACTACTCTCCCTTCTGTTATTATTTAAAATTTTTCCATAAATTGTAATTACTCCTTTTCTATATTCTCAACTGTCTTAAATATCTTCGTAATTTTCACAATGAAAGTTGTTTTTTTAGAATTTTGATATAAATTTTCATTAGTTTTATACCAAATTATGTAAAAATGCTATTATTAAATCATAATTTCCAATCATAAAATCATTTTCTTTACCATTATACCACAAAAAAAGTAGATTTTTGTATCTACTCTATAAATTATAATCCATTTTAAATATGTAATCCAAAAATATCTAAATGTAAGAACATATATATAGATAAAACAAGGGCAATTGGGCTAATCGATATTAATGAACAAACAATCAAAATCAAATAATAACTCCGTAATTCATTTGTCGTATTTATTTGTTTTAATTTAAAAAATATAATTATTGAAAAAATGAATAGCGCTATATTAAAACCGGCACTTATTAATGGTACACTACTATGGGTTAATATTGGTACTAATGATGTTATTAAAATTATTAAAAGCATAATTTTAGAATTATCTTTATTAGATTTTACATTATTTTTTTTAAATATAAAAGTTATTAATAATATAATAATAGTTGATATTAAGATGTATATAAAATTATCATAAAAAAACAATACGGATTTATTAATAGCTAATAATTTGTCTAAAGTTTCATTTAAGATATCTTTATATCTTATAATACTATTTATTAAAATATATGAAATATACCCAGTCAATGTAACAATTAAAATATGAAATATAGGATTATTTATAATTTTTTTGTTTAGTTTAAATATATTGGCAATAGGATTCAATAACATTAATAAGAACATTAAAATTGTGCATCCATTAATATAAAAACTATCACTAATTATTATAAAAATATATAACAAAATTATTGTAATAATACAACTGATAGTTGAAATATAATTAAAAAATTTTGAATTCATAAAATCACACACTTTCAAATTGTTTTTTATCTTATTCTGTTAAACTAAATTCTAGACCAATAAAAATTTTGTTTTAAATATTAAATTCAATAAATAAAACTATTAAATTTTAATTTATTTCTTTCCTTACTTTAACATAAACTTTTTCAAGATTATCTCTTTTCACATTTAAAGTTTTCATTTGATTTTTAATATTGTTCTCAATTAACTCAATTTGAAACAATAATTGTTTTATATCATTTTGATCAAAAACTAATAATTCTTCTTTTAATAAAGTCAATTCTTGTAGTGAATTATCACACATTTGATATGTATCATATAAAATATTTTTACTATTATAATAATTATCAATAAATAACTGATAATCTAACTTTAAACTAGGATTTAACATTCTTCTCATTGTTTTAAGAGAATTGTTTATCATAATGCTACTTACTAAGGTTCCTAATAGTTTATTTTTAAATAATGAAACTGGCAATAATGATACTGTAAAATTTAAAACAACATTGGCAAAATTAGATAGTGAACTTAAAATAGTTCTTTTTTTATTAGTTGATTTAGAGATTTTCTTCATATAATCATCAAAATATTTATTTTGATTTATAATATTATTTAAAATTAATTGTTGAGCTTTAATGATGTCATTAATTTTTTCTTTCTTTTCTTCTTTTTTTTCTTTTTGTTTTTTAGTTTCTTTTGTTTCTTCTATATCTTTTTGTTTATCTTCTTCTTTTTTATTTAACATTTCTTTTTTCTTTGTTTTGATCAATTTCAAATCTTTTTCAATTCTTTCTAAAGTTTCATCTATTTTTTTAGGACTTTTACACAATTCATATTTATCGTAATCTACTTCAAAATTCAAATAATCCTTTATTTCTTCATATTTTTCTTTTAAAGTTTCAATTTTTTCTCTTAAATATTTTAATTCGTTTTCTAAATCATAAAAATGATTGTATTGATTAACATTTGATATTTTATTTTCTATATTTTCAATTTGTTCATTTATATTTTTTAATTCTTTATTTGCTTGTTTTATAAAATTTAATTTATCTTCTTTTTTTTGTTTAACTAAAACTAATGAAATAGGTAAAGATTGAAGTAATTTTTTATTGACATTTTTATGTTTAACAGAACTATTTTCTAATGACTCTTTGATTACTTTAGCTTCTACATTACTAATTTTATCAGGATTTTTAATAAATTTGGTTTTTATTTCTATTTCTTTTAATTTTGATGTAAAATAATTTTTGCTTTCTTTAGACATTGGGATTTGAATTTGTTTTTTTATTTCTAATATATCTTTTTCAATAGTTTTTACATTATTTTCTTTTTTAACAATCATTTCATCTAATTTAACATTTATTTTTTCTATTTTTTTATATAGTTTAGGTTGTTCATTACTTGCTTGCTTACTACTTTTAGCAAACATATAACCAAATGGGCAATAAATTATAGCTATTGTGCTATAAATAAAAGATGTAAGTCTAGGATATTTTGTTATTTTTCTATTATAAATTTTTATTTCATCTTGTTTTTTCTTTTTTCTAAAATTTATACGCCATCTCTTAAGCATATTTTTTAAACTACCTAAAACACCATTCATAACGAGTCACCAATAACATTATATCACAAAAAAAGTAAGAATACTTACTTTACAAATTTCATTGGCCACAAGCTAAATGTTGTTGTTCCATTTATTTGTTTTTCACTTATTAATCCGATTATTCTACTATCACTTGAATTATTACGATTATCCCCCATTACAAAATAATATCCTTCTGGTATTACTTCATCTAATTTAAAATCATTAGTAATTGAAGCAAATTGATCTTCTGTCTCTTTTCCATTTATATATAAAATTCCATCTTTATATTCAACAGTTTCTCCTGGTAAACCGATAACTCTTTTTACTAATTTGGAATCTTTATAATCGAAAACAACTATATCATATCTCTCATATGATTTATCAAATTTATTTAATAATAATATTTCACCATCTTTTAAAGTATTATTCATAGATGTTCCAGATACAATAACAGGTGTTACTATAAATGTTCTAATAAAAACAACTACTACTAGTATTATAACATAAGGAACTAATTCTTTTAGTATTTTCATCTTATCACTTCCTATAATATTATATAACATTTTTTTAAAAAATTAAACAAAAAAAGCTTATGCAGCTTCTTTTACACGACGTTCTTTAATTTTTGGTTGTTTAGTCATTGTTCTGATATAGCCAAGTTTTGCTTGTCTAACTTTACCTGTTCTAACAACTTCAACTGATTCAATACTTGGACTATTGATTGGGAATGTTCTCTCAACGCCAACGCCACCTGATACTTTACGTACGATGAAATTTTTGCTAACGCCACTTCCTTGAATAGCCATTACTAAACCTTCAAACGCTTGAATTCTTTCTCTTTTACCTTCAACAATTTTAACGTTTACTTTGATTGTATCCCCAACTCTAAATTCAGGAATATCGTTACGAATTTGTTTTTCAGTAATTTTGTCTATTAAATTCACGATGTCACTCTCCTTTTTCAAACTATAATCATAATAATTTTATCAGCGGATTACGTCGCTTTTAATAATATCACATAATTAGTTAATATGTCAACTACTTGCTTCTTAAAATTTTATTTTTCTTGCTATAAATTTCAGTTATCACATAAATTATTAAACAATAAATTATATTTAATATTAATGAACTATATATGCTTTGTAATAATTCAGATAATGGATATGATGTTTTAAAAATAATCGTGATTAAAAAAGTTATTATTCGATATGCAGTTATACTTGCAACTGTCATTAATATATTTGTATATATATTATTAGATAATAAATAATTGATTAATCCAATTATAAATCCTAATGCTATAAATATAAAGAAGTTATAAAACAAAGTATTAAAATAAGCAATATCATATAAC
Source organism: uncultured Bacilli bacterium (assembly GCA_944359055.1). GTDB lineage: Bacteria > Bacillota_I > Bacilli_A > RF39 > UBA660 > Faecisoma. The sequence goes on along the minus strand of CALVSO010000001.1, from coordinate 10,144 downwards.
AATCCTATTATTGCTATAAATTTGAAATAACGAAAATTATCATTGTTAAAATATGGATAGATAATAACTAATGAAACTATTGTAAATAATGGTAAAAATAAACTATTTGGTAAAATATATCGTGACAGTATTCCATCTAAGAAAAATGATATCATTGATATTAAAACAATCATATATTTCTCCTTAATACTGTAACATAATTAATATTATCAAAATTTACATCAGATTTCATTTCTAAAACATTAGATAAATCAAATGTGTCAGTGTTTATTCCAGTTATTTTTCCTATTACTATTCCTGCAGGAAATATATCCCCCATTCCTGTTGTAGTTACAATTGATCCATTTTCTATTTTGGCATTTTGTGATATACCTTCAATTGTATAAGTATCATTTTCTTTATTATAACCATTTAATATTCCATAAATATAATCATCACCATTTTTAATTTTTACTGATATTTTGTCAACAACATCGGTAGCTGTAATTAATCTCACTGTACTATTAAATGTAGTTGTACTTATAACCTTACCTATTAAATTAGTTCCTATTACAACTGGCATATCTTTAGTAATACCATCATGTTCACCTTTATTTATAATTAAAGTATCATTCCAATAATCTAAATTTCTATTTATTACATTCGCATTTAAATAAGTATATTCTGCAATGGTGTCATTTATGTTTAATAATTCTTTCATATCAGAAAGTTGTTTTTTTAATTCTTCGTTTTCTACTTTATATTTTTCATTTTCTTTTACTTGATTTTCTAATTCTATATATTTTTCATACATTTTATTTTTTTCATTATTTTCACTTATTTTATTAGAAACAAAATCAATTGGGAAAGCTAATATTTTTTGAACAGTTAAAACACTATCTTTAATAGTTTTTTCAAATATTGTTAAGTTTCTATCTGTCATTACTACATTAATAATAAATCCTGTTATTAAACAAAAAATTAATACACATATAATTATTATTTTATTTCTTTTTTCTTTTTGTTTTTTTCTATACATAGTATTCTCTCCTAATAGTATTATACCCCAAATACTTTAAAAATAAAAGAGTAATTATTTTAAATTTAACTTACTCTTAATTCTTTCAACTGTTCTTTTTGGATTAGAACAAAACATATTATATAATTCACGATTTTTCTTTAATTCTTCAATTATTTGAATATCAGTTTTAGCTAATTTTACTGGATATTCTTCGTTATCTTCATTAATCACTTTAACATCCATACCTAATACATATTTAGCATCTAGATCTAATATTTCAATTAATTTTAAGAAGTTACTCATATTTGGTGTACGTGTTCCTGTTTCGTAACCACATATTGAAACTTTTGATACTCCTAACATTTTACCTAATGTTTCTTGTGACATTTTTTTAGCTAATCTAGCTTCTTTTAATCTTTCACCTATTATCATATAAACCTCCGTAATCAAATTGTTAACATAATTATATCATTATATCTTCTATTTTACAACTTTTTTAATTATTTGTTAATATTTACTTGAAATTAATATAAAGTTAATGTATAATTAACATAAGGAGGTAATATTTATGAGTAAGTTACAACAATATCGTATGAAATATAACTATAGTTGTCAAGATATGGCTGACAAATTAAATATTAGTAAATCTTTTTATTGGCAAATTGAAAATCAAAAAAGGAGATTAAGTTATGAGACCGCTTTAAAAATTGCTAAAATATTTAAAATGAAACCAGATGGTTTATTTTATGAGGACTATGTAAAAAAAATACATGGATAAATATTTAACCCCGTTTTTATTATTAACGGGGTTATTTTTAATCTTCTTGTTTTTTACTTGATAAAAAAGTAACTCTTTCGGCAACTACTTCCATAACATTGTGTTTTATCTCATTTGGATATTCAGTAATTTTTGATTGTATTCTTCCTCTTATACCTATTAAATCACCTTTTTTGCAATATTCAGCAGTTGTTTCGGCTATTCCTTTCCATAAGACGCAAGAAATAAAATCAGTATCATACTCACCTTCTACATTTTTATATGGTCTTTGAACAGCTAATGTTATGTTAGTGACTTTTGTACCATTTTCTGTTTCTCTTACTTCTGGTTCTTTAACAATTCTGCCTACTAATATTGATTGATTTAGCATTTTTTCCTCCTTTCGAGAACAATATATCACTTATTAAAAAGCGATTCAAATGATTATTTTTTATTTTTGATGGAATTTATTTTATTAATTTTTTTATTTTATTTTAATTGTTTTTAAATTTTTAATTACATAATTTATTAGTATTAAAAATTATTTTTAAAATTATATAAAATTACAAAAAATTAAAAAACTTATCATTTTTGATAAGTTTTATTCACATTGCATGAAATATTTTACATCTGTAACTTCTTTTGTATTTTGATCAATTATTAGTTCAATATATGATTCATCAGTACATTTTTCTAATTTGCTCAAATCATAATTTGCATCTACATATTCATTTGCTTCTTTTAATTGCTTAATTGAAATTGTTGGATTTGTTAATCCTTCTTGACCTTTTTGATAATCATTATAAAATGCTGTTGCATTTTCTTTCATTGCTTCTTCATATTTTTTTTGATTATTACAGCCTACTAAAAATGTTAATGCTACTAATACTAATAATGTTTTTTTCATTGTTTCCTCCTTTATTCTTCAACAATATTATAACATATTATAATTTAAATTAAAAATAGTTTTTCAATAAATTATTTAATTCTACAGCATACTCCATAGGTAATTCTTCTTTAAATTTATCGATAAAGCCAATTATCAATAATTCTTTAGCTTTTTCTTCACTTAATCCTTTGCTCATCAAGTAAAACAATTTATCTTGATCTAATTTTGAAACTGTTGCTTCATGTTCTAAATTTGAAGTATTATTGCTAACTATATTTTTAGGTATTGTGTCACTTTTTGAGTAATCATCTATTATAATTGTATCACATTTTATTTTACTTTTTGAATTAACTGCTTTTTTGGTGATATTTACTGTTCCTCTATAATTTGCTTCACCACCATTTGCGGCTATTGATTTACTTATGATATTGCTTGTAGTATATGGGGCAAGATGAATCATTTTTGCTCCTGTATCTTGAATTTGATTTTTTGAAGCTATTGCAACAGATATTGTATTTCCTTTAGCATATTTTCCATTTAATATACAAGCTGGATATTTCATATTAATTCCAGATCCTATGTTACCATCTATCCATTCCATTAATCCGTTTTCTTCAACAATTGCACGTTTTGTTACCAAATTATAAACGTCAGTTGACCAATTTTGAATTGTTGTATAACGACATTTTGCATTTTTTTCCACATATATTTCAACAACTGCTGCATGTAGTGAATCTGATGTATATGTTGGTGCTGTGCATCCTTCCATATAATGTAATTCGCTATTTTCATCTACTATAATTATAGTTCTTTCAAATTGTCCCATGTTTTTTGTATTTATTCTAAAATAACTTTGTAAAGGGCGATCTAATTTTGTATTAGGTGGTACATAAATAAATGTTCCACCACTCCATACTGCACCATTTAACGCTGTATATTTATTTTCATCATATTTTACTAGTTTGTTGAAATATTTTTTAAATAAATCTGGATATTTTTTTAAAGCTGTATCTGTATCACAAAAGATAATATTTTTTTTAATTAATTCTTCTAACATATTGTGATATATAACTTCACTTTCAAATTGAGCTCCTACACCTGATAAGTATTTTTTTTCTGCGTCTATTAATCCTACTTTTTCAAATACTGTTTTTGCATCTTCCGGTACATCTTTCCAATTATCAGCTATCTTATCTGTTACTTTTTTATAATAATTTATTTCATCAAAATTTATATTTAAAGTTGGTCCAAAAAATGGATTATCAAAATTTGTAAATGTTTCAAATGCTTTTAACCTAAATTCTAGCATCCATTTGGGTTCTTTTTTTATTTTTGATATTTCTTTTATTTTTGTTTTAGTTAATCCTTTAGTCATTTTTATTTTCCTTGTCGATTATTTTTTTTATTCCCCACCATGGAAGCAATGCGCATTTTTTTCTATTAGGTTGTTTGTATATGTCTTCATATACTATTGCTTGTTCTAAAATATCTTTATTAAATTCTTTTTCATTTATCATATTTTCAAAGTTATTATATATTTCATTAGCTTCTTCTATTGTTTTATTAATTAATGTATCTATCATGATTGATGTACTACTTGTGCATATTGCACAAGCTTCACCATCAAATCTAATGTCAACAATTTTGTTATTATCGATTTTTGCCATTAGGTTTATTTCGTCGATACAACTTTCGTTATTTGTATTAGAAGTCAAATATGTGCTATCACTTATTAATCCTTTATTTTTTGGATTTTGATAATGTTCTAAAATAATGCTTCTTTTTAAATTATTATCCATTTTAACCACCTATTTAATTATATATTTATATTTAAAAAAAATCAAGCAATTTAAACTATTTCAAAATCTATTAATTCTATTTTATTTGATATGAGATTGTTTTCTTGTTCTTTAATTTTGTTATCAACACTAAGATATTTTTTTAAATCATCTGAAAACACTGTTACTACATTATCTAAATTGCTTAGCACTGCTCCTAAAAAATTGGCACCACTTGAAATTCCAACTCCTAAACCAAGTTTACTCGCTAATAATTTTGCCATATTTATTGCATCCTCATCATTTATTAATATTATTTGATCAATTATGTTTCTGTCTAATAATTGAGGTACAAATTCATCACCTATTCCTTCAATTTTATGTGTTCCTTCGTTTATTCCTTTACTTATAATTGGTAAGCTTTCTGGTTCTATTGCAATCACCTTTGAATTTTTATACATTTCTTTTATTTTTTTACCTATTCCCATCAAAGTACCACCTGTTCCTATTCCACTTACGAATCCACTAATTTTTATATTTTTATTTATAATTTCTTGAGCAGTCGTCATGTAATTTATTTCTTCATTTAGTTTATTTTCAAATTGATTTGGTCTAAAACCGTTAAGTTCTTTTGCTAATTGATTGGCTCTTTTAATACATTCCACAAATCCTCCTTCTTGTTTAGAAACTAAATAGACTTTAGCACCATATTTTTCCATTATTTTTTTTCTTTCTTTACTCACCCAATCTGGCATAAAGATATAAACAGGATTATTGAACTTTGCACCTACTGCTGCTAATGATATTCCTGTATTACCACTTGTTGCTTCTATAATTGGTTGATTTTTCTTTAATGTTTTATTTTTATATGCTTCGGTTATTATGTAATAAGCCATTCTATCTTTTATACTTCCTGTTAAATTATAATATTCTAATTTTGCATAGACATTTTTTATTTGATTTTGATACTTATATTTTATTTTTATTAAAGGAGTATTTCCTATTAATTCTTTCATATAATCACCATATTATTATATGAGAATATAAAAAAAAGGCTATTTAGCCTCTACGATTAATTTAATTGCAGTTCTTTCTTCACCATCAATTACTATATCAGTAAATGCAGGAATACATACTAAGTTTTTCCCTGATGGTGCTACAAATCCTCTTGCTACGCTTTGGAAGCAGTAATAATTTAAGAATGACTAGTTTCTACTATTATTTTTCAAACAACGAAGATGCAATTGATAGTAAAAACGCATACCTCTAAATTATTATCTTTATAATTCAAACTAAATTTTAAAAATAAAATATACTATATGTTTATGCTACAAACAAAAAACTTTTAAATAAAAAAGAATGATTTTATTCATTCTTTTAATCAACCTTTTGAATATTTATAAGTTCGGATAAAGATTCATATACTTTATCTACTTCTTCTTTAATTCCTTCAATAGCTATAACATTCATAATAGGCTCTAAATATTCATCAATTTCAAACTTAACATATTCTTTAACAAATACATATCTTTTTCTTTTTAAAACTTTCTTATTATTTAAATCTAATATTTGAAGTAATGATTCAACAAATTCTTCATTTTCTGAAGTAACAATTAAATCTTTACTTTCTCTTGATATTTTCAAAGTATTATCATTTAAATTATCATCTTTAAAATTAAGTACCTTTTCTACTTTACCATTTATTTCATTTTCCGTAATTCTAGCCATAACAGGTCCACCATTTTTAAAAAGCGTTCTTGTTTGCAAATACTCATCTTCTTTTACATAATTATTATCATTACAATATTTTATAAATTCACTTACATCTTTTACTTTTAAACTATATTCATATTCTTTATTCATTATTTCTTTTCCTTTCTTAATATTGGATTAGGATAATTATATCTAGTAAATACTTGATATTCAGGATAATCAGCTAAAAAATGTATGCTAGTCTCATTAGCATCATCTGTTGAATGAACCATATTAGTATTTAAACTAGGATCCCATAACATCTTGCTTCCATCAAACCAATTCACATAATGTCCCGCAATTTTTTGAACAAAATTTTCTCTTATAAAATGTTTCCTATCATTTAGTTTTTTTGCATTATCTTGTATTAAAATTATTCTACTTGTACCAAACATTTGTTGTTCATATTTCATTCCATGTGGATGAAAATAACTCATAGGTTTTAATCCTAGTTCTGAAGGTGCACCTAAATTAGCATCATAAGAAGTAATAATTTTGCTTCTATCAGGAATCATATATTCAGTAACAGATGCTGAAACACCTACAGCAAATGAAGATGGCTTAATTAATACGACATTACATCCTAATTCCCAAAATAATCTTGGAGTAATATTATTTAATTTAATATTTTGCCCATTAATATTTAAAGTCAAACTATTTTTTCTTTCACCGACGATACGTTGAGCAATTCTTTGTTGTGCTCTATTATCTTTACTATGAGATAATAAAAATTTTAGCTGTTCTTCCCATCTATTAATAATACGTTTCTTATGTTCTTGATTCATAATATTTAATTCTTTTAATCTTTTAATTTTACTACCATATTCTTTTTCCAATATATTCTTTAATTGAAAAAAACTACTTTTATCAACTATATCATAAAATTTTAGTAGTAGTCCATTAAAACATTCTCTATCAAATAATCTTTTATAGCAATTATATAGTTCAATATGTCCTTGACGGTATAATCCTTTACTTATTTCATACATACTTTTCCTAATAACATATATTATTTCATCTAATTCTTCATCTACATAAGTTAAATAAGTATATATATTTGAATCTTCTTTTCTTTTTACTTCTCCAAAGCTATACCCAATATCAGGAGTCGTATCAACTAAATATTCTTTATTGTTTAGATCTCTAACCACGACCACAAAATGTGATGTATTATATCCATCTAAATCTATTCCTTTTCTGCTTCCACCAATAGCAAGTCTAACATCGTTATATAATCCTAAAAACTTAACATAATTTATAAATACTTTAGAAGAAGTATAATCATCTCCTATTAAGGTTTTCAACTCAAAATCCGGATTGGGAGTTTCTGAATATAATATTGTCTGCCGAACTAAATCTGCCAAAACTTGTAATTTATCTTTTTCTGATAGCAACAAAAAATTTTTTACCATAGGTGTTTCACTAAATGTACATCTTGAATCAACTATTGTATCCATTTCATCAATTATTGGAAGTAATCTATTCATAAGCATCACCTAATATTCTTTTTAAAAATAAATCAAAATTCTTTATTAAATCGTAATCTTTACTTAATCTTTTTTGTCCGGCATTATTTAGCTTTTTAATATCAACATCATTAAAATATTTTTTAATTTTTGTACTTGTCTCAGCAATATTATCTAAATCAACTAAAATGCCATCAATACCATCATTTATTTGTTCAATAAGACCACCTCTTTTATTAGCAACTATAAGAACATTATCTTTGTTAAATCTTCTCATTTCATTTATAACAAGTCCAAAAATTTCTCTTTCTGATGGTATCAGCATAATCATTTTTTTACTATAATTTTGAACAAGATATTGTGGAAGAGAAAATGGTTCGTCGACATACAATATAGAATTTGTTTCCAAAGCTAACTTTTTATAATCCACTACAATTGGTTGGTTTTCAAAATATTGTTGTGTAATAACAACAGATTTAATTTCCATCTCTTTACCAAGCAACATAGTTTTATCTAAATTTTTATATTTTTCAGCTCGTCCTAAAGACAAAATAATTGAATTATATTTTTCTAATTCTTTTAATATTTCCTTCATTCTATCATTTTTATCATAAATATTATCTCTAAATAACAATTCACCATTTATAATATCTATATTTTTATCTTTATTTAACCCATATTCATCTATAATATGATTCCTTATATATTTTCCTGTTGAAATAAGGTATGTTCTATCATGTTTATTTATATAATCAATTACATCTTGTTCCCATTCTAATCTTTCATTCCTAGTTTGATTTTCTTTTGATAATGACATGTCTTCATTATATATTTTTCCAGTTGAATGAGCAATCCATGCTTTAATGCTATTTTCTTCTTCTTTTACTAATTCAAGCAATCCAGCAAATGGAGTATCGTTTGCTAAAGTTATGACATAATCATATTTTTTAAAATCAATTTTATTTATAATTTCTGAAACTTTTTTAGAAGCTAATCTCCAATTATGTATATTTCCAAAACTAGTCTCACCATTTGTTCCGTTAGAACAAATATAAATAGATGTATTATCTAAATTACTATGTTCCTTCCAAATATTCTCATTATATCCCATACTATCTTTATTAAATTCTAATGTGAATAAATTTAAATGATAATTTATATTATTTTTATCTAATAAATATTTAATTGCTTCTATATACCTTCTTACAATGGTTCCAACACCTGCATAATGGCTTATTATTCCATCATGTGCACACAAATTAATTAATAATCTCATCAATAACCTCCATTAAATTATCTTTATTATAAATAATTTCTCTGAAATTTTTAGCATATTTTTTCAAATTGTAAATTGTTAAAGAATGTGTTAATTTTAAATTGTCAATACTACCAAAAGGATTTGATTTATCATCAAGAGATGGTTCATACACAAAAGGATTATTTAAATAATAATTAAATGTATTATCATCATTATAAATATCAACAAATTGTTTAAACCATTCCTCAACATACTTACAATTATAGTTATTATCAATCAAGTGTGCAACTTGATTATATACTAAAGTACTAATTGGTCCCCTATCAATAATAATAATTCCTTCATTATATTTACTAACTTTCATTTCATCGTTTTTTAAAAATAAATCTTCAGCATCAGCAAAATGATTATTTACATTAGGATTAATAATTTCATCTACAATAAATACATTTTTCATATTAAGATTTCTTATCTTATTTATCAAATAAGTTTTACCAACATTTGGTAATCCTTCAATAAAAATAATTTTTCTCATATTGTTACTCACACCCAAACTCTTATTCTAAATTATTTATTATTACATATTCATAAATTAAACTATAAATGTTAATATAAAAAATGATAAAAATTTTAAAGTTAAAATCTTATAAAACTTATCAATTTTTCAACACAAATATATCATCTTTGTGAGTAAAAATCAACACTTTTTCAAAAATTATTAAAAATTTAAAAAACACCATTTGGTGTCTAGTATATTAGTTAAATTATTAACTATCGCGATTCAACAATTAATTTAATAGCAGTTCTTTCTTCACCATCAATTACTATATCAGTAAATGCAGGAATGCATACTAAGTTTTTTCCTGATGGTGCTACAAATCCTCTTGCAATTGCTATTGCTTTAATTGCTTGGTTTAAAGCTCCTGCTCCTATGGCTTGAATTTCTAAGCTTCCTTTTTCTCTAAATACATTCGCTAGTGCTCCAGCTACTGAATTAGGATTTGATTTTGATCCTACTTTTAATGTTTCCATATATCTTATTCCTTTCTACACTTTAAATATATGAATTAGGTTATTGTTTATTACTAAAATTTTAACAAATATTTTTTTAATAATTGAATATAATATTGTATAGATAATATTTTTGTTATTTTTTTTCAAAAAGTATGTGAAAAATTAGTAAAAATGTTACATCATTAAAAATAAATAATTAGTGAAAATGTTACATAAAAAATATTAATGTT